>NZ_JBFTKU010000021.1:0-152794 GCF_056665975.1 Caulobacter sp. 05T431 | reverse complement strand
ACGGAAGGGCGGCGCCGGGCGCGATCKGGACCGCGTCCCCCAGCGGCAAGGCCTGCGCCAGCCGCGCCTTTCGTCGGGCGCGGTCCGCGGCGTCGCGATCGTCCGGCGCCGTGGCGCGGAGGCGCGCGCGGCGGCCCACGTCCTGACGCGCCGAGGAGAAAAGCATGGCCTGGATCGTGGGCGGCTCGATCTGGACGGGCTCTGTCCGCGACGCGTAGCGCACCAGCAGGGCCAACAGCACCAGATGGAAGACGGCCGAAAGAGCGATGGCGGCCGTCCGCGCCCCGCCGCCCCATGACTTCCCCCGTTCGGCCATGCCGCTCCACGTCTCCAAGACTGCGGCACTGCACCCTGGATAGCGGACCGAAGTGTGGCCAAGCTTTGGTGGCTTGAAGGCCGGCGGTGGGCGTTTCCAAATTGAACCGTCATCCCGGGCCTTGTGCCCGGGACTCCTGGTTCAGCTGACACGTGAGGCGCAAGCGGTTCGCCAGCGAACCGCCCCCTCCGCACCTGCGGCGGACAGAGGGGTCCCGGGCACAAGGCCCGGGATGACGGAGCAAGGAGGAGGCTTGGGAAAATCACCCTTCCCCTGTCGGCTCCATCCCCCCTCGCCCGTCCTAGACCCGAACCTCCACGGAGCCCCGCCATGTCCTTCCAAGGCTATCTCAACACCATCCAGGCCAAGACCGGCCTCGACGCCGACGGGCTGAAGACGGCCGCCGACGCGGCCGGGCTGTCGGCGGGCGGGGCGCTGAAGCCGGGGGTCAAGGCCGGCCAGGTGGTGGCCTGGGGCAAGGGCGAACTGGGCCTGGGCCACGGCCACGCGATGGCGATCTACGCCCTGCTGTCGGGCAAGCGTGCGGAGGGGGACTGAGGTCGGTCCACCAGCCCTGCGAGCCCTCCCCCCCCCAACGCCCGTCATTCCCGCCCTTGTGGCGGGAACCCCTGGTTCAGCTGGCAGGTGAAGCTCTTTGGCGCGCTGGCGCGCCACCCTCCCGCCCTTGCGGCGGACAGAGGGGTTCCCGCCACAAGGGCGGGAATGACGGTGAAGTTGGGAAGGCGCGTCCAACCTCGATCGCCCCCGTCGGCGCCGCCTACCCCGCGATCGGCGACAGCGACTTCAGCTCGTTCAGGCCCTTGACGCTGTTCTTGGCCCAGGTCTCGACCTGGTTGGCGAAGTCCTGGCGGTTGGTGACCCGGTTGCGCCACTCCATCGAGAAGTCGTCGATGGTGCGGCTGTCGACCGCCCGGCCCAGCAGCTGGCCGGTCATGGAGTCGCGKGCCTCKACCACCAGGGTGGCACCGCCGGCGTCGCGACTGTAGCTGCGCACGATCCCGGGGGTGTCGAGGTCCGGGGCGGTGACCGTGATGTCGACCAGGGCCGTGCGTACCCGCAGGACGTCGGAGGCCGGGTCGGTGACCACCGGATAGCCGCCTTCGGTATAGGCCTTCTCGAGGATCTTGGTGGCGCCCTTGCGGCCCTCCTCGGAGATGCGCTCGATGTCCTTGTCGGAGATCTGCATGGAGGGCGAGCGGTTGTCGCTGTTGAAGTCCCGTTTCCAGTTCTTCTCGAAGGCGATCTCGGTGGGGTCGATGATCACCTTGGTGTAGCCGCGGAAGTCGGCGCCGGGCCGCAGATAGACCAGCTCGAACTTCTTGGCCTTGACCTTGACCAGCCCGTCCCACTCGGCCGGCGGCTTGGCCGCCAGGGCGGGTCGGGCGACGGCGGTGAAGACGAGGCCTCCCAGGGTCGCACCACTGAGGGCCAGGGTGGTGAAATGCCGTCTGTCCATGGTCGCGCTCCGGAGGCCTGATCCGTGGCGACGATCCGGCTGGGACCCCAGACTGTCTATCGGTGCAAACCCTTGCCGGGCTGGGGAATATGCCGATGCGCGGGACCCGGGTCGCGCGGCTCGAACGCTTCGCCCAGGGTTGTCAGCCGCGCCCGAACCGTAGCAAGCTTGGCCGTTGTTTTTGAGGAGCCCGCGATGGGAAGCCTGTCCTGGATTCACTGGCTGATCGTGCTGTTCGTCGCGACCGGCTTCGGCGCCCTCTTCCTGTACCCCGCCGTGCGGATTCTCCAGCGCGCCGGCTTCTCGCCCTGGTGGGTGGCGCTGTGCCTGGTCCCGGGCGGCGTCTTCGTCGGCTACCTGCTGCTGGCCTTCGTCCCGTGGCCGGCGCTGGACGAGCGGGGGGCGGAAGGCTGAGGCCCCCGTTCAGAACCCTCAGTCCTCGGGGTCGTAGTCGACGTCGCTCTTGTCGTACATCAGGTCGGTGGCCACGAAGTCCAGGGCGTCCTCGGGGTCCTCGAAGCACAGTTCGCTGACCGTCTGGTCGCGCACCGAGATCCCCGCCTTGTGGGTGCTCTCCGGATCGCCGGTGATCAGCGGGTGCCACAGCGGCAGGCTCTTGCCCTCGTGCAGCCGGCGATAGGCGCAGGACGGCGGCATCCACTCCAGCCCCTCGATGTTGTGGGGCGTCAGCTTGATGCAGTCCGGCACGGTCTTCTTGCGGTTGGGATAGTCCTTGCAGGTGCAGCGATGCTCGTCGAACAGCTGGCAGTGCACCCGCGTGGGGATGATCTCGCCGGTGTCTTCGTCTTCGAAGCGAACCAGGCAGCAAAGGCCGCAGCCGTCGCATAGACTCTCCCACTCGGGGACGGTCATCTGGTTTAGGGACTTCGTCTCCCAGAAAGGTTTGCGCGCCATCATCGCGGCGTCCTAAACCCAAATTACGCTGAGACCAAACGGGACCATGGGGCCGACTTGAACGACTGGACGCTGCCGCCCTATCGCTTCGACGACAAGCCGGCGGGCCAGGAGCCCGCGCGGCCGCCGGAATCCGGCGCTCCCGCGCCCCCGCCGCCGCCTCCGGAACCGCCGCCGGAAGAGCCCTACCGCGCGGATTTGAAGCACGCCAAGGCCAAGGCGAAGGCCCGCAAGGCGCGGTGGATGTGGATCCCGCTGCTGGTCGTGCTGGTCCTGGGCCTRCTGGCCGCCGGGGCCGGCGGGACCTATGTCTGGTTCAAGTACCTGAAGGACGCCCCGCCCCTGCCCTCGCGCGAGGCCCTGTTCGCGGTGAACCGCGCCCCGGGCATCMGGTTCGAGGACCGCAACGGCCAGGTGATCGCCACCCGCGGCCCGCGCTACGGCCAGCGCATCACCCTGGCCGGCGTGCCCAACTACGTGCCCCTGGCCTTCCTGGCCGCCGAGGACCGGCKGTTCTACAAGCACGGGGCCATCGACCTGTACGGCATCGGCCGCGCCGCCTGGGCCAACCACAAGGCCGGCCGCACCGTGCAGGGCGGCTCGACCCTGTCCCAACAGCTGGCCAAGGGCCTGTTCCTGACACCAGACCGCATCACCAAGCGCAAGGTCCAGGAGATGTACCTGGCCTGGAAGCTGGAGCGGGTGCTGACCAAGGACGAGATCCTCGAGCTCTATCTGAACCGGGTCTATTTCGGGGCCGGCACCTACGGCGTCGACGGCGCGGCCCAGACCTATTTCAACAAGCCCGCCAGCCAGCTGACCCTGTCGGAATCGGCCCTGCTGGCCAGCTTGATGAAGGCCCCCTCGCGCCTGGCCCTGACCCGCGACATGTCCGGCGCCCTGGCCCGCTCGCGCCTGATCCTGGCCAACATGCGCAAGGAGGGCTGGATCACCGCCGAGCAGGAGAGCCGGGCCCTGGACGACACGCCGCGCCTGTCGCCCCTGGCAACCCAGGACGAGGGCGACTTCGGTTGGGTGCTGGACTACGCCACCTCGGAAGCCGTGCGCATCGCCGGCCAGAACACCCCCGACCTGGTGGTGCGCCTGACCATCGACCCGCGCCTGCAGCACGCCGGGGCCCAGACGGTGCGCGAGGCCATCCGCGTGGCCGGCGAAGGGGCCGGGGCCCGCCAGGCGGCCCTGCTGTCGCTGTCCGGCGACGGGGCCATCCGGGCCATGGTCGGCGGGACCGACTATAGCGAAAGCCCGTTCAACCGCGCCGTCCAGGCCCGTCGCCAGCCGGGCTCGACCTTCAAGCCGTTCGTCTACGCCGCCGCCCTGGAGAAGGGGGTGCTGCCCACCGACATCCGCGTCGATGGCCCCGTCCAGTTCGGCGACTGGAAGCCCGAGAACTACGCCGGCGGCTATCGCGGCCCGATGACCGTGCAGGACGCCCTGGTCAATTCGATCAACACCATCGCCGTCAAGCTGGCCCAGGAGGCCGGCGGCCCGGCGATCGGCGACCTGGCCCGGCGGTTCGGCATCACCAGCCTGCCCTCCAACCCCGACCTGTCGGTGGCGCTGGGGGCCTACGAGGTCAACCTGCTGCAGCTGACCTCGGGCTTCCAGGTGTTCCAGCAGGGCGGCCTGCGCGTCCAGCCCTATGTGATCGAGAGCATCGCCACCCAGGGCGGCGAGCCGATCTTCAACCACACCGCGCCCGCCACGCCGTCCAGCGTCTACGACATCAGCAAGGCCAGCATGATGGTCAAGATGATGAAGAAGGTGGTCGAGGTGGGCACCGCCAAGCGGGCCGCGTTCGGCTGGCCGGCGGCGGGCAAGACCGGCACCAGCCAGAACTGGCGCGACGCCTGGTTCGTGGGCTTCACCCCCGACTACGTGACCGGCGTCTGGGTGGGCAACGACGACGACCGGCCGATGAACAAGGTGGTCGGCGGCGACATCCCGGCCAGCATCTGGCGGCGCTACATGCTGGTTGCCCACGAGGGCGTGGCGGTGCGCGACTTCCCGTGGCTGCTGCCCGATCCCGAGCCCCAGTCCTCGCCCGATCCCCGCAACGGCTTCTACGAGACCCTGTCGGCCGAGTTCGCCCGCTCGGCCTCGGAACTGGAGCCCGCGGCGGCGCCGGAGGGGGCGACCACGCCGGGCCAGGCGCCGGAGCAGCTGCCTTACTAGGCAACCTGAATCCCTCTCTCTTTGAGAGAGGGAGGGGCCCGCCGCGAAGCGGTGGGAGGGTGAGTGGTTTCACCGCCGGCCGGAAATCTCCATCCGTTCCGCCACGCTTGGATCGCGGAAAGAAGAGCAAGACGGCCGGCCGAACGGCCGACGCCCCTTTCGGTGAGGGTGTAACCACTCACCCTCCCATGGCTTCGCCATGGGCCCCTCCCTCTCTCTWWGAGAGAGGGTATCGCGCCCCGCCATCCCCGCTCCATCCCCCCAAAATCCCTGCCGTCCCGCAACCACTTCCGGCGCGCATCAAACCGCCTGAAATCAACCATTTGTGCGGTTACACATATCGATAATCAATCTGAAAATATCGACCGTCGATGAGCAACGTTATAGTAGTTACAGCACCGCAAGGATTCAGTCTCAGATCACGGAGCTATTTGAAGACTCATCTGAATAGTGACGCTTAGATATCGGCGTTTTCTCTACGCCCCATTGCACCGCTGACACCTAAAAGACCCATTCTTGCCGCAATTGGGTATCAGCCGTTGCTTCGATGTGACAGGTACTAGACATATTCATTACATAACGGCGTCCGCGATTKACGGTCGTCTCGAGCGGCTCCTATCCCAGCGTCAACCGGGGACGGAGGTCCTCCGGGAAACCTGAAACTGACAGGGCGACGGGACGGGCGGGCCGATCAGGCCAGGCTCCGAGCGCCCGGAGGGACCGACATGAAATTGCAGACCAACCGCGGGCGCCTGCTCGCGACGACGATGATCGCGGGGGTCGCCACCTTCGCCGCCTTCGCCGCGAACGCCCAGGACGCCGCCCCCACGGCCGCCCCCACGGCTGCTCAGGCCGCCGCGCCCGCCGACAACGAAGTCGAGGCCGTCGTCGTCACCGGCTCGCTGCTGCGCCGCACCGACACCGCGACCCCGTCGCCGGTCACGGTCCAGACCACCGAGCAGCTGAAGGCCCAGGGCATCACGACGATCTCGGACGCCATCCGCAGCCTGTCGGCCGACAACTCCGGTTCGATCCCCGCCGCCTTCGGCAGCGGCTTCGCCGCCGGCTCGACCGGCGTGTCGCTGCGCGGCCTGTCGGTCAACTCGACCCTGGTCATGATCGACGGCCTGCGGAACGCCAACTACCCGCTGGCCGACGACGGCCAGAAGGCGTTCGTCGACCTGAACTCGATCCCGTTCAACGCCGTTGAGCGCATCGAGACCCTGAAGGACGGCGCCTCGTCGCTGTACGGCGCCGACGCCATCGGCGGCGTCGTCAACATCATCATGAAGTCCAACTACCAGGGCATGAGCGCCGACGCCTCGTACGGCACCAGCCAGCACGGCGGCGGCGACCAGTTCCGCTTCACCGGCGACGTCGGCTACGGCGACCTGGATACCGACAAGTACAACGTCTACCTCGACGTCGAGTACCAGCTGGACAAGCGCATCAAGGGCGACCAGCGCGGCTTCCCGTACAACACCAACGACCTGACCTCGATCCCCGGCGGCCAGAACAACAACCCGCAGACCGGCGGCAGCACCTTCTACGGCAACGTCAAGCCGGCCACGATCACCGGCAACGACCTGACCACCGGCCTGGCGGTCGACGGTTCGGTCTGGCAGCCGCTGCGCACCTGCGCCAGCAACGCCCCGCTGACCGAGCAGTTCGACGAGGACGGCGTCTCGATGGGCACCTACTGCGCCCAGAACATCGCCAACTTCGCCGACATCCAGCCCAAGCAGGAGCGCGCCGCGATCTACGGCCGCTTCACGATCAAGCCGACCGACAACCTCGAAGCCTACATGTCGGGCAGCTTCGTCCAGTCGAAGACCTCGGTGAACGGCACCCCGACGACGCTCACCTCGAGCACGCCGAACAACCTGTCGAACCTGGTCCTGCCGGTGTGGATCTGCTCGGCCGGCGCCAACTGCGCCGCCGCCGCCGACCGCCAGCTGAACCCGAACAACCCGTTCGCGGCCAGCGGCCAGTACGCCCTGACCAAGTACCGCTGGAGCGACATCCCGGCCACGTCGGACTACACCAACCGCATGCTGCGCCTGGTGGGCGGCGTGAAGGGCTCGGCGATGGACTGGGACTACCAGGCCAACCTGGTGATCGCCCATGACTCGCTGGAAAGCACCMTGACCGGCTTCATCAGCTACAAGCAGCTGATGAGCGACATCCAGACGGGCGCTTACAACTTCATCGACCCGACCAAGAACAGCCAAGCCGTGCGCAGCGCGCTGTCGCCCGACCTGGCCAAGACCTCGACCACCGACCTGGACTCGATCAACTTCCAGGCTTCGCGTCCGGTCTTCAGCCTGCCGGGCGGCGACGCCCAGCTGGGTCTGGGCGGCGAGTTCCGCTACGAAGCCACCAACGACCCGGCCCTGAACCCGGTGAACGACGCCCAGGGCCTGGGCAACGCCCGCACCGAGGGCAACCGCACCGTGGCCTCGGCCTTCGCCGAACTGGGCATGCCGATCACCGACAAGATCGAAGTGAACGCCTCGGGCCGCTACGACCACTATTCGGACTTCGGCGGCAACTTCTCGCCGAAGATCGGCGTGAAGTTCACCCCCATCAAGACGGTCGCCCTGCGCGGCACGATCTCGAAGGGCTTCCGCGCGCCGTCGTTCTCCGAAGCCGGCAACTCGGCCAGCCAGGGCTTCACGACGTTCTCGTTCAAGGCGGACAAGTACGCGGCCTTCCGCGACTCGCACGGCAACAACGAGTACATCAAGGACTACTCGCTCTCGTCGATCACCACGGCCAACCCGGACCTGGATCCGGAAAAGTCGACCAGCTACACCCTCGGCGCGGTGTGGGCCCCGACCCGCAGCTTCAGCATCTCGCTGGACTACTACCACATCAAGAAGACCGACGTGATCGCCCAGGCCAGCGCCGGCGTCGCCCTGGCCGCCTACTACTCGGGCCAGGCCATCCCGGCCGGCTACATCGTCACGCCGGACGCGATCGACCCGGAACACCCGACGGCCCTGCCGCGCGTGCTCTCGGTCAGCTCGCCCTACATCAACGCCGACTCGCTGGTGACCAGCGGCCTGGACCTGAACGTCCAAGCCACGTTCTACCTGCCGGCCGACGTGAAGTGGTCCAGCAACCTCGATGCCACGACCATCTTCGACTACAAGTACACGCAGGACGGCACGACGTATAACTACGTCGGCAAGGAAGCGCCGTACGTGCTGTCGTCGGGCGCCGGCACCCCGAAGAACCGCCTGTCGTGGACCAACACCTTCGAGCGTGGCCCGGTCCACGTGACGGGCGTGATGAGCTACGTCAGCGGCATGCGCGAAGTGGACGACAGCTACACCGAAGGCTGCCTCTACGGCGACGCCGCCTTCAACTGCCGCGTCAAGTCGTTCACGACCGTCGACCTGACGGGCGCCTACGACGTGAACGAGAAGGCCACCGTCTACGCCGACGTGATGAACCTGTTCGACACCGGCCCGATGTTCAACCCGGCCAACTACGCCGGCGTGAACTGGAACCCGACCTACTCGCAGTCGGGCATCGTGGGCCGCTACTTCCGGGTGGGCGTCCGCCTGAAGTACTAGTCGACCTAGCGTGATAGCCGAAAGTGGTCGCCGGTTTCGGCGGCCATCACGCGGCCACGCAAAAGAGATCTCGCGTACGGGGTTCACCAGTACGAACCCCGATGAGATGGAGGGGCCGCCCGCGAGGGCGGCCCCTTTTTCGTTTGTAGACGGGGACATGCCCTTGGGCGTGTCCCCAAGATCATCCCCGGTTTCCTCGAACTCCCGCGTCTACGATTGGAAACACGCCCCAAGGCCATATCACCGGCAGGAGCTTGCGCCTCGATCAAAAATAGAACAAAATAAGAACAATTAGGAATGATATCCATGCCGAGATCGGCGCGCGTGGTGATCCCCGGAACGCCCCATCACATCATCCAGCGTGGGAATCGTCGGCAACCCACCTTCTTCAGCCCGGACGACTATCGCGCCTATATCGAGATCGCCGCTGAGGCCTTCGCGGCCGCCAACGTGGAAGTCTGGGCCTATTGCCTGATGCCCAACCACGTCCATCTGATCGCCACGCCTGAAACAGTGGACGGCCTAGCCAAGGCCGTAGGCGCGACGCACCAGCGCTACACTTGGCTGATCAATCAGAAGCAGGGCTGGACCGGACACCTCTGGCAGGGTCGCTTCGGCTCCTCGCCAATGGACGAACGCTACTTTCTCCTGTGCGCCCGCTATGTCGGCCTCAACCCCGTCCGAGCCGGCTTGGTGTCGAAGGCGCTCGATTGGCCCTGGTCCAGTGTGGGCGCGCATCTGGCGGGACGAACCGACGACCTGCTCTCGCCCGCACCGCTGGCGACTTTGCTAGGGCCAGAAATCACCACCTTCTTCGACACGGACGTGTCGGAGCGCTGCCGTCAGCGGTTTCGCGACGCGCTCGACGCAGGGCGGCTGCTTACGGACGCCAAAAGCGGTGATGCGGTTGGGGACACGCCCAAGGGCATGTCCCCGTCATAGCCGCGCCCTAAGCCCGCTTACGTCCCTAAACCCTGTAAGCCCTGTTGATCCGGTAGTACGCCAGCAGCACCGCGCCGACGATCAGGGGCGGCAGGGCCGCCAGAAGCCAGCCGCCGAGGCCGATCCCGGACGGCTCCGCGCCCGTGGCCAGGCCGGTCATGATGCCCATCCAGGTCAAGCCGACCACGGCCCAGCAGGCGAAGGTGCGGGCCCAGCCCTCCAGCCGCCAGAGAGCCAGGACCAGCCCGCCGCCCATGGCCAGCAGCAAGGCGGTCAGGCCGATCCGCGCGCCCGCGCCGACGCCCTCGTCGACCGCACCGATCAAGGTCCACAGGAAGCCGCCGCCCAGCGCCAGCAGCACGCAGGACCCGACGCCGTAGGTGAGCCGCGACGCCGCCATCCTGGCGCGCCAGGCCTGGGGCGCCCGGTCCCAGATCGCGTTGGCGGCGATCACCGCCAGGACGCAGCCCCCGCCCAGCAGGATCAGCGTGCGCGCGCCGCTGCTCTCGGCGGCGCGCGCGCAGAGCCCTTCGGCGGCCAGCCAGAGGAACGCGCCATACAGGAACACCATCAGGACCCGCCCCAGCCGGGACTTGGCGAGCCAGGAGCCCAGCGTCCACTGCAGGACCATGGCGAGCCAGAAGAAAGAGCCGCCCAGGCGGTCCACGACCGAGGGCCACAACCGTCCGTCGGCCAGCCAGAGCAGGCCGGCCACCGCGACGGCGGCGACCATGTGGACGCGATAGGGCTTGGCGATGGGTTCGGCGGCGTCTGTCATGCTCGCCAAGGTAGCGCTAGTTTCGCCCGCCGGGGCAAGCCCCAATAAATCCCACCGCCCCCTCGCCCCGCCTGCTATACGCCCCCATCTCCTCCCCTTCCCGTCCGACAGTTAGACCCTCTCGATCATGGCTTCCCCGACTCGCGCCCCTGTCCTGGCCCTCAAGGACGTCCGCCTCGCCGATGGGGCCAAGCCGTTGTTCGACGGGGTCGACCTGGCGCTGGAGCCGCGGGTGCGCGCCTGCCTGGTCGGCCGCAACGGGGCCGGCAAGTCGACCCTGCTGAAGATCCTGGCCGCCCAGGGGATCGAGGCCGACAGCGGCGAGCGCGCCGCCCAGCCGGGCGCCAAGATCGTCTATGTCAGCCAGGAGCCGGACATCACCGGCGAGACCCTGCTGGACTACTGCACGGCCGGCGGGGCCGAGGACTACGAGGCCCACGCCACCCTGGCCGACTTCGGCCTGGACTACGCCAAGAGCACGGTGGGCCTGTCCGGCGGCGAGCGCCGCCGTGCCGCGCTGGCCCGGGCGTTCGCCGAGCAGCCCGACGTGCTGCTGCTGGACGAGCCGACCAACCACCTGGACATCTTCGCCATCCAGACGCTGGAAGAGGAACTGGCCAATTCCAAGTGCGCGGCCCTGATCGTCAGCCACGACCGCGCCTTCCTGAACCGCGTCACCCAGCGCACCTTCTGGCTGGAGCACCGCAAGGTGCGCCGCCTGGACAAGGGCTTCCACGAGTTCGAGGTCTGGAGCGAGCAGGTGCTGGCCGCCGAGGCCGACGAGGAGCGCCGCCTGAACAAGCAGCTGGAGCGCGAGAACGCCTGGCTGGCGCGCGGCGTCCAGGGCCGCCGGGCCCGCAACGAGGGCCGCCGCCGGGCGCTGATGGACCTGCGCGCCCAGAAGCGCGACCTGCAGGCCGACAAGCGCGGCAGCATGACCCTGGCCGTCGAGAGCTCGGGCACCTCGGGCAAGAAGGTGGTCGAGGCCAAGCACGTCACCAAGACGTTCGGCGAGCGGGTGATCGTCCAGGATTTCTCGACCCGCATCCTGCGCGGCGACCGCGTGGCCTTGGTCGGTCCCAACGGGGCGGGCAAGACCACCCTGGTGCGCATGCTGCTGGGCGAGATCCCGATCGACAGCGGGACCATCACCCTGGGCACGAACCTGGAGATCTCCTACGTCGACCAGAACCGCATGGCGCTGTCGGAGAAGATGACGCTGTGGGACTTCCTGACCCCCGGCGGCGGCGACTCGATCCTGGTGCGCGGCCAGCCCAAGCACGTGGCCGGCTACGCCAAGGAGTTCCTGTTCACCGAGGCCCAGCTGCGCCAGCCGGTCACCAGCCTGTCGGGCGGGGAACGCAACCGCCTGCTCTTGGCCAGAGCGTTGGCCACCCCGACCAACCTGATGGTCCTGGACGAACCGACCAACGACCTCGACATGGACACCCTGGACCTGCTGGAAGAGGTGCTGGCTGATTTCGAGGGAACCCTCATCCTGGTCAGCCACGACCGCGACTTCATCGATCGCCTGGCCACCTCGACCATCGCCATGAACGGCCACGGCAAGGTGCTGGAGACGCCCGGCGGCTGGACCGACCTGATCGACCAGGCCCCGGACTTCTTCAAGGGCGCGCGCGGCGCGGCCGGCGACTTCGCCACCGGCACGGGCTCGCACAAGGCCATCGTCACCCCCAGCGCCCCGCCCCCGCCGAAGAAGACCGTCAAGCTGTCCTACAAGGACCAGCGGCGCCTCGAGGAGTGCGAGGCCCTGATCGCCGCCTCGCCCAAGATCATCGGCGACCTGGAGGCCAAGCTCCACGACCCCGACCTCTACGCCAAGGACCCCGCCGGCTTCGACAAGCTGATGAAGGCCCTCGACAAGGCCCGCGCCGACCTGGCGACCGCCGAGGAGGACTGGCTGGCGCTGGAGGAGAAGAAGGAAGCCCTGGCGGGCTAGCCGGCGATCGAGATTCAACCGGTTTTTCCAATACCGCCGTCATTCCCGCCCCTGTGGCGGGAATGACGGATTGGTTAGGGACGGTAATTGAATATCGATGCGCCTCAACTCTTGTCCGCGCGGTCGGCGGCCGCCCGGTCCGCCTTGGCCCCGGGGGCGTCGTCCAGCTCGTCCCTGACGTCCGCGCGCCAGCGCAGGGCGTCGGCATAGCCCGGGTCGGCCGCCAGGGACGCGTCCAGCTCCTCCAGCGCGCGCCGGTAGTCCTTGACCAGCCAGTAGACGCGGCCCTTGCGGGCCAGGGTCATGCTGTCGTTCGGCGACAGGCGCAGCGAGGCGTTCAGGTCGCGGATCGCCCGGTCGTAGCGGCCCTCGTCGATATAGACGTCGGCGCGGTTGTAGTAGGCCGGCTCGTAGTCGGGCTCGACGGCGATCGCCTGGTCGTAGTCGGCCAGGGCGGCGGCGTTGCGATCGGCCGCGAAGTTGGCCAGGCCGCGGTTGTTGAAGACGAACCCCGACTTGGGCGCCAGCTTCACCGCCGCGTCCAGGTCGGCCATGCGCGCGGCGTCCTGGCCGTTGAGGCCCAGCACCTGGGACCGGGCGACCAGCAGGTCGGCGTCGTCCGGCTCCAGGGCGATGGCGCGGCCATAGTCGGCGATCGACTCCTTCAGGCGGCCCAGCCGGCGCCCCTGCCGGGCGCGGGCGCGCCAGGCGTCGGCGTCCTTGGGGTCCAGCTTCACGGCCAGGTCGTAGGCGCGCTTGGCCTCGTCGTCCTTGCCCTGCGCCGTCAGGGCGTCGCCCAGCGAGGTCTGCAGGTCCGAGCGCTTCGGCGCCGCCTGGATGGCCACGCGGTAGGCCGCCACCGCCGCAGGCCAGTCCTCGCGATCGGCGTAGACGATGGCCTTGTTGACCTTGGCCGCGACATTGCCGGGGTCCATGACCAGCACCGCGTCATAGGCCTTCAGCTCGGCGTCGCCCTGCTTCAGATAGCCCAGCTCGATGCCGACATTGAGCGGGGCGTCCAGGTCCTTGGGGTCCAGCTCGGCCGCCTTGCGGAAGTCGGCGAGCGCGCCCTCGTGGTCGCCCTTGTCGGACCGCAGCTGGGCCCGGTTGTAGAAGGCGGCGGCGCTGGTCGGCTTGACGGCGATGACGGCGTCATAGGCCTGGATGGCCCGGTCCTTGTCCTTCTTGGCGCCCAGGGTCATGGCGCGTTCGAACAGGATCTCGTAGTTCTTMGGCTCGCGCTTGAGGCCCGCGTCGGCCGCCGCCAGGGCCGCGTCGTAGCGCTCGGCCTTGCGCTCCAGGAACGCCACGGCGATCCAGGCGTCCATGTAGTCCTCGTCCAGCTTCACCGTCTCGCGGTAGGCGGCGAGGGCCTCTTCGGGCCGTTCGAGCGATTCCAGGGCCCGGCCCTGGACGTAGCGGGCCCGGGCCAGCTTGGGGTCCACCTTGATGGCCGCCTCGGCGTCGCGCAGCGCGCCGGCCTTGTCCGAGCCCAGCTCGAGCAGCGACCGGTAGGTCAGGGCCAGGCCGTCGGTCGGATCGGCCGCCGCCGAGGCGCTGTACGTCTTCAACGCCTCGGCCGTGCGCTTCTGGTACTCCAGGGCCAGGCCGAGTTGCCGCAGCAGGCCCGCGTCGTCGGGCGACAGGGCCAGGGCCGCCCGAACGTCGCGCTCCGCCGCCGCCGGATCGTCGTCCAGCAGCAGGTCGGCGCGCTGCGAGTAGAGACGGACCGACTTGGGATCGATCGCCAGGGCCGCGTCGTAGTCGGCCTTGGCGGCGGCGCGGTCGTCCTTGAACCACTGGCGCGCGCGGCCGCGGTACAGCAGGGCCGAGGTGTCCTTGGGCCGAATCTTGAGCACGGCGTCGAAGTCGGCGATCGCCTCGTCGGCCTTGTCCTGGTCCAGACGGGCCGCGCCGCGCGCCAGCAGGGCGTCGGCGTCGCCGGGCGCCAGCTTGAGGGCGGCCTCGGCGTCCTTCTCGGCCTCGGCGTTGAGGTCCAGCCGCCACTTGGCCTGGCTGCGGATGGTCAGGACCTTGGCGCGCTGGGCCGGATCGGCCACGCCCGCCTCGATCGCCTTGTCGCAATCGGCGACGACCTTCTTGCGGTCGCCCTTGGGCTTGAAGTCGCCGCCGGCCAGGCACGCGGCCAGGGGATCGGCGGCCGGGGTCGTGGAGGCCAGGGTCGTGTCGGCCAGGCTCGGGACGGCCGCCGCCGAGGCCAGCAGGGCGAGGGCCAGGGACGGCAGGAGGACGGGACGGATCATGGTTCTGCTCACTTCGTCCAACCCGAGGGATAGGCCACGCCGACGATCGGCTCGCGGGCCAGCCACTTGGCGGCGGCGGCCCGCACGTCCTGGACGCTCACCGCCGACATCAGCGGCTCGTAGCTGAGGGCCTCCTGCAGGATCGCCGGCTCCTGGTTCGAGCCGCCCATCGCGCCGGCCCACCAGGCGTTGGTCTCGCGCCGGGCGCGGGCCGCGGCCAGGATCGGCTGGCGCGCGTCCTCCAGCATCTGAGGCGTGATCTCGCCGGCGCGGAGCTGGGCGGCGACCTTGGCGGCCTCCTGCACCAGGACGTCGATGTCCTTGGGCGCCGCGTCGATATTGACCTGCAGCACGCCCTGGTCGCCGAAGTCGGGACCGGTGGTGAAGACCTGGGGCCCGTAGGTCTTGCCCAGCTCCTCGCGGATGCGCCGGCGCAGCGCCGTGTCGAAGATCGCCGCCAGCAGCTTCAGGGAATACTCCTCGGACCGGCGCTCCGGCGTCGAGACGTAGAGCGGCCACAGCAGCTGGGCCGCGGCCTTGTCCTTCTGCCCCTCGTGCGTGATCTGGATCGGCGGGACCGGTCCGTCGGGATAGCGCATGTAGTGCGGCTGGACCCGGTCGCGCGGCGCCGTCGACCGCGCCGGCAGGGCGCCGAAGGTGGCGGCGACGTCGGCGATGGCCGTGGCCTCGTCGACATCGCCGACGATCGTCAGCTCGATCGGCGCGGTCGTCAGGATCGGCTTGAACACGCGCTCGAAATCCGACGACCGCAGGCTGGCCATCGCCTCGCGCGTCGGGGCGTAGCCCGGCAGGTCCGGCGCGACCTTCCGCGTGACCGCCATGCCCACGGCGGCTTCCGGCTGGGTCAGGAAGGTCCGGTACATCATGTCGATGGCCGTCGGCAGCCGCGCGTCCAGGGACGAGCGGAACCCGGGATCGGTCATGTAGGCGGCCAGCACCTGCAGGTGGTCGTCCAGGCCGCTGGAGAAGCTGATGCTGCGCGTCGAGAAGCCTTGCGGCCCCATGCCCATCTGGAACGTCCAGGACGCCTTGGCCTCGAACATCGCCTCGATGTCCTCGAAGCTGTGCTTGCCCAGTCCGCCGGCCAGCACGATTCCCGTGCCCATCTCGGCGGCGGCGTACTGACTGTCCTCGACCTCGCGCCGGCCGGCGCCGAAGTTGAGCCGCACCTCGACCTTGTTGGGCTCCTGCGCGGTCTGCTTGAAATTGAGGACCAGGCCGTTGGCGAAGCGCAGGCGGGTGAAGCCGGGATCGGCCACCACCTCGCGCCGGACCACCTTCCCGGCCTTGCCGAAGTTGGTGTAGCCCCAGGTCTGGGCGGCGCGGTCGGCGTAGCGGGCCTGCGGCGTCTCGCCGACGCCKCGGGTCCAGGCGGCCATCAGCGCCTCGCGCGACGCCGGCTTGGCGCCGGTCATCACCAGCAGGGGCGCCGAGCCCGACCAGTCGGCGGCGAAGCTGGCCTTGACGTCGTCGGGCGTCATGTCCTCGACCGCCAGGTCGTAGGCGTAGATCGCGTCGGCCGGGCTGGTCACCACGTCGCCGACCAGGGCCTTGGCGACGATGTCGTTGGCCAGGCTCGACGAGGTCCGCGAACGCGCCCCGTCCAGCGCGCCGCGCAGGCCGGCGCGGGTGACCTCGACGGCCTTCTCGACCTCGATCTCGGTGGGGCCGTCCTTGGCGAACCGGTTCAGCTCGGCCTCGCTGGCCCGCAGCGCCTCGGCCCATCCGTCGTCGGTCGGCATGGCGACCAGGCAGGTGGCCGCCAGGTCGCGCGCGTCGCTCGACACGGCCATCGCGCCCAGCAGGCGGTCCTCGTTGGCGGCCGCCTTCTGGGCCAGCCTCTGGTTCAGGATCGTCTGCCACACCTGGGTGCGCACGCGGCGGCGCAGGCGCTCGACATCGTCCTTGCCCAGAGGCTCGCCGGGACGGATKACGCAGGCGCTGAGCACGGTGGGCAGGGTCTCGCCGGGCAGGGCCAGGGCGTCCTGGGCCCGTCCCGGAGGCGGCTGGACGATCTTGGCCCGGACAGGCTTGGGCCCGCGCGCCGTCCAGCTGGAAAAGGCGTTTTCGACCATCGCCTGCATGTCCTCGACCGGCATGTCGCCGACCACGGTCACCACGGCGTGCTCGGGGCGATACCAGCTGTCGTAGAACCGCTTGAGATCGGCCGCCCGGGCGGCTTCCAGCGTCTCCAGCGTCCCGATCGGCTGGCGGTTGACCGAGCGCTGGGACCCGCCCTGGAACTTGCCCGCGGTCTCCTGGGCGGTCGCCAGCGGGTTGCCGCGGGCCTCCATCTCGGCCAGCACGACGCCGCGTTCCAGGTTCACGGACTCGTCGGAGAAGACGATGCCGTCGGCCACGTCGCGCAGCCAGCCGAAGCCGGTCTTCAGCTGCGTCTGGTCGGGCGCGGGCATGTCCAGCTGGTAGGTCGTCGAGAAGAACGTCGTGGCGGCGTTCTGGTCGCGCCCGAACGCCACGCCCCAGGGCGCGAAGACCTTGTCGGTCGCGCCGTTCGGGAAGCCGCGCGTCGAGCGGAAGGCCATGTGCTCGATGAAGTGGGCCAGGCCGCGCTCGGGATCGGTCTCCTCGTAGCTGCCCACGTCGATCGCGAACCGCAGCGACACCGCGCCCTTGGGCGCGGCGTTGCGCATGATCAGGTAGCGCACGCCGTTCGGCAGGGTCCCGCGCTTGATGCTGGGATCGGGCGTCAGGGACGCGTGATCGACCTTTGTCGCCGCCGGCGCGGTCTCCGCCGCCTGCGCGCTGACGCCCGTGGCGACGACGGCGAACGCCAGTGCGCTCGCCATGCTCGCGAATTTCCTCAAGACGCCCCCAGAACTCTGAACTCAACCCCAGGGAACGCCTAAACGTTATGGCGACGCTTAGCCAGAGGGTTCAAAACGAAGCCGACGCCTCAGGCCGGCTCCACCTTGAAATCGGCGAACGGCGAGGCGGCCAGTTCGCGCGCGATCACCTCGGCGGCGATCGCCCGGTCGACCACCAGGCAGAAGGCCTCCATCGATCCCGAGCCGATGGAGCCGCCGTCGCAGTGGCCCAGCCCCCGCCAGCCCGTCACCTCGTCGAGGAAGGCCTCCAGGGCGTGACGCCGCTTCAGGTCGGCGCGCGAGCCCATGCCGTCGATCGCCATGCTGACCGTCAGGCCGACCAGCCTGTCCTCCGGGACAGCCTTGAAACCGTCCGCCGTCGCGGCCGCCACGAAGGTCGCGATCACCTCGCGCTGGCGGGCCAAGCCCGCCGCCGGGTGGGTCTGGACCGCCCCCCGCTCGCCGTAGACGCCCGTGTGCTCGACCACCGCCTCGCCGTCGACCCAGGCCTCGCGATAGAGCAGCCGTCCGGCCTCGCGCTTGTAGAGCTTGACCGTTTCGATCGCCTGCTCGGCCTCGGCCCTCTGGCGGGCGAACTCACGCATCTCGGACGGCTGGATCTGGCGGCCGCGCCGGTTTCCCAGGACGGCGGCGAAGGCGGCCGGCGACTGGAAACCGATGGAGCCGTCGTCGTAGGCGTAGATCGGCCCCAGGGCTCCCAGCCGCTCCGGCGGCGCCAGGGCCAGCGTCTGCGCCTCTTGCTCGATCGCCCGCGACACCGCCGCGCGCTCCTCGGGGCTCAGCCGCGTCTTGTGGACCCGCGCCAGCGCCGCCTGGGCGCCTCGGGCGACCGCCCGCACGCGGTCGGGCCAGCTGTCGCCGACCCAGGCGTCGTAGTCGAGCCAGTCCTCGGTGAAGAAGATGTCCATGCCGCGCGAATAGCTGGCCCGGCCCTTGCCTGGGTCGGCCCGGGCGGGATGGGCCACGCCGAAGTGGAAAGCCAGCTGGCCGATCTTCTCKAAGCGGGCCTCGCGCGCGCAGGCCCGCGCCAGTCCCGCGCCGAAGGCCTCCACCGTCTGGCCCACCGCCTCGCTCGTGTCGGAGGACGTGAAGGACAAGCGCATCGTGACGAGCATGGAATCGCGTCCCCCAAAGACCGAGCCCGCACAAGAGCCCCGGATGCGCCGGTTCGCAACCGCCCGCGCGAGACGCCCCTACACCACCACCTGCGACCCCATCTCCACCACCCGGCCCGCCGGGATGTGGAAGAAGTCGACCGGGTCGGCGGCGTTCTTGACCATCCAGATGAACAGCTTGTCGCGCCACAGCGGCATGCCCTCGTGCGGCGAGGCGATCACCGTGCGGCGGCCGACGAAGAACGAGGTCGACATCAGGTCGAAGGCCAGGCCCCGGCGGCGGCAGCTGCCCAGGGCGCGCGGGATGTGGGGGGTCTCCATGAAGCCGTAGCGGACGGTCACCCGCTTGAAGTCCCCGCCGAGCGGCGCGATCTCGATGCGGTCCTTCTCGTCGACGCGCGGCCGGTCGGCGGTGACCACGCTCATGACGATGTTGTCGGCGTGCAGGATCTTGTTGTGCTTGAGATTGTGCAGCAGGGCCGTGGGCGCGACCTCGGGGTCGGCGGTCAGGAAGATCGCCGTGCCCGGCACGCGGTGCGGCGGCCGCGCCTCCAGGGTGGCGATCAGGTCGGCCAGGGGGATGTTGTCGCGGTGGGCCTTGACGTGGACGATGTCGGCGCCCTCGCGCCAGGTCCACATCACCACGACGATGGCGGCGGCCACGACCAGCGGCACCCAGCCGCCGTCGGCGATCTTCAGCACGTTGGCGCCCATGAACACCAGGTCCAGCGCCAGGAACGGCGCCAGCAGCAGGGCGCAGGCCCACAGCGGCCACTTCCAGTAGCCGCGCATCACCACCGCCAGCAGGATCACGGTCACCACCATGGTCGTGGTCACCGCCACCCCGTAGGCCGAGGCCATGTTCGACGAGGTGCGGAACATGAACAGCAGGAACAGCACCCCGGCGGCCAGGGCCGCGTTGATCGGCGGCACGAAGATCTGGCCGGCCACCGTCTCGCTGGTCCGCTTGATGTTGATCCGCGGCAGCAGGCCCAGCTGCACCGCCTGCTGGGTGACCGAGAAGGCGCCGGTGATCACCGCCTGGCTGGCGATGATGGTGGCCAGGGTCGTGAGGATGATCACCGGCCAGTAGA
Source organism: Caulobacter sp. 05T431 (assembly GCF_056665975.1). Classification (NCBI taxonomy): domain Bacteria; kingdom Pseudomonadati; phylum Pseudomonadota; class Alphaproteobacteria; order Caulobacterales; family Caulobacteraceae; genus Caulobacter; species Caulobacter sp. 05T431. The sequence goes on along the minus strand of NZ_JBFTKU010000021.1, from coordinate 133,289 downwards.
AGGCGTCCGGGATCAGGCCGAAGAACGGGTTGGCCATGGCCTTCGGGTCGGCCAGGCACAGGGCCCCCTGGCCCAGATAGTTCAGCATCAGGCACGGCAGGGCCACGGTCAGCCAGCCCAGGCGGATGGGGGCTTTGCCGAAGTGGCCCATGTCGGCGTACAGCGCCTCGGCCCCGGTCACGCACAGGAAGACGCTGCCCAGGATGGTCACGCCCAGCGGGCCGTCGGCGACCAGCAGGCGGACGGCGTGCATCGGGTTCAGGGCGGCCAGGATCTCGGGCCGGGCCAGCACGTGCGGCAGGCCCAGGGCGGCCAGGGTCAGGAACCAGACCAGCATGATCGGCCCGAAGAACTTGCCCATGGTCTCGGTCCCGCGCATCTGCACCGCGAACAGGCCCAGCAGGATCGCGGCGGCCAGGGGCAGGACGAACGGGGCGAAGTGCGGGCCGATCACCGGGGCGGTCGTCAGGCCCTCCACCGCCGACAGCACCGAGATCGCCGGGGTGATCAGGCCGTCGCCGTAAAACAGGGCCGCCCCCACCACGCCCAGCAGCATCAGCCAGGCCGAGCGCTTCTTCATCGCGCGCTGGGCCAGGGCCATCAGGGCCAGGGTGCCGCCCTCGCCGCCGTTGTCGGCCCGCATGACGATGACGACGTATTTGAGCGTGACCACCAGGGTCAGGGCCCAGAACACCAGCGACACCACGCCGAACACCGCCAGGCGCGGGTCGACCGCCCCGGCGTGGGCCAGGGCCTCGCGCATCGAATAGAGCGGGCTGGTGCCGATGTCGCCGAACACCACCCCCAGGGCGCCAAGCCACAGGGCGCCGAACCGGGCCGCGCGGGCGGCCGGCTCGGCCGGTTCGGGAGAGGTATGCGCCATCGGCTACGCGGATCCGTCCAAGGGAGCGACGGCCTACGCCCGACGGGCATAAGGGCTCCATGCGGATTCCCGGTCCGGGCATAAGGGAGTTATAAAGATCAGCATACGGATCGAATAAGCGCCGATGCGCGGCTTTTCGTCGATTTCTCGACTTAGGAACACCCGCCGCCGCGCCCCGTTGATCTCCCCGCCGGAAGCCTCCGGCGCGATCAGGGAACCACGACCATGGGCGAGCAAGACAACCGCGAGAACCTGCAGCAGCAGCCGTCCGACGACCAGCGCCGGCAGGCCGACCAGCAGAACCAGCAGGGCGAGACGCGCACTCCGCAGCAGCAACAGGACGACGCCGCGCGCAACGCGCCGGGCCAGCAGAACCAGCAGGGCCAGCGCCGTGACGACGGCCTGAACGAAGGCGTCGAAGGCACGCGCGTCGAAGGCCTGGACGAAGGCCTGGAAGGCGGCGTCGACACCGGCGCCATCGAGCCGGGCAACACCGGCCAACGCTGATCCTCGTCACCGGACGACGAGGCCGCCCCCTCCCCGGGGCGGCCTTTTCCGTCCGCGATTTCCGTAAAGAGACCCCACAGGAGCACGCCGTGTTTGGTGGCGAACGACTGGCGCGCATCGGCGCCTTCACCCCGGAATTCCCCGACGCCGAGGCCCTGCACCGGGGCCTGGCGCACTGGAACCACCGCCGCCTGGCGGTCGGGACGCCCGACCCCGACTGGCGGGCCGAGCTGTCGGACGACGCCCGGATGAAGCGGATCGAGGGCGAGTATGTCGAGCAGTTCCGCGACCACATCCTGCCGCTGGTGTCCGCCGTCCCGACGGACGCCGACGACTTCGTGGCCTGGTTCGAACAGCTGCGGGAGACCGGCCCCGGCCAGGACGACCCGCTGTTCGACTGGCTCGAGGGCGCCGCCAGCCTGCCGGACCTGCAATGGTTCCTGACCCAGGAGGCGGCCGGCGAGGCCGGCTTCGACGACCTGGTGGCCATGACCCAGGTCAAGGTCAGCGACCGCGCCAAGCTGGAGCTGGCCCGCAACTACTGGGACGAGATGGGCCGCGGCGCGGCCGCCGGCATGCATGGCCCGATGCTGACCCGCACGACGCAGGTCCTGGGCCTGACGCCAACCATCGATTCCACCCTGTGGCAGTCCCTGGCCCTGGCCAACACCATGACCGCCTTCGCCACCACCCGGCGCTACACCTACCAGTCGATCGGCGCCTTGGGCGTGGTCGAGCTGACGGCCCCCGGCCGCGTGGCCTGCGTCGACGCCGGCCTCAAGCGCCTGGGCGTCTCGCCCTCGGCCCGCAAGTATTTCGCCCTGCACGCCCAGCTGGACGTCGAGCATTCCAAGGCCTGGAACGCCGAGGCCCTGCATCCCCTGGTCAGCGAATTCCCCCACTGCGCCCGCTTCATCGCCGAGGGCGCGGTCATGCGCCTGATCTGCGGCGAGCAGTGCTTCGACACGTATCGGGCCCACCTGTGGGCGCACGTGCACCCGGTGGTCTACGCGGCGGAGTAACAGACCGGGGACATGCCCTTGCGGCGTGTCCCCGGTTGCTAGTCGTGTAGCGGCGCCTCGGCCTGCTTGCGCGACGGGTCCGTCACCACCGTGCCCACCGAGGCGGCGATGACGAAGGCGATGGCCAGCCACTGGCGGCCGACCAGATGCTCGCCCAGCACCAGCAGGCCGGCCAGGGCGCCGACCGCCGGCTCCAGGCTCAGCATCACCCCGAAGCTGCGTTTCGAGATGCCGCGCAGGGCCACCATCTCCAGCGAATAGGGGATGGCGCTGGACACCACCGCCACCACCAGGCCCAGGCCGATCGCGGTGGGGTTCAGCAGCGACGCCCCCGCCGTGACCAGGCCGAAGGGCGCGATGACCAGGGCGGCCGTCGCCATGCCTAGGGCCACCGAGCGGCCGCCGTGCAGGTGCCCGGTCCGCTGGCCGGCCACGATGTACAGCGCCCAGCACACCCCCGCCGCCGCCGCGAAGGCCACCCCGACCAGGTCGAGGTTCAGGCTGACGTCGCCCAGCGGCAGCAGCAGGCCCAGGCCCGCCACCGCCAGGGCGATCCAGAAAAAGTGGATCGGCTTGCGCGCATGKATCATCGCCAGGCTGAGCGGCCCGGTGAACTCGATGGCGATGGCCAGGCCCAGCGGGATGGTGCGGAGGGCCATGTAGAAGCACAGGTTCATCACCCCCATCACCGCGCCGTACCAGGCGACGGCGATCAGGTCCTTGCGGGTCATCGGCATCCGCCAGGGCCGCCAGATCAGGCACAGGATCAGGGCCGAGAAGCCGACGCGGTAGGCGCTGGTCCCCTGGGCGCCGACCAGCGGGAACAGCGTCTTGGCGAACGAGGTGCCCGCGCACAGCGACACCATCGCGCCCAGCAGGCAGACGTAAGGCAAGGCGGCGCGCAGGCCGGCGGAAGGGGTGAAGCGGGACATAGGGGCGGTGTCTAGCAGCTACAGCTTCTTCCCCCTATGGGGGAAGACGGTCGCGAAGCGACCCGTAGGGGGCAAGTGGGTGACGGGCTCAGCGGCGCACCCACTTGCCCCCACCTGACGGCTACGCCGTCTGTCCGCCCCCATAGGGGGCGGAGGGCCGCCTGTCCGCCCCCATAGGGGGCGGAGGACGCTCCGTCCGGGGATCGCCCCATTTACCCAGGCGCGGCATGGTCCACGATGCGCCTTCCGCCTGGGAGACCGCCGTGGCCGTCCGTCGCCCCATCGCCGCACTGGCCGCCGCGATCCTGGTGAGCGCCTGCGGAAGCACGCCCAAGGGCTTCCTGCTGCCGACCGCCGCGCCCGCCCCGCCCGGCGCGCGCCATATCGACATGCTGGTGGTCACCACCCGCGCCGCCTCGCCCGCGCCCGGGGTGATCTACGGCGGCGAGCGCGACACCAGCGCCTCGGCCGCCGAGATCGTGGTCTCGGTGCCGCCCAACCACAAGGTCGGGGCGGTCGAGTGGCCCAAGCACGAGCCGCCCGACCCGGCCACCGCGTTCACCACCGTCAGCCTGGCCCCGTCCGACAAGGCCAACACCCTGGCCTGGTTCAACCGCATGGGCGGCGAGCACGCGCGGCTGCTGGTGTTCGTGCACGGCTTCAACACGCGGTTCGAGAGCGCCGTCTACCGCTACGCCCAGTTCGTGGCCGACTCCCAGGCCGACGCCGCGCCGCTGCTGTTCACCTGGCCCTCGCGCGGCAAGCTGCTGGACTACCAGTACGACCGCGACAGCGCGATCTATTCGCGCGACGCCCTGGAGGAGGCCCTGACCAAGGCGGCCGACGCCCCGGCGGTCAAGGAGATGACCGTGGTGGCCCACTCGATGGGCACCTACCTGACCATGGAGGCGCTGCGCCAGCTGGCCATCCGCCGCGGCGGCCTGCCGGCCAAGATCAACAACGTGGTCCTGGCCTCGCCCGACATCGACCCGCAGGTGTTCGCCCACCAGGTCCAGGCCCTGGGGCCGAACCCGCCGCATATCACCATCTTCGTGTCGCGCGACGACCGGGCCCTGATGGTCTCGCGCTTGCTGTCGGGCAACCTGCTGCGCCTGGGCGCCATCGACCCCAGCCGCGAGCCCTTCCGCTCGAAGCTTGAGGCCAACGGCCACATCACCGTCATCGACCTGACCAAGCTGAAGGCCGGCGACAGCCTCAACCACGGCAAGTTCGCCCAGAGCCCCGAGGTGGTGAAGATGCTGGGCCAGCAACTGATCAACGGCCAGGTGCTGACGCAGGGGGAGTGAGGGTTCGTCAAACCTGACGGGGAACCGGCGTCCACTCGAACGCAGCTTCGTAGAGGTCATCCCATCGCGGATTGTCCCGCTCGATGAGGTTGATCTTCCACTGCCGCCGCCACTCCTTCAACGACCGCTCACGCTGGATGGCCTCGGTCATCAGGTCATGCTCCTCGTACCAGACCAGCCGGGTGAGGCCATACCGCTTGGTGAAACCTGGAAAGACCCCTTCCCGATGTTGAACCATCCGGGTTTCGAAGGCGCTGGTCACGCCGATGTAGAGCGTGCCCCGATAGCGATCGGCCATGATGTAGGCGGCGATCCAGGATTCACGACCAACCATCGATTGCCTCGACGAACTTCGATGCCCATAAGTTGCCATTTTGTTCTAATTTTAACAACCGTCATCCCGGGCCTTGTGCCCGGGACCCCTTTGTCCGCCGCAGGTGCAGCGGGGGCGGTTCGCCAGCGAACCGCTTGCGTCTCACAGTTCAGCTGAACCAGGGGTCCCGGGCACAAGGCCCGGGATGACGGTTTGAAAATGGAAATGGATGGAAACAGGAAGAGCCTCAGAACGCCTCGTCTTCCTCGACGCCCTCTTCCTCTTCCCCGCCCATGGCCGCTTCCAGGCTCTCGATGATGTCGTCCATCTGGTCGGGCGTGATCGAGACGTAGAGCGCCTCGCCGCCGACGGCCGAGACCAGCAGGCGGTAGCCGTCGTCGGTTTCCTGCAGGCTGAAGGTTTCGAGGGGCTGCAGCTTGGCCATGGGGGTGTTCCGACGTTCAGGATGGGGAACGGCGGATATAGGGGGTGTTCCCCCGGAAATCACCCCTTCAGCGCCCCTCGCCGCAGCATGGCGATGTGGCCGGCGATCAGGGCCTCGCGCTCGACCCAGGGGAATTCCGACCGGGCGATCAGCAGCGAGACCAGGCCGTGCAGKCCGGCCCACAGGGTCTGGGTCAGGCGCAGGGGATCGTCGTCGTGGGTCAGGCCGGCGGCGTGCAGGTCGGCGATCATGGCCACGAAGCCCTGGAAGGCCTCCATGCCCGCCGCCATCGGCCGCCCGCCGGTGCGGGCGTGGAACGACCCCTCGGGCCCCTTCTCGACCATGAAGGCCACGCGGTAGGCGTCGGGCTCGCTGAGGGCGAAGTCGATATAGGTCATCATCGCCCGGTCGAACATCTCGGGCGTCGGCGTCCAGCGCGACTTGCCGTCGTCCATCCGCGCCTTGAGCCTGGCGAAGGCCCGCACGCACAGCTCGGCGATCAGGTCGTCCTTGGTGGCGAAATAGGCGTAGAGCGCCGGCTGGCTGATCCCGGCCGCCTCGGCGATCTGCCGGGTCGAGACCGCGTGCACGTCCTTTTCGGCGAAGAGCCGCAGGGCCGCGTCGAGGATTTCTTCCCTGCGTTCGGCGCCTTGGCCCTTGGGTTTACGCGGCGATCGGACCTGAGGCGACTTCATCGATTCCGACCTTTCTCCGAGTGGAGGCGGCTTGACAAGACGCGATAATCTATCACTGATAACTTATCACTGATCGATAGTCGAGGGGTTGGGCTGTGCGTGGACGGATCGATGATCTCGCGAGCGGCGCCAGCGGCCCATCGGCGTCGGAACCTCGTCCCTCTCCTTTCGGCTCGTCATCCCGGGCCTTGTGCCCGGGACCCCTGGTTCAGCTCGCACGTGAGGCGCAAGCGAACCGCCGGCGGTTCGCCCCATCCGCACCTGCGGCGGACAGAGGGGTCCCGGGCACAAGGCCCGGGATGACGGTGGAAAGGTTGGGGGCGGGCGTCACAATCACTGTCCTTGCAGCCGCCCTGACCCTCGCCGCCTGCGGTCCCGCCAAGACCCCCGCCGCCCCGCCGCCGCCCCAGGCGGTGGAGGCCGTCGCCGTCTCCGCCCCGCGCGCGTCCGGCGGGGTCACCGCCACCGGGACCCTGGAGCGCCGCCGCGAGATGGCGCTGTCGTTCCGCATCGCCGGGGTGCTGACCAGGGTCGGGGTCGAGGCCGGCGACCCGGTCCGGGCCGGCCAGGTGCTGGCCAGCATCGACCCCGCCGCCGTCGACGCCCGCCAGCAGGCCTCGTCGTCCGACCTCGACAAGGCCCGCCGCGACCTGGAGCGGGCCAAGACCCTCTACGCCAAGGGCTATGTGGCCAAGGTGCGGGTGGACGACGCCGAAAGCGCCGTGCGCTCGGCCGCCGCCGCCTACAATTCCGCCGCCTTCGACCGGCGCTGGGCCCAACTGGTCTCGCCCGCCTCGGGCGTGGTGCTGGAGCGCAAGGCCCAGGCCGGCGAGGTTGTCCAGCCCGGCCAGGCCGTGGTCACGGTCGCCGACCTGAACAGCCCCCTGGTGCTGCGCGTGCCCCTGCCCGACCGCGAGGTGGCGGGGGTCAGCGTCGGGGCGCCGGTCGAGGTGAGCGTGGACGCCCTGCCCGGCCAGGTCCTGGCCGGCCACGTCACCCGCGTGGGCCAGTCGGCCGACGCCCGCACCGGGGCGGTGACCGTCGAGATCGAGGTCGCGGCCCGGCCCGACCTGCGCAGCGGCCAGATCGCCACCGCCCGCCTGGCCAGCCGCGCGCCGGCCACACCCTCGGGTCTTGGCGGCCCGACCTTCGCCCGCATCCCCGCCGAGGCGGTGCTGGAGGCCTCGGGCGGCAAGGCGGCCGTGCTGCGGCTGGACAATGGACGCGCCCGCCGCACGCCGGTGCAGTTCGGCGGCTTCGACGGCGACGACGCCCTGGTGGCCGGCCTGCCCGACGGGGCGCGGGTGATCACCGCCGGGGCGGGCTTCGTCTCGGACGGGGACCGGGTGACGGTGACCGACCCGAAGGCGCTGGGCGCGGCGAAGGCGGGCGGCAAGTGATGCGTTCGCCTTCGCACCCCGCCGCATCCCCCTCCCGGCCGTCATCCCGGGCCTTGTGCCCGGGACCCCTGGTTCAGCTCGCACGTGAAGCGCAAGCGAACCGCCAGCGGTTCGCCTCATCCGCACTTGCGGCGGACAGAGGGGTCCCGGGCACAAGGCCCGGGATGACGGTTGAAAGGGTGGCGCCGACAACGGTCAACCATMGTTGGGAACGAACCCAATGAAGTTCGACCTCGCCGGCTTCGCGGTCCGCCGCTGGCAGTTCACCCTGGTCGCCTTCGGCCTGCTGGTGATGCTGGGCCTGAACGCCTTCCTGAACGTGCCGCGGTCCGAGGATCCGCACTTCCCCGTGCCCATCGTCGTGATCCGCGCCGTCCTGCCCGGCGCCGAGCCGGCCGAGATGGAGCAGCTGGTCGCCCATCCCATCGAGGACGCGGTCTACGGCCTGGACGACATCGACAAGGTGATCTCCACCAGCCTGGACGGCGCGGCCGTCGTCGCCGTCCACTTCACCTGGAACGTCGATCCCGAGCGCAAGTACGACCAGGTGGTGCGCGAGGTGAACGCCATCCGGGGCAACCTGCCGGCCGGCCTGGCGCGTCTGGAGATCGAGCGGGTGCGCACCACCGAGGTGGCTGTCATCCAGACCGCCCTGGTCAGCGACACCCTGCCCATGCGCCGCCTGGAGAAGGTGGCCGACCGGCTGCGCGAGCAGATCGACCGCGTGCCGGGCGTGCGCCGCTCCGAATACTGGGGCACGCCCAGCAGCGAGGTGCGGGTGTCGCTGGACCTGGCCCGGCTGTCCGCGCTCAAGCTGCCGGCCACCGCCGTCTCCGACGCCCTGAAGGCCAACGGCGCCGAGGCTCCCATCGGCGCGGTCCAGGCGGGCGAGCGGCGGTTCAACGTCAAGGCCGGCGGGGCCTTCCGCGACCTGGAGACCATCAAGGCCACCCCGGTCCGCTCGATCGGCGGCCAGGTGGTGCGGGTCCGCGACGTGGCCGACGTGGCCTGGGCCCAGGACGAGCCCACCCACCTGGCCCGCTTCAACGGCAAGCGGGCCGTGTTCGTGACGGTGACCCAGAAGGACGGCCAGGACGTCGCCCGGATCACCAAGGCCGTCGACAAGGTGCTGGACGACTACGAGAAGACCCTGCCGGCCGGGGTGAAGCTGGAGCGCGGCTTCGTCCAGGCCAAGAACGTCGAGCACCGGCTGAACAACCTGTTCCGCGACTTCGGCATCGCCCTGGCCCTGGTGCTGATCACCCTGCTGCCGCTGGGGCCGCGCGCCGGCCTGGTGGTGATGGTGTCGATCCCGCTCTCCCTGCTGATCGGCCTGGTGCTGCTGCAGGCCTTCGGCTTCACCCTGAACCAGCTGTCGATCGCCGGCTTCGTGCTGGCCCTGGGCCTGCTGGTCGACGACAGCATCGTCATCACCGAGAACATCGCCCGCCGCATCCGCGAGGGCGAGGCGCGGACGGACGCGGCGGTCAACGGCGCCAACCAGATCGCCCTGGCGGTGCTGGGCTGCACGGCCTGCCTGATGCTGGCCTTCCTGCCGCTGATGGCCCTGCCGGCCGGCTCGGGGGCCTATATCAAGTCGCTGCCGGTGACGGTGCTGTGCACGGTGGGCGCCTCGCTGCTGGTCTCGATGACCATCATCCCGTTCCTGGCCAGCCGGGTGCTGGACAAGCATTCCGACCCCGAGGGCAACCGCCTGCTGCGGGCGGTGAACGGCGGCATCCACCGCTTCTACCGGCCGGTGCTGCATTTCGGCCTGGCCCGGCCGTGGCTGTCGCTGGCGATCATGCTGGCCCTGTGCGCCACCACCGTGCCGATGCTGAAGATCGTCGGCTCCAGCCTGTTCCCCGCCGCCGAGACCCCGCAGTTCCTGATCCGCATCGAGACGCCCAACGGCAGCCCGCTGTCGCGCACCGACCGCGCCCTGCGCTTCGTCGAGGCCCGGCTGAAGGCCGAGCCGAAGATCGTCTGGCAGGCCGACAACCTGGGGCGCGGCAATCCGCAGGTGTTCTACAACCAGTCCCAGCGCGAGAGCGCCACCACCTACGCCGAGGTGTTCGCCAGCCTGAAGGCCTGGGAGCCGGGCCAGAGCGACAAGGTGCTGGACGGCCTGCGCGCCGACTTCGCCCGCTTCCCCGGGGCGCGGATCAGCGTCGTCACCTTCGAGAACGGCCCGCCCATCGAGGCGCCGGTGGCCGTGCGCCTGACCGGCCGCGACCTGGACGTGCTCAAGGCCCTGGCCGCCCGCGCCGAGGCGATCCTGAAGGCGACGCCGGGCGCGCGCGACGTCAACAACCCCATGCGCCTGGACCGCACGGACCTCGACCTGGGCGTCGACGAGGGCAAGGCCGCCGCCCTGGGCGTGCCGGCCGGCGCCCCGCGCCGCGTGGCCCGCCTGGCCCTGTCGGGCGAGGAGACCGGCCGCTTCCGCGACGCCGACGGCGACGACTACGCGGTCAAGGTGCGCCTGCCGATGACCGCCCCGGCCGGGGCGGTCCAGACCGGCGACCACAACACCCTGGCCGATCTGGCCAAGCTGTACGTGCCCACCGCCGACGGTGAGGCCGCGCCCCTGGGGGCGATCGCCTCGCCCACCCTGCGCTCCAGCCCCGCGCGGATCGACCGCTTCGACCGCGAGCGCACGGTGACGGTGACCGCCTATGTCCAGACCGGCTACCTGACCGCCAAGGTCACGGCCGACGCCCTGGCCCGCCTGGACCGCGAGCTGCCCATGCCGCCCGGCTACCGCCTGTCGCTGGGCGGCCAGGCCGAGGCCCAGTCCGAAAGCTTCGCGGGGCTGGGCGCGGCGGTGATGGTGGCGGTGTTCGGGATCCTGGCGGTGCTGGTCCTGGAGTTCCAGAAGTTCAAGACCGCCCTGGTGGTGGCCGGCATCATCCCGTTCGGCCTGTTCGGGGCGGTGGCGGCCCTGTGGATCACCGGCTACTCGCTGAGCTTCACCGCGACCATCGGGCTGATCGCGCTCATAGGGATTGAGATCAAGAACTCGATCCTGCTGGTGGATTTCACCGAACAGCTGCGGCGCGACGGCATGGGCCTGCACGACGCCATCGAGAAGGCCGGCGAGGTGCGGTTCCTGCCGGTGCTGCTGACCTCGGTCACGGCGATCGGCGGGCTGCTGCCGCTGGCGATGGAGGGGTCGGGTCTGTACTCGCCGCTCGCCATCGTGATCATCGGCGGGCTGATCACCAGCACGGTGCTGTCACGGGTGGCGACGCCGGTGATGTACTGGCTGACGGCGCGGGGCGGGGAGCGTTCTTAAGAGCCCGGTGCGGCGAACACTTGCCCCCACCTGACCGCTACGCGGTCTGTCCGCCCCCACAGGGGGCGGAGGACGCGCGCACGAAGCCTCTTCCCCCTGTGGGGGAAGACGATCGCGAAGCGATCCGTAGGGGGCAAGTGTTCTCCGCAGGGACTCCCTACGGCGTCAGCCCCGCCGCCCGGTACGCCGCGATCGTCTGGTCGAACACCGCGATGTCGTCCCGCCCGCGGGCCACCAGCTGCGCGCCCTCGATGGCCGCGAAGATCGCAAGCGCCCGCGCCTCGTCGGACCCCAGCAGCCGCGACAGCCAGTCGGTGTTGGCCGCGCTGAAGGCGTCGACCTGGATGCGCACCTGCGGCGGCAGGTCGCCGTACTCGGCGGCCATGATCCCGTACAGGCACATGCGGTTGTCGTTCAGCAGGGCGGCGCGGAACACCGAGACGTAGCGGGCGAACTTGGTCTCCAGGTCGAGGTCGGCCGCCATCAGCCGCTCCAGGCTGTCCATGGCGTCGTCGGTGTAGCGCTTGGCCAGCGCCGCCCCCAGCTCGGCCTTGGTCGGGAAGTGGTAGTGGATGCTGGCGCTCTTGATCCCGATGTCCTTGGCGATCTCGCGGAAGCTCAGGGCGTTGTAGCCGCGCGCCTGCACCATGGCCTTGGCCACGGCCATGATCGTCTCCCGCGTGTCGGTGGTGCTMAAGGCGTCGCTCCAGTTACCTATCAGTAGATAGGCGTTGACTCGCCGAAGCGGAAGCGCCTTTATCCGCGCTATCTACCTATCGATAGGTAGACAACTTGAGAAGGCTTCCCCCATGAAGATCCACGACATCCCCGGCTTCCCCAATCCGCTGCGCATCCGCATCGCCCTGGCCGAGAAGGGCCTGGCCGACCAGGTCACCTTCGTGAAGGTCGACGTGCCGGCCGCCGAGAACCGGCAGGACGATTTCCTGGCGCTGAACCCGACCGGCACGGTGCCGGTGCTGGAGCTGGACGACGGCTTCTGCATCGCCGAATGCACGGCCATCACGGAGTATCTCGACAACCTCGACGGCGACCCGGTGCTGACCGGCCGCACGCCGCGCGAGAAGGGCGTGATCCACATGATGCAGAAGCGCGCCGAGACCCAGCTGATCGACGCCGTCGGCGACTACTTCCACCACGCCACGCCCGGCCTGAGCCCGGCCCTGCAGGCCTACAAGAGCCCCGACTGGCAAGGCCGCGCCGACTGGGGCCGCCGCCAGGGCGACAAGGCGATCGCCGGCATGCGCTATTTCGACAAGGTGCTGCGCGACCGCCCCTACGTGGCCGGCGACGCCTTCTCGATGGCCGACATCACCGTGCTGGAAGGCCTGGTCTTCGCCGGCTTCGCCCAGCTGGCCGTGCCGGAGGACTGCACGGCGCTGATCGCGTGGAACGCGCGGCTGCAGGACCGGCCGAGCGTGAAAAGCCCGGCGTAGCGGCGGCGAACACTTGCCCCCTACGGATCGCTTCGCGATCGTCTTCCCCCAGAGGGGGAAGAGGCCACGCGCTTTCGGCCTCCGCCCCCTATGGGGGCGGACAGACCGCGAAGCGGTCAGGTGGGGGCAAGTGGGTGAGCCACCGAGCCCCTTGCCTATTTTACACTCGTATAGCAACCTCCTCCCCACACCCTGGGGAGAGGTAACGACCATGGCCATCCAGCGCGACGCCGTCATCATCGGCGGGGGCCACAACGGACTGGTCTGCGCCTTCTACCTGGCCAGCGCCGGGCTGAAGGTCACGGTCTGCGAGGCCCGCGACGTGGTCGGCGGGGCGGCGGTGACCGAGGAGTTCCATCCGGGCTTCCGCAACTCGGTGGCCAGCTATACGGTCAGCCTGCTCAGCCCCAAGGTCATCGCCGACATGGACCTGCACGGCCACGGCCTGCGCATCCTGGAGCGACCGATCTCCAACTTCCTGCCCATCGACGACAAGACCTACATGAAGCTGGGCGGCGGGCTGGAGCGCACCCAGGCCGAGTTCCGCAAGTTCTCGGAGAAGGACGCCGAGCGCCTGCCGGCCTACTACGACATGCTGGACGAGATCGGCGACGTGCTGCGCGACCTGGCCGGCGAGACCCCGCCGAACCTGGGCGACGGCCTGCCGGGCCTGCTGCGCGGCCTCAAGCAGGGCGGCCGGCTGGCGGGCCTCTCCCGCGAGCGCAAGCGCGACCTGCTGGACCTTTTCACCAAGAGCGCCCGCGACTTCCTGGACGGCTGGTTCGAGAGCGACGCGGTCAAGGCCAGCTTCGGCTTCGACGCCGTGGTCGGCAACTTCGCCAGCCCCGACACGCCGGGGTCGGCCTATGTCCTGCTGCACCACACCTTCGGCGAGGTGAACGGCAAGAAGGGCGCCTGGGGTCACGCGGTCGGCGGCATGGGCGCGATCACCCAGGCCATGGCCAAGGCCTGCCGCGCCAAGGGCGTGGACATCCTGCTGAACGCCAAGGTCGAGGGCGTGCATGTGGAAGACGCCCCGAAGGGCGGCGGCAGGCGGGCGGTCGGCGTGCAGTTGGTCGACGGCACCCAGATCATGGCCCCCATCATCAGCTCCAACCTCAACCCGGCCCTGCTGTACGGTTCGCTGGTCGCGCCCTCGGCCCTGCCCGCCCCGTTCAGGAAGGCGATCAAGGGCTACAAGAACKGCTCGGGCACCTTCCGCATGAACGTGGCCCTGTCGGAACTGCCCGACTTCACCTGCCTGCCCGGCAAGGCGGTGGCCGAGCACCACCAGTGCGGCATCGTGCTGTCGCCCACCCTGGACTACATGGACGAGGCCTATCGCGACGCCAAGGCGACCGGGATCAGCAAGCGGCCGATCGTCGAGATCCTGATCCCCTCGACCCTGGACGACACCCTGGCTCCGCCCGGCCAGCACGTGGCCAGCCTGTTCTGCCAGCAGTTCGCCTGGGACCTGCCCGACGGCCGCAGCTGGGACGACGAGCGCGAGGCGGCGGCCGACCTGATCATCGACACGGTCAACCAGTGGGCCCCCAACTTCAAGGCGTCGGTCCTGGGCCGGATGATCCTGTCGCCGGTCGACCTGGAGCGGAAGTTCGGCCTGGTCAACGGCGACATCATGCACGGCCACATGTCGCTGGATCAGCTGTGGGCGGCGCGGCCGGTGCTGGGCCACGCCAGCCACCGGGCGCCGATCAAGGGGCTCTACATGTGCGGGGCCGGCTGCCATCCGGGCGGCGGGGTCTCGGGCAATCCGGGCCGGAACGCGGCGCGGGAGATCCTGCGCGACCGGGATTTCGCGACGGCGGTGAAGCTGAGTCTGGTGGGGCGGTGATGGCAAAAAATCCCGCTCATCCCGGCGAATGCCGGGACCCAGATGGAATGGCGGTGTGGCTGACGCCAAGAGCGCTGAGCGCTTCCAGCCCCCATCCCAGCTTTAGGATCTGGGTCCCGGCATTCGCCGGGATGAGCGGATTTAGGGAGGGATGTTGATGGACCTGAACCTCCCCAACCACGACCCCGACGCGGACTGGGGTCTCCCCGGCTGGATCTACGGCAGCGAGCGCTTCTTCCGCGAGGAGCAGGACAAGGTCCTGCGGCCGTCCTGGCAGATCGTCTGCCATCTGAACGACATCCCCCACAGCGGCGACTTCCACACCTTCGAGTTCCTGGGCGAGAGCGTGGTGGTGGTGCGCGGCAAGGACGGCCGGGTGCGGGCCTTCGCCAATGTCTGCCGCCACCGCGCCGCGCGGCTGCTGGACGGGCCGTCGGGCCGCTGCGCCCGGATCGTCTGCCCCTACCACGCCTGGACCTACGCCCTGGACGGCCGGCTGATCGCCGCGCCCTATCCCGAGACCTACCCCGCCCTGAACGTCGACCAGCAGAGCCTGGCCCCGTTCCAGGCGGAGGTCTATCGCGGCTTCGTCTTCGTGCGCCTCGAGGGCGCCAATTCTCAAGAAGGGGGCCCCAGCGTCGCCGAGATGATGGCCCCCTACGACCACGAGCTGGAGCCCTACCGCTTCGAGGAGATGGTCCCGTTCGGCCGCGTCATCCTGCGTCCGCGCGAGGTGAACTGGAAGAACATCAGCGACAACTATTCCGACGGCCTGCACATCCCCGTCGCCCATCCGGGCCTGACGCGGCTGTTCGGCAAGGGCTACGGCGTGGAGGCGCAGACCTGGGTCGACAAGATGTGGGGCCAGCTGATCGACGAGCCGTCGCGCAACCCCTCGGAGCGGCTCTACCAGAAGATCCTGCCCGACGCCGAGCACCTGCCGTCCGAGCGCAAGCGGCTGTGGACCTATTTCAAGCTCTGGCCCAACCAGGCGTTCGACATCTATCCCGACCAGGTGGACTTCATGCAGTTCATCCCGGTCTCGGCCACCCAGACCATGATCCGCGAGATCGCCTACGCCCTGCCCGACGAACGGCGCGAGATGCGGGCGGCGCGCTACCTGAACTGGCGCATCAATCGCCAGGTCAACGCCGAGGACACCGAGCTGGTGGCCCGCGTCCAGCAGGGCATGGCCTCGCGGACCTTCACGGCGGGCCCGCTGGCGGAGACCGAGGTCAGCTTGCGGAGCTTCGGCCGCAAGATGCGGGCGTTGATCCCGCAGGCCCGGCTGCCGAGGGCGCCGGAGGGGTGGTGATTTCCCTCTCCGCAACAACAAAGGTTGTCATCCCGGAAAGCGCGCAGCGCTTGTCCGGGACCCAGGGGCGGCTGCGCCGTGCTGGCCCAGTCACCTGGGTCCCGGACAGCCCCTGCGGGGCTTCCGGGATGACAACGATTGGGGATGTAGGGGGGCTTCACCCATGACCCCCCGCGCCCCCTTCACCCGCGAGGCCCCCGACGTCCGCCGCACAGCCCTGATCGAGGCCGCCGCCCGGGTGCTGGCGGCCAGGGGCGTGGCCGGCGCCTCCGTGCGGACGATCTGCGCCGAGGCGGGGGTCAGCGCCGGCCTGCTGCGGCACTATTTCGACGGCGTCGACGCCCTGATCGCCGCGGCCTACGAGGCGACCGGCGCGCGGATCGACGCGGCGCTGGAGGCGGCGGTGGCGGCGGCGGGGTCGGACCCGCGCCAAGACGCGCGCGAGCGCCTGTCGGCCTATCTGACCGCCAGCTTCGCCCCGCCGGTGCTGGACCCGGACCTCTTGGCCACCTGGCTGGCCTTCTGGAGCCTGGTGAAGGTGGACCCCGCCATCGCGGCGATCCACCGGCGCACCTATGCCGGCTACCGCGCGCGGCTGGAGGAGCTGCTGGCGGCCTGCGACCCGTCGGTGGACGCGCGGCTGGCCGCCATCGGCCTKACGGCCGTGGTGGACGGGCTATGGCTGGAGCTGTGCCTGGACGCGACCGTGTTCACCCCGGCCGAGGCCGGGGCGATCGCCGAGCGGTTGGCCGCGGGGTATCTGGCTTAAGCCGCCGCCTGGGCGCCGAGGCTCGCGCGGCCCCAGCTGGCGCGGCGGACTTCCGGCTCGGAGACCGACACCCGGGCGGTCTTGCCCTGGGTGCGCATGTGCCGGGCCAGCATCTCGGCCACGCCGACGGCTTCGGGCTGGGCGGGATACGAACCGATCAGATCGGGAGCGTCGTTCCAAGTCACGTGCCAGACGCCGGAGACGGGTCGAACGAAGTAGGTGTGTTCGTCGGCCATGGGGATCACTCCTTTATGCTCACTCAGCGTCGGTCTTACCGCGCGTGCATGACAGCTGTTTCAATGCTGCACAGCAACATCGTGTTGCATTGCACACTGCAGGAGCCACGCCAAGCGGACTTTTGGTGAATCCCCAGGCAAGATTGCGGCGGCGTGAGCGTTAAAATCCTTAGGAGGCCAGGATTTCGTCCGCCTCTCCCCTATTTGGTTCGTCCCGACCGCCGCCGCATTTTCGGGCGGGCCATGATCTCCGCCTGCTTCGCCCTCCAGGCGTAGTGCGCCGCCCGCGTGCCGGGCTCGACTTCGGATTCGGCCCTTTCCAGGAATTCCGCGAAGACCGCCTCGACCTCCGCGGCCGGCAGACGCGCCTCGTGGATTTCGCCGCGCCCCTGCCGCCAGATGAACCGCGTTTCGTCGCCCTGCTCGTTCTTCATGACCAGGAGGAGGAAGTCGTCCATGGACGACATCCCGATATGGTGGATGTGAAACCGGCCATAGATATCGGGATAGATCTCTTCACGACCTTGGACGCCGTAGTGGTGGCCGTAGATCGGATAGACGAGGGTTTCGAACGCCTGGAGCTTTTCCATTTCKAACAGCCCGGGCTCGAACTTGTCGCCCCATCGATCCCCCAGCTCCAGCCCATGGCAGAAGCAGCCGTGCAGATAGGTCCCGTCGTCGGAGAAATCACCGATCTCGTGGCCGTCGATGAACAGGGCGAAACGGCCGATGGGCTTGTCGTCCGGATACACGACTTCCCATTTCACGGCGAAGCGGGAGGGGTCTCCGCACAGGATCATCGCGCACGCCTTTTGACCAGGACCCGCGCGGGATCGCCGGGCTCTTCGGGTGCTCTAGCGCGGGCGGCTCAGTGCCGCCAGGCGAACAGCGAGACCACGGCGAGGATCAGGCTGACATAGAAGCCCAGTCCCCACATCAGGTGCTCGCCCTCGTCGTCGCTGTAGCGGGAGTCGAGCAGGCGATCGCCGAGCGGCAGCGCCGCCCCGAACGAGACGACCAGACGACCTGTGGCGGTGAGGAGGCGAGTGATCATGGTACGGACGGTGCGCCTCAAAGGTTAACGGGACGCTTAAGTTGTAGGTTGCGATTCGCTCAACGACGTTGCGGCAATTGCGCCCGGAAGACCTTTTCCCGAACGGAGCTTTCAAACCGATCGCCTCGCCCTATGCTGTGGTCACGCTTCGAGCCGTGACATGAGCCTGACCGACGCCTTTCTCCTCCTGGCCTTTATCATCGCCAACATGGCGGCCGGCGCGGTCTCGATGTTCCGCTACGCCCAGGTGAGCAGCATCCTGGCCCAGCGCCATCCGGACCTCTGGCGGACGTTCCAGGGCTATTCCTTCGCCGCCCGCGACGCCGCGGGCCGCTTCTATTGCAGCCGCGCGCCCTTTCGCCTGAACGACCCTGAACTGTCGCGCGCCGTCATCCGGTCGTGGATCGCCACGGGCGTCTGGATCGCCGTGGTCCTGGCCGCCTTCGCGACCGCCGTCGTGCGCGGCGGCTAGGCGCTCAGTCCTTCACCACCACCCCGCCCTTCATCACCGCCGCCACGTGCTCCAGCACCGAGACGTCGGCCATGGCGTCGCCGTCGACGGCGATCAGGTCGGCGTAGCGGCCGGGGGCCACGGCGCCGACGTCGGTCTTGCCCATCAGCTCGGCCGCCACGGTGGTGGCCGACTGGACGGCCTGCATCGGAGTCATGCCCCAGCGGACCATGTACTTCATCTGCCGGGCGTTCAGCCCGTGCGGATAGACTCCGGCGTCGGTGCCGTAGGCGATCTTGACGCCCGCCTTGACCGCCTTGCGGAACCCCTGGCGCTGGGCCTCGGTCGTCTCCCAGTTCTTGCGCAGGGTCTCGGCCGGCCAGCCGTGGGCCTTGCCGTATTCGTCGATCCAGTCGCCGTCATAGATGTCGGCCACCAGGAACACGCCCTTGGCCTTCATCATGGCGATGGCCTCGTCGTCCATCAGCGAGCCGTGCTCGATCGAGCGCACGCCCGCCCGCATGGCCGACTTCATGCCCTCGGCCCCATGGGCGTGGGCGGTGGCGTAGGTCCCGCGGCGGGCGGCCTCCTCGATGGCGGCGCGCATCTCGTCCTCGGTCAGCTCCTGCTGGCCGGGCTCGGTGCCCACGGTCAGGACCGCGCCGGTGGCGATGAGTTTCAGAAAGTCGGCGTGGTGGGCCAGGATGTTGGCGGCCTTGCGGCGGGCGTCGGCGGCGTCGGTGACCACCCCCACCCGCATCTCGTCCGGCAGCTTCACGTCGTCGGAAATGCCGGTGATCTCGCCGCCGCCGCCGGGGATGGTGATGTAGGCGCCGGCCACCGACATCCGGGGACCGGGCACCAGGCCCGCGTTGATCGCGTCGCGCAGGGCCACGTCGCCGAAGGCCCGCCAGGTGCCGACGTCACGCACGCTGGTGAAGCCGGCCTCCAGGGTCTTCCGCGCGTGGTCCGCGCCGATATAGGCCTGGTAGGCGGCCGTGGTCAGCAGGGGCTCGGCGATGTTCTCGGTCTGCTCCTGGTCGACCAGGTGGGTGTGCATGTCGATCAGGCCAGGCAGCACCATGCGCCTGGACCAGTCGATCACCTGGCCGCCGGCGGGCGGGGCCTTCCACGGCCCGACCGCCACGATCCGCTCGCCGTCGATGGTGATCATCTGGTCGGTCAGCACCTTGCCCTGCAGGGTGTCGACCAGCTTGCCGGCGTGGACGTAGACGGGGGCGGCGTGCGCGGCGAGCGGCGCGAGCACAAGGGCGGCGGCCAGTACGGCGGTGCGGATCATGGTGTTCGTCCTGCGGGGCCGGGGGTTGAGAGGGGGACACACACTCACCCCACGACCTGTGTGAAATCGGCTAGGCGGCGGGGTGAGTGTGTGTCCCCTCCTTCGCCCCGGAGCCCCTGCCCCGGGTCAGCCAGTAGAACGGCGCCCCCACGGCCAGCAGGGCGACGCCCCACAGCACAGCCTCCTTGCCCGCCCCCACCAGGGTGAAGACCGCATAGGCCCCTGCCAGGACAGCGATCACCGTCAGGGCCAGGGTCGGGGTGATGCGCCGGGCCGCCTGCAGCTTCAGGGCCGCCAGGGCGCAGGCCAGGTAGGTGAACAGCGAGGCCGTGGTGGCCAGCAGGGCGATGAAGGTGAAGACCTCGGCCATCGACTTGGCGTAGTTCATCGCCACCAGCACGGTCAGGAAGCCAGCCGACATCAGGTGGGCCCGCGCCGGCGTGCCGCGCCGCGACTCCTTGGCCAGGAAGGCCGGGAACACCCCGCCCTTGGCCATGGCGTAGGGCATCTCGCCCTGCAGCAGCACCCAGCCGTTCAGCGCCCCGAAGGCGCTGATCGCCGCGAACAGGGCCAGCAGCTGGCCGGCCGTCGGGCCCCACCAGCGGCCCACGAAGTCCGACAGCGGGGCGTTGGAGGTCTTCAGCGCGTCGACCGGGGTCAGCAGCACCACCGCCGAACAGACCAGCAGGTAGATCAGGCCGGTGAACACCGTCCCGGCCAGGGTGGCGCGCGGGATGGTGCGGGTGGGGTCGACCACCTTGCCGGCTGGCACGGTGGCCGACTCCAGGCCCAGCAGCGCCCACAGGGTCAGGGTGGCGGCGGCGGTGACGCCGCCGGGATGGATGTCGGACGCGCGGAACGGGGTCAGGCTGGCCCCGTGGTCGCGGCCGATGATCCAGAAGGCCAGGCCCGCCACCGCGACCAGCGGCAAGAGCTTGAGCACGGTGGTCACCACCTGCACCCCGCCGGCCAGGCGGGCGCCGGCGATGTTGATGCCGACCATCAGCCAGACCGCGCCCAGGGTGACCAGCAGGTGCATGCCCGGGACCTTGGCGATGGCCGGGAAGATCACAGACAGGTAGCTGACCGCCCCGGTGGCGATGGCGGCGTTGCCGACCCACAGCGAGATCCAGTAGCTCCACGCCACCATGAACCCGACCAGCGGCCCGAAGGCCTCCTGGGTGTAGGCGTAGGGTCCGCCGGCCTTGGGGAACGCGCGCGACAGCCCGGCGAACACGAAGGCCAGGGCCAGGCCCCCGGCGATGGTCACCAGCCAGCCGAACACCGCGTTCCAGCCGTAGGGGGCCAGCGAGGCCGGCAGCATGAACACGCCCGAGCCGATCATGTTGCCCACGACCAGCGCCGTGCACATCCAGAAGCCCAGCTCGCGCGAAGAGGGCGCGCGGGGCCCCGTGACCTGGGGGATGGGGACCTTCTGGTGGGTCTCTGTCATGCGGTTACGCTTTCACGGGAACAGAGGTTCGTCCATGGTCTCCAACACCGCTCATCCCGGCGAATGCCGGGACCCAGATGGAATGGCGGTGTTGCCGATGCCAAGAGCACTGAGCTCTTCCAATCAGCCTCTCAGCCCCGGGATCTGGGTCCCGGCATTCGCCGGGATGAGCGGATGATTGGAATGGGGACAGGCGCATGCGCCTGTCCCCAACCGAGGCGCCGTCCCTAGAACTTCTGCCCGAACTTCACCCCGAAGGTCCGCGGCTGGTTGGGCACGATGTAGACCTGGGTTCCGCAGACGGTCTCGGCGCATTCGGCGTAGCGGTTCAGGCTGGCGCGCTTGTCGAAGGCGTTTTCGAGGAAGGCCTGGAAGGTCCAGTTGTCGCGCCCGACCCCGGCCGAGAAGTCGGCGGTGGCGTAGCCCGACTGCTTGCCGATGATGCCGCGCTCCAGGATCCGCAGATCGGTCCAGTTGCTGGTCTGACCGGCCGCCGAGCCCTGGACGAAGGCGTCGTAGCCGTTCAGGTCGAACTCGTAGCGGGCGGTGATGTTGGCCTTGAACTTCGGCGTCACCGGCAGGGCCGTGCCGTCCGGAGCCTCGGGATCGGGGCAGTTGGTCTCCGGATTGCCCGAGGCGTCGACGAAGCCGCAGTAGTTCTTGGTCAGGGCCGCGTCGGTATAGGCGGCCGAGCCGTTGATCGTGAAGCCGTGGCTCACCGCCAGGGTGAAGTCGGTCTCCACGCCCTTGATCTCGGCGGCGCCGGCGTTCTTGATCTCGGTCAGGCCGTTGGCGCCCAGGAGGGCGAACTGGAAGCCGTTCCACTTCTCCAGGAAGATCGCGCCGTTCCAGCGGAAGCGGTTGTCGGCCCAGGTGGTCTTCCAGCCGAACTCGTAGTTCTTCAGGTAGTCGGAGCTGTAAGGCGGCAGGGTGCCGCGCCGGTTGATGCCGCCCGGCCGGAAGCCCTCGGAATAGGTGACGTAGACCAGCTTGTCCTCGTCGACCTTGTAGGTGAGGTTCACCTTCGGCGTGTTGCCGTTCTCCTTGGTCCGCTTGTCGAGGTTGGTGCAGGGCGAGCCCTTGATCTCGGAGGGCTTGAAGCAGGCGCCCTCGCCCGTGCCCGAGCTGTAGCCCAGGCCGTAGCCGTAGAAGCCCTTCAGGCTGTTGTCGGCCTTGAAGAAGCGGATGCCGGCCGTCAGGGTCAGCTTGTCGGTGATGTCGAACGCCGCCTCGCCGAACGCGGCGCTGTCGCGGTCGACCCGCTTCTGCTGGGTCAGCCAGATGGTGTGCGGATAGCCCGGCACCGACAGGTCGGTGCCCAGCTGGTCGATCTGGTAGTTCTGATAGATGCCGTGGGTCTGGCGCTGGTAGAACAGGCCGCCCACCACGCGGAAGCGCTTGTCGGTCGGGGTCGAGATGCGCAGTTCGTGGCTGACCTTGCTGTAGGCGTCGTGGCCCGTGATGTACTGCGACGGATCGACCGGGTTGCCCGCGTTGTCGGTCCAGTAGGCGCCGTAGCCGGCCAGGGTGTCGTAGAAATACGAGTAGTCGGTGTAGTCCTGGTGGGTGTCGACGTCGCGGTCCAGGTACGAGCCGGCATAGACCACGTCGAGGTTGCTGATCTGGCCCTCGACCGTCATGGCCGCCTGCCACCACTTGTCGTTCGAGCTCTCAGGATAGTAGTGCGCCACCTTCAGGTCGCCGACCGACGGGTCGTACGAGAA
Organism: Caulobacter sp. 05T431; assembly: GCF_056665975.1. NCBI lineage: Bacteria > Pseudomonadati > Pseudomonadota > Alphaproteobacteria > Caulobacterales > Caulobacteraceae > Caulobacter > Caulobacter sp. 05T431. The sequence goes on along the minus strand of NZ_JBFTKU010000021.1, from coordinate 110,876 downwards.
CAGGCCGCCGACCTTCTCCTGCTGGGCCATGATCGAGGGGGTGATCACCCAGTTGTCGCCGGCCTCGACCCGCAGAGCCGCGCGGCCGCCGTAGACGTCGACGTCGTTGTAGTTGTCCTTGATCCGGTAGCCGTTGCTGACCGTCACGCCCGAGGTCGGGTAGGTGCGCTGGCCGGCGACGTTGTCGATGAAGCCGCCCTGGTGCTCGGCCCAGCCGACCAGGCGCACGGCGACCTTGTCGCTGAGCGGCTGGTTGACGAAGCCCTCCAGCACATAGCCCGGATCGCCGTGGTCGATGACGTTGCCCTCGATGTCGTAGCCGGCGCTGAAGCCGGCCGTCGTGGGCTTGTTGGTGATGATCCGCAGGGTGCCGGCCTGCGAGCTGGCGCCGTACAGCGTGCCCTGCGGGCCGGCCAGGGCCTCGACCCGGGCGATGTCGTAGATGTGGATGTCCAGCGCGCCCTGGATCGTGGTGATCGGCTGTTCGTCCAGATAGATGCCGACGCTGGGCAGCGGGCCCGAGTGGTTGCCGTCGCCGCCGCTGGCCACGCCGCGCATATAGACGTTGGAGAAGCCCGGCGAGGTGGTCTGGAACGACACGCTGGGCAGGTATTTCACGTAGTCGGTGAAGTTCTGGACCTGCAACTGCTCCAGCTTGGCCTCGCCCAGGGCCTGGATGCTGACCGGCACGTCCTGCAGGTTTTCCGAGCGCTTCTGGGCCGTGACGACCACCTCTTCCAGCGCCACCGCGCCCCCCTGAGCGCTCCCTTGGGCGGTCTGCGCCTGGGCGGTGATCGCCGTCAGCATGGATGAGGCCAAAAGGGCCGTGGTCCAAATCGCCGTCTTGGACGATCCGTGCGCTTTACGCTTGGTCACCGGCATTATCGCTCCCCCGGAACACGTTAGATGAACGATGGTCATCCCGTGGTTACGGGCCCGCAAGGATCAAAATTCAAACCGACGTCAATTCCGCCGACTGTTGCAGAAATGGCAGGGTCCGGAGCGACTGATCAAAATTCAGGCGTGGCGGGGTAACAGGTCAGGACCGGTCCCAGAGCGGACTTCAGGGGGTCCAGCCACGATTCGTAGTTCTGCCAATGCTCGACCGCGTCCTTGAAGATGGGGCGGCGAACCTGTTCTGAGCTTGCTGTGCGCACCGCGCGRTCGTTTTCGTGGAAGTTCAGGCAGGATTCCTCGAACGGCAGGCCGCAATAGTCCAGCAGGGCGCGGATCTGGGTCTCGGGGTCGGCGACCATGTCCTCGTAGATCACCCGGTGCACCCGGCCCGGCAGGACGGCGTCGACATGGGCCATCAGCTCCACATAGTCGGCGTAGTAGCGGCCGATGTCGTCCAGGCCGTAGCTGAAGGCCTGTCCGCGGGCGAAATGCTGCTTGAAGCCCGAGAAGCAGCAGCCCAGCGGGTGGCGGCGGGCGTCGATGATCTTGGCGTTCGGCAGGGTCAGGGCGATCAGCCCGACGTGCGCCCAGTTGTTGGGCATCTTGTCGATGAACAGCGGCCGGTCGGTCTTGCGCTGCACCCGGGTGCGGTCGAGGAACTCCTGGCCCAGGGCCGCCAGCTGGTCCGGGTCCAGGGCGGTCAGCACCTCGGGATAGGCGGACTCCTCGCGTGACGTCCTGGCCCCGCCCAGCCGCTTGGCGATCGCGCCGATGTCGGGCAGCTCCATGGTGCCCTCGACGGCCGAGTGGCTGGCCAGGATCTGCTCCACCAGGGTCGAGCCCGAGCGCGGCAGGCCCAGGACGAAGATCGGGTCCGGCGCCGGGCAGCCCTGGCCCGCCCGCGCGACGAACAGGTCGGCGGTCAGCACCGCCTTGGACCGCGCCACGTGCCGGCGGTTGCGCTCGGGATCGTAGGCCAACTGGGCCCGGCGCAGGGCCGCGCCGCGCGCATAGTGCTCGAACGACTCGGCCCAGCGGCCGGCGTCCTCGTGGGCCTTGCCCAGGGCGTAGTCCAGGTGCAGGCGGTCGTCGTCGGACAGGTCGGGTCGCGCCAGCTGCCCGGCCATCGCCGCCAGGTCGGCCTCGTCGAAGCGGTAGGTCTTCATGTTGGCCAGGCTCCACCAGGCCTCGCCCAGCGAGGGGGCCTGGTCGACGGCCTTGCGGTAGGCGGCGGCGCAGTCGGCGGCGCGACCGACGGTCTTCAGGGCGTGGCCGTAGCTCATCCAGCCCTTGGGCTGCTGCGGATGACGGGCCAGCACGTCCTCGTAGATGGCGATGGCCTGGGCGTATTCGCCGATCCGGGCCAGGGCGGCGGCCTTGAGGTTCAGGTGGGCCGGGTTGCGCGGCTCGTCGGCCAGCAGGCGCTCCAGCTGGACCAGGGCGTCCTCCGACCGGCCCAGCCGGTACAGCACCGTGGCCAGGTTCTGGCGGGCGGCGGTGAAGCCGGGGGCGATCTCAAGGCAGCGGACCAGCAGGGCTTCGGCCTCCTCCTGGCGGCCCAGCCTGGCTATCGCCTCGGCCAGCATGCGCAGCGCCGCCGGGTCGTCGGGGCGGGTGTCCAGCAGGGCGCGCAGCGCCTTCTCGGCCTCGCCGGGCTTGCCGTCGACCAGGGCGACGGCGGCCGCCATCAGGGCCGGGTCGCGGACTCCGCCCCTAATCTGCAGGACCGTCTGCCGGGCCCGGGCGACCTGGGCGCCGGCCTCGTCGCCGACCAGCTCCAGGGCCTCGGCCAGGCCGCGMCAGGCCTCCGCCAGGTCGGGCTCGGCGGCGACCGCGCGGCGGAACGCGGCGACGGCGCCCTGGGTCTGGCCGGCGGCGGCCAGGCTCCAGCCGTGCTCCAGCTGGACGGCCGGCGACTGGGGGAAGGCGCGGGACAGGGGGTCGATGGTCGCCAGGGCCTGCTGGAAGTCACCCGACAACCGCAAGGCAGTCGCCAGGATCAGCGTCGCCTCGGCGTGGCGCGGCACGGCCTCCAGGATCGCCCCGGCCTGCTCGGCGGCCAGGCGCGGGTCGACGCCCAGCAGCCGCCGGGCGTGGGCCAGGGCGGTGGCGACGGTTCCGGCGGGGGCGGTGGTGGTCGATGACATGGGAGGATGGGAGGATGGGTGCGGAGGGTTGTCAATCGGCGGCGCCTCGTCGGTGAACACTTGCCCCCTACGGGTCGCTTCGCGACCGTCTTCCCCCGCGGGGGGAAGAGGAGCGCTGCGCGACGCGGCGTCCTCCGCCCCCTATGGGGGCGGACAGGCGACGAAGTCGCCAGGTGGGGGCAAGTGGGTGAGCCTCTGACTCACAACCGATCCCTAAGCGCGTACCAGCTGAGCCCCGCCACCGTCAGCGGCCACCGTAGCAACCGCCCGCCCGGAAACGGGGGCGTTGGCAGTTTCGACAGCAGCGCCACCCCCTCCCCCTCGCCCAGGGCCGCGTCGGCCAGCAGCTTGCCGAACCACGGCGCCAGCATCACCCCCTGCCCCGAATAGCCCGCCGCGATCCGCACGCCGGGCGCCAGCTCCCGCACGAACGGCGAGCGATGGACGGTGATGCCCAGGGTCCCGCCCCAGGCGTGGGTCACGGCCACATCGGCCAGGTCAGGATAGACCTTCAGCATGTGCCGCCGCACGAACCCCTTCAGGTCCGGCGGGAAGCCCGGCCGGTAGTTCTCGCCGCCCCCGAAGATCAGCCGACCGTCGGGGCTCTTGCGGAAATAGTTGATCACGAACCGGCTGTCGGCCACGGCGGCGTTGCTGCGAATGATCGCGTCGGCCCGTTCGCCCAAAGGCTCGGTGGCCAGGATGAAGTTGTTGATCGGCATCACCCGGGCCCGCGCCGTTCCCCCCGCGATCCCGTCCAGATAGCCGTCGCCGGTCAGGATCAGCTGGTCGCAGGTGACGGTCCCAACGGGGGTCTCGACGCGGATCGTCGTGCCCTCGCGCCGCCAGGCCACGGCACGGGTCTGTTCAAAGATCACCGCGCCCGCCGCCATCGCCGCCTGGGCCATCCCCAGGGCCAGGTTCAGCGGATGCAGGTGGCCGCCGCCCCGGTCGACCAGGCCGCCGTGATAGACATCGGTCCCCAGCTCGTGGGCCAGGGCACCCTCATCGATCAGGGCCAGCTGATCGTAGCCGTAGACGCGGGCCATGTGCTCGATGTGCGCCGCGTCCCCGGCCTCGCCGCCGCGCTTGTGGCGGGCGTGGATCATGCCGGGGCGGAAGTCGCAGGCGATCCGGTGTTCGCCGATCAGGGCCAGCAGGTGGGCGCGGGCGTCCTGGGCCATGCGCCACAGGGCCAGGGCGTCGTCGCGGCCGACCGTCTTCTCCAGCCAGGCCTGGTCGTTGCGCTGGCCCGTATGGACCTGGCCGCCGTTGCGCCCCGACCCGCCGCTGCCGACCTGGGCGGCCTCGAGGACGACGACCGACACGCCACGCTTCGCCAGCTCCAGCGCCGCGCCCAGGCCGGTATAGCCGGCGCCGACGATGCAGACGTCGGCGCGGGTTTCGGTGTCGAGCGCCGGCAGGCTTGGGAAGGACGTGGCGGTGGCCGCGTACCAGGAAGTGTTCGGATGGCCGGTGTTGGCGAACACCTACTTGCCCCCACCTGGCGGCTTCGCCGCCTGTCCGCCCCCATAGGGGGCGGATGCGCGCACGGCCCATCTTCCCCCTCCGGGGGAAGACGACCGCGAAGCGGTCCGTAGGGGGCAAGGGGTCACCGCCTCGACCTCAGACATTCAGCAACAGGAACTCCCGTTCCCACGGGCTGATCGTGCGCATGAAGGTCTCGTACTCGGCCTGTTTCACCGTGGCGTAGGCGTTGCAGAAGGTGGCCCCCAGGATCTCGACCAGGGGCTTGGCCTCCTCGAACAGCATCACCGACTCCAGCAACGACCGGGGCAGCTCGATGCCGCGCACGCTGGCGTCGGTGTCGACCGGCGCCGTCGGCGACAGGTTCTGGGTCATGCCCAGATAGCCGGCCGCCAGGGTCGCCGCGATCGCCAGATAGGGATTGGCGTCCGACGAGGGGATGCGGTTCTCCAGCCGCCGGTTGGCCGGATCGGACGGCGGCACCCGCAGGCCGCAGGTGCGGTTGTCGTAGCCCCACTGGGTGTTGACCGGCGCCCCGCTGTCCCGGGCGATCCGCCGGTAGCTGTTCACGTACGGCGCCAGGATCGCCATGATCGCCGGCAGGTAGCGCTGCTGGCCCGCGATGAAAGCGTAKAACAGCGGCGTGGCGTCGCCGCTCTTGGGGTCCGAGAACAGGTTCTGGCCGTCGGTGTCCAGGATCGACTGGTGGATGTGCATGGCGCTGCCGGGCTCGGCGGCCATCGGCTTGGCCATGAAGGTGGCGTAGATCTCGTGCTCCAGCGCCACCTCGCGAATGGTGCGCTTGAACATGAACACCTGGTCGGCCAGCTCCAGCGGATTGCCGTGGCGGAGGTTGATCTCCATCTGGGCCACACCGCTCTCGTGGATCAGGGTGTCGATCTCCAAGCCCTGGCGCTCGGAGTATTCGTACATGTCCTCGAACAGGGCGTCGAACTCGTTGACCGCGGCGATCGAATAGCCCTGGCGGCCGGTTTCCGGCCTTCCGGAACGCCCGATCGGCGGCTTCAGCGGGTAGTCGGGGTCGGTGTTCTTGTCGACCAGGTAGAACTCGATCTCGGGGGCCACGATCGGCTCCCAGCCCTTCTCGCGGAACAGGGCCACCACCCGGCGCAGCACCTGGCGCGGGCTCTCCTCCACCGGCCGGCCGTCGGGGTGGAAGGCGTCATGGATCACCTGGGCGGTCGGGTCCTGGGCCCAGGGCACCACGGCCAGGGTGGCGAGGTCCGGGGTGAGGAAGATGTCGGTGTCGGACTGCACCGCGTTCACCGCCCCCTCGAACTCGGGGAAGTCGCCGGTGATGGTCTGGTAGAACACCGCCAGCGGCAGGTTCATCGACGGCGCGCCCAGGAACTTGCGCACCGGCATGATCTTGCCCCGCGCCACCCCGGCCAGGTCGGGCACGACGCACTCGATCTCCTCGATGTTCTGGCGCGAGAACCAGTCGCGCGCATCGTCGAGGGTGGCGACCCCGCGCGTGGTCTTGGGGGCGGGCTTGGATTTCTTTTCTTTGTACTTCACGGGGGCGCTCCTCGCGCTTGTGGAAGTCTAGTCTCGTTAAGGATGGCKACAAGTTCGCGTCTCGCCCGGGCTTGGCCCGGGGGTCGCGTTCAGGATGTGTTCCTGTTATGGTGGGACATGGTCGAGCCCGAACCCACGATCTTCGACGCCATCGACGACGAGGCCGACCGCCTCGCCGAAGCCGCCGCCGACGCCGACGTCGAAGCTGGCCGCGTCGTTCCCCACGCGCGGGTTCGCGAATGGCTCAAGACGCTCGGCACGCCCGAACAGCAGCCCACCCCATACTCGTGGCGGAAGTAGTCTGGAGCGACCGCGCGCTGGCCAATATCGAGGCCATCGTCACCTATATCGTCGACCAACACAGCCCGTTGGCCGCCCAGCGCCTTGGTCAAAGACTGCTGGCGGCGGGCGACGCGTTGGAAGACTCGCCTGACCGAGGCCGTTCGATAAGCCGTGGCCGTCGCGAACTGGCGGTGATCGCGCCGTATCTGATCCGCTACAGGCTCAAGGACGATCGGGTTCTGATCCTGGAAGTCCGCCACGGCGCGCGACGCCCAGGTGGATAAGCCATCGCTCACCCCGCCGCCTCCGGCTTCAGCGCCCGCAGCACCGGCTCGGCCTCGTCCAGGGACTTCCTGATGATGCCCACCAGGTCGTCGATCTGGGCGTGGGTGATGATCAGGGGCGGGCAGCAGACGATGCTGTCGCGGATGGCGCGGACCATCAGGCCGTTGGCGATGCACAGGTCGCGCACGATCGGCCCGGCCTCGCCCTCCTTGTCGAGGAAGCGGTGGTTGGTCCCCTTCTCGCGCACGATTTCGACGGCGCCGATCAGGCCCAGCGAGCGGGTCTCGCCCACCAGCGGATGGTCGTTCAGTGTGGCCAGGGCCTTGGCCAGGTAGGGACCCGTGTCGTCGCGGGTGCGCTCGACCAGGCCCTCGCGCTCCATGATCTCGATGTTCTTCAGGGCCACGGCCGCCGCCGTCGGGTGGCCCGAATAGGTGAAGCCGTGGATGAAGTCGCCGCCCTTCTCGCGCAGCTCAGCGACGATGTGGTCGGCCACGCCCACGGCGCTGATCGGCAGGTAGCCGGACGACAGGCCCTTGGCCATGGCGATCATGTCGGGCTTCACGCCGTAGTGCTGGTGGCCGAACCACTGGCCCAGCCGCCCGAAGCCGCAGATCACCTCGTCGCAGACCAAGAGGATCCCGTACTTGCGGCACAGGGCCTCGACCGCCGGCCAGTAGCCGTCCGGCGGGATGATCACCCCGCCCGCCCCTTGCACCGGTTCGCCGATGAAGGCGGCGACATTCTCGGGGCCGACCTCCAGGATCTTGTCCTCGATCGCCTGCACGGCGCGGTCGCGGAAGGCCGCCGGGTCCTCGCCGAAGCCTTCGCCGAAGTGATAGGGCTGCATCACGTGCTCGACGCCGGCGATCGGCAGGTCGCCCTGCACATGCATGTGCTTCATGCCGCCCAGCGAGACGCCCGCGACGGTGGAGCCGTGATAGGCGTTCCAGCGGCTGATGAAGACCTTGCGGTCCGGCTGGCCCTTGAGTTTCCAGTAATGGCGGGCCAGACGGAAGACCGTGTCGTTGGCCTCCGACCCCGACGAATTGTAGAAGACGTGGGTCAGATGGCCGCCCATTTTCTCGGCGATCTTGGCGGCCAGCTTCACCGGCGGCGGCGTCGCGGTCTTGAAGAAGGTGTTGTAGTAGGGCAGCTCCAGCATCTGGTCGTAGGCCGCCTTGGCCAGCTCGTCGCGGCCGTAGCCGACATTGACGCACCACAGGCCGGCCATGCCGTCCAGGATCTGGTGGCCCTCCCCGTCATGGATGTAGACGCCGTCGGCCCGGGTGATGATCCGGCTGCCGCCCAGCTGGGCGATGACCTTGTGGTCGGCCTGGGCCGGCAGGTGGTGGGCCAGGTCCAGGCGCTTGAGCTCGGCGATGTCGTGGTTGCGGATGGGGACGGTCATCGGGGGCTCTCCTGGACTATTTTCTTGTTCTCTAGATCCGCTCATCCCGGTGGACGCCGGGATCCGAGCGGTGCTCGTCGTCTTGCCTTCGAGGCGGACTAGGCGGGAGGCCGCAGGCCCTCGCCCCGCAGCGCGCGGCCGAACACTTCGAAGAACGCCTGGCTCTGCGGGTTCCGCTCGGGGTTCCATTCGGGGTGCCACTGCACGGCCAGCACCGGCGCGCCGTTGACCTTGGCCGACACGGCCTCGACCACGCCGTCGGGCGCGCGGGCCTCGACCAGCAGGCCCTCGCCCAGCTGGTCCACGCCCTGGTAGTGGACGGAATTGACGACGGCGGTCTCGGCGCCGAAGGCGGTGGCCAGCACGCCGCGCGGGGTCAGGTCGACGCGGTGCTCGTGGTCGAACATGGCGTCGAAGCCGGCCTCGTCCGGAGCGTGGTGGGCCAGGAGCGCGCCGTCGGCCGACATGTCCCGCCGCAGCGTGCCGCCGAACGCGACATTGATCTCCTGGAAGCCCCGGCACACGCCGAAGACGGGCCGGCCCAGGTCGAGCATGGCCTTGATCAGGTCGGCGGTCATGCTGTCGCGGCCGGCGTCAAACGGCCCCGGCGCGTCGGGGATGTCCTGGCCGTAGAGGGCCGGGTCCATGTTCGACGGGCTGCCGGTCAGCATCAGGCCGTCCAGCCGCGCGGCGACCTCGGAGGCCTTCATCAGCTCGGGCATCGAGGGCACCAGCAGGGCCGCGGCGTCGGCGTACTTCATCGCCCCGGCGACATAGCGGTTCATCACCGCCTGGGCCGGCTCGATCCCGACGATGCGGGTGCAGCAGATGACGCCGGCGACGGGGCGGGTCATTTCCCCTCGCCCTCACAATGCGTTGTCATCCCGGAAAGCGCGGAGCGCTTGTCCGGGACCCAGGTGAGCCGCAACGCGCAAGCCCAGTCCCCTGGGTCCCGGACAGCCCCTGCGGGGCTTCCGGGATGACAACCGTTGGAGAGGTGGCGGATGGTTCTCACGACAACAACACCGCCGGCGAGCACGCGTGCCAGCCCAGCCACACGGCCTCGCCCAGCTTGAAGTCCTCCTGGTCCCAGCGGGTCAGGTTCGGGCGGGCCACCTTCACCCGGCGGCCGCTCTTGATCTCCACCTCGTAGACGCTCTGGCCGCCCAGATAGGCCTCGTGCTTGATCACCCCGGCCACCGCGTTCTGGCCGACTGGGCAGTCGCCCATGTTCGGCGGGGGGCCGCCTTCGGGGCGCTTGTGCAGCTCGATCTTCTCGGGCCGCAAGGCCGCCCAGACCGTGCCGCCGCGCGCGCCGGTGACGCCATGGTCCAGGAAGATGTCGCAGTCCAGGTCGGGCGACTTGACCACAGCGTGGCTGGGCTCGTCGACGGCCAGCACGCCCTCGAACAGGTTCACGCTGCCGATGAAGTCGGCCACGAACCGGCTGTTGGGGAACTCGTAGAGGTCGCTGGGACCGGCCACCTGCTGCAGCACGCCGCGGTTCATCACCGCGCAGCGCGACGCCAGGGCCAGGGCCTCGTCCTGGTCGTGGGTGACCATGATGAAGGTGATGCCGACCTTCTCCTGCAGGGTGCACAGTTCGGTGCGCATCTGCTCGCGCAGCTTGGCGTCCAGGGCCGACAGCGGCTCGTCCAGCAGCAGCACGCGGGGCCGTTTCACCAGGGCGCGGGCCAGGGCCACGCGCTGGCGCTGGCCGCCCGACAGTTGGTCGGGCTTGCGGCCGGCCAGGCCGTGCAGCTGGACCAGGTCCAGCGCCTCCTCCACCCGCCGGTCGCGCTCGGCCTTGCCGACGCGGTCGACCTTCAGGCCGTAGGCGACGTTGTCGGCCACGCTCATGTGCGGGAACACGGCGTAGGACTGGAACACCATGTTCACGGGCCGCTTGTTGGGCGGCACGGTCGAGACGTCCTGGCCGTCGATCAGGATGCGGCCCTCGGTCGGCGTCTCGAACCCGGCCAGCATCCGCAGCAGGGTGGTCTTGCCGCAGCCCGACGGCCCCAGCAGCGAGAAGAACTCGCCCTCGTGGATCGTCAGGCTGACGTCGTCGACGGCCGCCATCTTGCCGAAGCGCTTGGTGACGTTCTCGAAGGTGATGATGGGTTGGCTGGTCACCGGATGTCCCCCGACACACAAAATCCGCGCATCACGCCTTCTCCCCATGTCCCGCCGTCGCCGCCGGGTCGCCCTGCAGCTTCAGCGCCACGGCCGTCAGGATCACGGTCAGCACGATCAGGATGGTCGAGGCGGCGTTGACCTCGGGCGTCACCGAGAAGCGGACCATCGAATAGACCTTCACCGGGAAGGTCACGGTGTCCGGGCCGGCCGTGAAGAAGGTGATGACGAAGTCGTCCAGGCTGAGCGTGAAGGCCAGCAGGGCGCCGGCCACCAGCGAGGGGGCCATGTGCGGCAGGATCACGTCCTTGATCGTGCGCCACTCGCCGGCCCCCAGGTCGCGGGCCGCCTCCTCCATCTCGCGGTTGAAGCTGGCCATGCGGGCGCGGACCACCACCGCCACGAACGGGAACGAGAACGAGACGTGGGCGATGGTGATGGCCCCCAGGTTCAGCGGCCAGGGCAGGCCCACGGGCCAGGGCAGGACCTTGGCGAAGAACACCAGCATGGCCACGCCCATACAGATCTCGGGCACCACGATCGGCAGGGCCAGGGCCCCGTCCAGCACCGTCTTGCCCGGGAAGCGGAACCGCCAGAGGACCAGGGCGACCATGGCCCCCAGGGCCACGCTCAGCACGGTGCACAGGGCCGCGATGGTCAGGCTGTTGGCGAAGGCCTCGATCAGCGAGGAGTCGTTGAAGGCCTTGTCGTAGTATTTGAGCGTGAAGCCCTTCCAGACGATGTTGCGCCGGCTGTCGTTGAAGCTGAAGGCCATCAGGGCGATCAGCGGCGCGTAGAGGAACACCCCCACGGCGGCCAGCCAGGCCTGCATCTGCCAGCGGCGGAGATATTCGAGGGGGCCGGGAGCGCTGCGCTTGGCCATCAGACCGTCTCCCCGGTCTTCTTGCCCCGCCCCAGCAGCGCCTGGACGGCGATGGCCACGAAGGTCAGATACATCAGCAGGAACGACAGCGCCGMGCCGAAGGGCCAGTCGTTGGCGCGCTTGAACTGGCGCTCGATGACGTTGGCGATCATCTGGCTGTCGGGACCGCCCAGCAGGTCGGGGGTCAGATAGGCCCCAAGGGCCGGGATGAAGGTGATCAGCACGCCCGAGGCGATGCCTGGCAGGGCCAGGGGCACCACCACCTTGAACAGGGTGCGCATGTGGCCCGCCCCCAGGTCGAGGCTGGCCTCCAGCAGCGACTTGTCCAGGCGGTCCAGGGCCGAATACAGCGGCAGCACCATGAACGGCAGGTGGACATAGACCAGGCCGACGATCACCGCGAAATTGGTGTGCATCATCTCCAGCGGCTGGAACGGCTGGAGCGGCAGGACCTTGGCCGCCAGGGTCCAGATCCCCTCCAGCCCCTTGTTGATGTAGCCCTCGTTGCGCAGCACGGCGATCAGGGCGTAGGTGCGGATCAGGAGGTTCGTCCAGAACGGCAGCATGATCAGCAGCAGCAGCCAGGTCTTGGCCTTCTGCGAGGCGAAGGTGATGGCCAGGGCGACGGGGAAGCCGATCACCAGGCACAGGAAGGTGGTCAGGGCCGCCATCCAGCCCGACTTCAGGAAGATCTTCAGGTACAGCGGCTCGATCGCCCGGGCGTAGTTCTTGAACGTGCCGGTGATGGCGATCTGGGTCAGGCCCTCGTTGTGGCCGAAGCTGTAGGCCCAGACGATGGCCAGCGGGACCAGGAAGAACAGCACCAGCCACACCAGCGGCGCGCTGAGCGCCGCGGCGAAGACGGATTTGGCCTGTTTCCAGGATTGTTCCACGTCGATCCCTCTTCAAAAGTTCCTCCCCCCGTGGGGGAGGTGGYCCGAATGGGCCGGAGGGGGAGTAGACCCACCTCAGCCCACTCCCCCCTCCGYCGCMTGCGGCGACACCTCCCCCACAGGGGGAGGGTCTTTCGCCTTAGGCCGCCCGAACGCGGGTGATGACTTCCTCGTACAGGCTGGCCTTTTCCGGCCCCTCGAACGCGCCGTACTCGCACTTGGCCAGGGCCGCGGCGGACGGGAAGATCACCGGGTTGTCCTTGTATTCCGGCGGCATCAGCGCCTTGGCGGCGGCGTTCGGCGTCGGATAGAGGATCGTCTTGGAGATCTTGGCCCCGGCCTCGGCGTCCAGCAGGTAGTTGATGAACTTGTGGGCGTTGTCGGGACGCGGCGCGCCCTTGGGGATGCACAGGGTGTCGGAGTTCAGCAGGCTGCCCTCCTTGGGGATCACGAAGTCGATATCAGGATCGTCCTTCATCACCTGGGCGATGTCGCCGTTGTACTCCAGCACCAGGTCCACATCGCCGGCCACCAGCATGTCCTGGCCGTTGTCGTCGTGGAACGCCTTCACATAGGGCTTCTGGCGGATCAGCATCTTCTCGATCTGGGTGACCATCTCGGGCGGGATGTTGTTGACGCTGTGGCCCAGGTACTTGGCGCACAGGCGCACCAGGTCGGCGCTTTCCGACAGCAGGGCGATGCGGCCGTTGTACTGGGCGCTGTCGAACAGGTACTTCCAGCTGTCCGGAACGCCCTTCACCTTCGACTTGCGATAGCCGATGCCCAGCACCAGCCAGGTATAGGGCAGCGAGTACTTGCGGCCCGGGTCGTAGTCCGGGTTCAGGAAGGCCGGGTCGACGTTCTTGATGTTGGGGATCTTGGCGTGGTCCAGCGTCTCCAGCATGCCCGCCTGGCTCATGCGGGTGACGAACTCGTTGGACGGCACGATCACGTCGTAGCCGGCGTTGCCCGCCTTCAGCTTGGCGAACAGCTCGTCGTTGGTGGCGAACAGGCTCATGTTCACGTCGACGCCGGTGGCCTTCTTGAAGTCGCCCAGCGTGGTCTCGCCGATGTAGGTGTCCCAGTTGTAGAAGTTCAGCTTGGGCTCTTCGCCGTTGGCCGACTTGGCGGCCTCGCCCTGGGGCTTCTGCCCGCAGGCGGTGAAGCTGATGCCGATGGCCGCGGCGCCCATGGCGGTCAGCAGCGAGCGGCGGGTGCCGAGAATGCGGTTGGTGCTCATGCCCTTACAGACTCCCCAGAGGTTGTTTCCCTTGCGCGATCAGGAACCCTCCCGACCCCGCGTTCAACTCAAGCCGTACTCCCGGCGCCCCGCCGTCACGCGTTGCGCAGATACCAGTCATAATCCAGCTGCCCGACCACCTCGGCGAAGCGCGCCTGTTCGGTGCGCTTGACCGAGACGAACATCTCCACGAACCGCTCGCCCAGATAGTCGCGCAGCACCTCGCTGGCCTCGAACAGGTTGACGGCCGCGTACCAGTCGGTGGGCAGGCGGACCTTCTCCTTAGCCGCGGCCGCGTAGCCGTCGCCGACCACCGCCGGGCCCGGATCGATCTTGTTCGAAATGCCGTGGTGGGCGCAGGCCAGCAGGGCGGCCAACACCAGGTACGGGTTGCCGTCGGCCCCAGCCACGCGGTGCTCCACATGCCGGGTMGGCGGCGGTCCGGCGGGCACGCGCAAGGACACCGTGCGGTTGTTGACGCCCCACGTCGGGGCCACCGGCGCGTAAGAGTTGGCCTTGAAGCGGCGATAGCTGTTGGCGTTGGGCGCCAGGATCGCCATGCAGTCGGCCATCAGCGCCTTCATGCCGCCGATCGCGTGCTTGAGCAGGGGCGAGCCTTCCGGGTCGTCGGCGGCGCAGAGGTTGTTCCCCTCGGMGTCGTTGAAGCTGACATGCACGTGGAAGCCGTTGCCGGCCTGGTCGGCCCAGGGCTTGGCCATGAAGGTGGCCTCGGCGCCGTGGCGCAGGGCCACGCCCTTGGCGGCCCGCTTGTAGCGCAGGGCGTCGTCGGCGGCCTGCAGGGCGTCGGGCTTGTGCTTGAGGGTCAGCTCCACCTGGCCCGGCGCGAACTCCGAGATCGCGCCTTCCAGCGGCACGCCCAGCACGTCGCACACGTCCCACAGCTCGCGCAGGAACGGGGCGTAGGCTTCCAGCTCGGGCAGGCCGTAGACCTGGATGCCCTGCGGCCGCTCGCCGGTCTGCAGCGACCGGGCCGGCAACAGCTCGCCGGCCGGGCCGCGATGCTGTTCGACCAGGTAGTACTCCAGCTCGCAGGCCACGACCGGGGTCAGGCCGTCGGCGGCGAAGCGGTCCAGCACCCGCCGCAGCACGTGGCGCGGGTCCAGGTCGTTGGCCGCGCCGTCCAGCTCGTACAGCGACAGCATCACCTGGGCCATGTCCGGACCCAGCCAGGGGGCCAGGGTCAGGGTCTCGGGCACCGGCCGCGCCCGGCGGTCGGCGTCGCCGTCCTCCCAGACCAGGCCCGTGTCCTCGCAGTCGGCGCCCTGGGTGTCGACCACCAGGATCGAGCCGGGCAGGAAGCGGCCGTACTCGTAGATCGCCTGCAGCTCGTGGATCCGCAGCCGCTTGCCGCGCGGCACGCCGGTCATGCTGGTGAAGAAGACGTCGACGTACTTCACCTGCGGATGGGCGGCGAGGAAGTCGAGGCATTCCTGCGGGTCGGCGACAAGGCTCATGAACTCAGTCCCTCCAGCGCCCCGGCGAACCCGTCCACCGCCGCGACCAGGCGGTCGATGGCGGCGTCCTCGGTGACCGGCGACACCAGCATCATGTTGTGGAAAGGCGCGATCAGCACCCCTCGGTTGATCAGCCACAGATGAAGCGCGTGCAGCAGGTCCGGGTCCAGCGTCTCGCGCATGGCGGCGGCGTTTTTCGGCGGGCTGGCGGCGAAGACCAGCTCGACCCGCGCGCCCACGTGGACCACCGACCAGGCCAGGCCCCGGGCGGCGATCACCCCGCGCAGCCCCTCGACCAGCCGACCGGCCCCGGCCAGCATCCGAGCATAGGCGGCGTCGGTCATCACCTCGGACAGCATGGCCCGCATGGCGGCGATCGCCAGGGCGTTGCCGGACAGCGTGGTGCCGACGCCCGACTGTCCCGGGCCGATCCGGGCGGCGGCGCGGTCCATGCATTCGGAAAGCTCGGCCGTCACGCCCCAGACCGCGGCCGGCACGCCGCCGGCGATGGCCTTGCCGACCACCAGCATGTCGGGCTCCAGCCCATGGGCGCGGGCGTAGCCGCCGGGGGCGGTCGAGATCGTGTGGGTCTCGTCGATGACCAGCAGGGTCCCGGCCTGGCGGGTCAGGTCGCGCAGCACCGACAGGAAGCCCGGCTGCGGCAGGATCATCCCGCAATTGGTCATGGCCGGCTCGGCCAGGACGGCGGCGACGTCGCCCGGCGCCAGGGCCTGGGCCAGGGCCTCGGGATCGTTGAACGGCACGACGCGGGTGGTGGCGGTCAGGTCGTGGACCTGGCCCAGCAGGCCGGGCTTCATGGCCGGCTTGCTTTCACCAGAAGAATTGGCCTTCAGCACCACGAAGGCGTCGTCGACCATGCCGTGGTAGCAGCCGTCGAACACCACGATCACCGGCCGCTGGGTCACCGCCCGGGCCCAGCGGATCGCGGCGCGGTTGGCGTCGCTGGCCGTGGTCGCCATCTGCCACAGCGGCAGGCCGAAGCGCTCGGCCAGCAGCCGGCCGACGATCACCGCGCTGGCCGTGGGCAGCATGAAGCCGGTCCCGCGCTTGGCCTGGTCGGCGATGGCGCGCGCGACCGCCTCCTGGCCGTGGCCGAACATGGCCGGCGTGTCGGCCAGGCAGAAGTCGTCGTACAGCTTGCCGTCGACGTCGGTGACCTGGGCGCCCACGCCCTGGGCCGCGAAGATCGGGCACGGGCTGGCCCAGTCGGTCATCCAGTGCATCGGCGCCCCGCCGCGCCAGACGTCGGCCGACTGCCGCGACATCGCGCACGACCGGGGGTGCTCGGCGACGAAGCGCCGGGCCTCGTCCTGGATCAGGTCGGCGAGGATGGGGGCGTTGGCGGGTTTGGGGGTCATGCTTGCCACACCCCAACCATTCCCTTTTCAACCGTCATCCCGGGCCTTGTGCCCGGGATCCCTGGTTCAGCCGACGGTGAAGCGCTTTGGCGCGCTGGCGCGCCACACCCCTGCACCTGCGGCGGAGAGAGGGGTCCCGGGCACAAGGCCCGGGATGACGATGTTGAGGGGGAAATGGCGGTGGGGGTCATCCAGTAACCCCTCCAAAACACAGGTACTTCGTCTCCAGATACTCGTCCAAGCCCTCGGAAGACCCCTCGCGGCCCAGGCCGGAGTCCTTGACCCCGCCGAACGGCGCGACCTCGGTGGAGATGATGCCTTCGTTGATGCCGACCATCCCCGCCTCGATGGCCTCGGCCACGCGCCAGCAGCGGGCGACGTCCTTGCTGTAGAAGTACGAGGCCAGGCCGAAGGGCGTGGCGTTGGCCAGTTCGATGGCCTCGGCCTCGGTCTCGAACTTCACGATCGGGGCGACCGGGCCGAAGATCTCCTCCTGGAACAGGCGCATCTCCGGCGTCGCGTCGACCAGCACCGTCGGTTGCCAGAACAGCCCGCCCAGGTCGTGGCGGCCGCCGCCGACCGTGGCCTTCGCCCCCTGCTCCACCGCTTCACGCACCAGCTTCTCGACCTTGGCGATGGCCTTGTCGTTGATCAGCGGGCCGATGGTCACGCCCTCGCCGGTCCCGGGCCCGACCTTCATGGCCGCGACCTTCTGCGTCAGCCGCGCCACGAAGGCGTCATGGATGCCCGCCTGCACGATCAGCCGGTTGGCGCAGACGCAGGTCTGGCCGGTGTTGCGGTACTTGCTGGCGATCGCCCCATCGACGGCGGCCTCCAGGTCCGCGTCGTCGAAGACGATGAAGGGCGCGTTGCCGCCCAGCTCCAGGCTGAGCTTCTTCATCGTGCCGGCGCACTGGGCGTAGAGGGTCTTGCCCACCGGGGTCGAGCCGGTGAACGACAGCTTGCGCACCCGGACGTCGTCGCACAGGGCCTTGCCGATGCCGGCGCTGTCCTTGCCGGTGACGACGTTCAGCACCCCGGCCGGCACGCCCGCCTCCACCGCCAGCCGGGCGATGGCCAGGGCGCACAGCGGGGTCTCGGCCGCCGGCTTGACCACCACGGTGCAGCCGCTGGCCAGGGCCGGACCGACCTTGCGGGTGATCATGGCGATCGGGAAGTTCCATGGCGCGATGGCGGCGCACACCCCCACCGGCTGCTTGATCGAGGCCAGGCGCTTGCCCGGCATCGGCGTGGGGATGGTGTGGCCGTAGGCCCGCTTGGCCTCGTCGGCGAACCAGTCGATGAACGCCGCGCCGTAGGCCACCTCGCCCCGCGACTCCGCCAGCGGCTTGCCCTGCTCGGCGGTCATCAGCCGGGCCAGGGCCTCGGTATGGGCCAGCATCAGGTCGGACCATTTGCGCAGGATCGCCCCGCGCTCCTTGGCGGTCCTGGCCGCCCAGGTCGGGAAGGCGCGGTGGGCGGCCTCGATGGCCACCTTGGTCTCCGAAGGGCCCAGGTCGGCGACCTCGGCGATCACCGAGCCGTCGGCCGGGTTCAGCACCTGGAAGGTGGTCTCGCTCTCGATCCAGAGGCCGTCGATGAAGGCGGCGGTTTCGACGAGTTCCAGGGTCATGTCATCACCTCAGCGTCACGGACACCGACTTCAGGTCGGCATACTTGTGCAACGCATGTAGGCTCCGATCGCGACCGAATCCCGACTGCTTGAAACCGCCGAACGGCATGGTGATGTCGCAGGCGTCCCAGCCGTTGACCCAGACCAGCCCCGCCTTCAACCGCCGAGCGGACGTGAGGGCACGGTCAATGTCCGACGTCCACAGGCCCGCGGCCAGGCCGTAGACGGTGTCGTTGGCCAGGGCGATCGCCTCGTCGGCGTCCTTGAAGGTCTGCACGCCCAGCACCGGGCCGAAGACCTCCTCCCGCGCCAGGGTGTGGTCGGGCTGGAGGCCGTCGAAGATGGTGGGCTCGACATAGAAGCCGCCCGTTTCCCGACGCACGCGCTGGCCGCCCAGCAGCCGGCGGGCGCCCTGGCTCTCGGCGGTGGCGATGTAGTCGAGGGCGGTGTTCATCTGCCGCTCGCTGACCATGGCCCCGAACACGGTGTCGGGGTCCAGCGGGTCGCCGGGGACCATGGTCCTGGCCACGGCGACCACCTTCTCGACGAAGGCGTCCTTGATCGAGTCCTGCACCAGCAGGCGCGAGGCGGCGGTGCAGACCTCGCCCTGGTTATAGAACACGCCCCAGGCGGCGGCCTCGGCGGCGGCGTCCAGGTGCTTGCAGTCGGCGAAGACGATCTGGGGCGACTTGCCGCCCAGCTCCAACGAGACGCGCTTGAGGTTCGAACGCCCCGAATAATCCATCAGCCGCCGGCCCACCGGGCCCGAGCCGGTGAAGGCGATCATGTCGACGTCCATCGACAGGGCCAGGGCCTCGCCGGCGACGCCGCCCAGGCCGGGGACCACGTTCAGGACCCCCGCCGGGAGCCCGGCCTCGAGGGCCAGCTCGCCCAGCTTCAGCGCCGTCAGCGGCGACTGCTCGGCGGGCTTGAGGACCACGCTGTTGCCCATGGCCAGGGCGGGCGCGACCTTCCACATCGCCATGTGCAGCGGGAAGTTCCACGGCACGATGGCCCCGATCACGCCCAGCGGCTCGTGCACCGCCCAGCTCAGCCGGTCGACCGGCGAAGCGCCGACCTCGCCATACACCTTGTCCAGCGCCTCGGCGTACCAGCGGCACGTGCCGATCGACAGCGGCACGTCGACGGCGCGGGCGTCGCGGATCGGCTTGCCGGTGTCCAGGCTCTCCAGCAGGGCCAGGTCCTCGGCGTCGCGCTCCATCAGCTCGGCCAGCTTGAACAGCACCGCCTTCTTGGCGCGCGGGCCCTGGTCGCGCCAGCGGCCGTCCTCGAACGCCTTGCGGGCCGAGGCCACGGCGCGGTCGACGTCGACGGCCTGGCAGGCGGCCACCTTGTTGATCAGCGTGCCGTCGCGCGGCGAGACGTTGTCGAACGTCTGGCCCGACGCCGCCTTGACCAGGGCGCCGTCGATCACCGCCCGGTCGGGCAGGGACAGGGCCTTCAGGGCGTCGAAGATGGACGGGGCGGTCACGCGGGCGAACTCCAGAAACTGTGATCACAGTTTGCGTCGGGCGGACGACTGTCAAGGTAGGGGAGCACCGCGAGGATGGGGAGCGGGGCCGCCGCCCAATCCCTATGCACCGTCATCCCGGGCCTTGTGCCCGGGACCCCTCTGTCCGCCGCAGGTGCGGAGGGGTGGCGCGCCAGCGCGCCAAAGCGCTTCACGTGCGGGCTGAACCAGGGGTCCCGGGCACAAGGCCCGGGATGACGGTTGAAAGGGGCGCCGCTCACCGCCCCGCCTCCACCGCCGCCCGCATCTTGTCCATGCCCTCCGACAGGTCGGCCGCGATGGCCCGCCTCGCGGCCTCGGCGTCGTGGGCCTTCAGGGCCTCGGTGGCCTCGACGTGGCGGTCGGCGGCCAGGCCGTCGGCGCCGACGCGGCCGAACACCACGCGCATGAAGGGTCCGATCTGCAGCCACAGGCCGTTGGCCATGGCCAGCAGCACCTCGGCCCCGGCGCGCTCGTAGATGGCGAAATGGAAGTCGTGGTTGGCGGTCATGTAGGCGTCGACGTCGCCCAGCTTCAGGGCCTCGTCGACGACGGCGTCCAGCTCGCGCAGGCGCTTGACCAGGGCGGCGTCGACATGGGGCGCGGCGCGGGCCGCCAGCTCGGGCTCGACCCACAGCCGGGCCTGGCACAGCTGCTCCAGCCGGGCCGCCGTCAGCGACGGCACGGACAGCCGCTTGTTGGCCGGGTTGATCGACAGCGCCCGCTCGGCCACCAGCCGCCGCACGGCGTCGCGCACCGGCATCGGCGACACGCCCAGCTCGGCCGCCAGGCTGCGCAAGCTGACGCCGACGCCCGGCGCGATGCGGCCGGTGATCAGGGCCAGCCGGATGGCGTCATAGACCTGGTCGTRGACGGCCACGCTGTCGGCGAGGGGTTTGCGCTCAACCATCGACACCTCCACCAAAAATCCGCTCATCCCGGCGAATGCCGGGACCCAGATGGAATAGCTCGGAGGCGACTTCCTCGAGCTCGGCGTTCATCCGATCAGATTCCACGCTTTGGGATCTGGGTCCCGGCATTCGCCGGGATGAGCGGCCGTAAAGGGTTGCCAGATCACGTTGGATTGCGATCACAATGCACGATCCCCCGCCCGACGCTAGATCGGAACAGCTCATGCCCGACACGAGCCCCAACGACCTCGACGCCTTCTGGATGCCGTTCACGCCCAACCGGCGGTTCAAGGCCAGTCCCCGCATGCTGAGCCACGCCGAGGGCATGTACTACCGCACCCCCGACGGCCGGCCGGTGCTGGACGCCACCTCGGGCCTGTGGTGCGTCAACGCCGGGCACAATCGTCCGAAGATCGTCGAGGCGATCCGCCGCCAGGCCGGTGAGATGGACTACGCCCCCAGCTTCAACATGGGCCATCCGGCGGCCTTCGCCTTCGCCAGCCGCATCGCCCAGATCACCCCGAAGGGCCTGGACCGCATCTTCTTCACCGGCTCGGGCTCGGAGTCGGTCGACACCGCCCTGAAGATCGCCCTGGCCTACCACCGCGCCCGCGGCAAGGGGACCAA
The DNA here is from genome assembly GCF_056665975.1 of Caulobacter sp. 05T431. NCBI lineage: Bacteria > Pseudomonadati > Pseudomonadota > Alphaproteobacteria > Caulobacterales > Caulobacteraceae > Caulobacter > Caulobacter sp. 05T431. The sequence goes on along the minus strand of NZ_JBFTKU010000021.1, from coordinate 90,140 downwards.
GACCCGGCTGATCGGCCGCGAGCGCGGCTATCACGGCGTGGGCTTCGGCGGCATCTCCGTCGGCGGCATCCCTAAGAACCGGATGTACTTCGGCTCCCTGCTGACCGGCGTCGACCACCTGCCCCACACCCATGGCGTGGCCGGCAACCTGTTCAGCCAGGGCCAGCCGAAGAACGGCGCCGAGCTGGCCGACGCCTTGGAGGCCATCGTCGCCCTGCACGACGCCAGCAACATCGCCGCCGTGATCGTCGAGCCGGTGGCCGGTTCCACGGGCGTGCTGGTCCCGCCCGAGGGCTATCTCCAGCGCCTGCGGGCGATCTGCGACAAGCACGACATCCTGCTGATCTTCGACGAGGTGATCACCGGCTTCGGGCGGGTGGGCGCACCGTTCGCGGCCGAGCGGTTCGGGGTGACGCCCGACATGATCTGCATGGCCAAGGGCCTGACCAACGCCGCCGTCCCGGCCGGCGCCGTGGCCGCCTCGGACACGATCTACCAGGCGATGATGGACAGCGCCGACGCGGCCATCGAGCTCTTCCACGGCTACACCTATTCGGCCCACCCCCTGGCTTGCGCGGCGGGCCTGGCGACGCTGGAGGTCTATCAGGAGGAGGGCCTGTTCCAGCGGGCGCTGGAGATGGAGCCCTACTGGCGCGCGGCGGTGCATTCACTGCGCGACGCCCGCCACGTGATCGACATCCGCGACTTCGGCCTGATCGCCGGCATCGAGCTGGAGCCGAGGCCGGGCGCGCCGACGGCCCGGGCGCTGCAGGCCTTCGAGACCGCCTTCGACCAGGGCCTGCTGATCCGCGTCACCGGCGACATCATCGCCCTGTCGCCGCCGCTGATCATCGAGCGCGAGCAGGTGGATCAGGTGGTGGAGACGATCCGAGGGGTGCTGGCGGGGGTGGACTGACGCGCCGCGTCCGGCTCGGGGGACACACACTCACCCCGGACGCTGCACCAGACCGGCTCGGCCTTGCCGTGAGTGTGTGTCCCCAAAGTCGGCCTCCCAAGCTTGACTTGAGCCCTCCCCCTCGCGACCGGAGGGGGTATAAGAGGCCATGACCGTCGCCGACATCCGTCCCGCCAAGCCCGCCCCGATCAGCGGCAACGCCCTGATCCTGATGGCCGTCTTCACCGCCCTGACCTTCGCCCTGGCGTGGATGGACGAGCCGCCCGGCGTGCTGACCTTCGCGTTCGTGGCGGTGGGCTGGATCCTCAGCGTCGTGGTCCACGAGTTCGCCCACGCCTACGTGGCCTACAGGGCCGGCGACCACACGATCGTCGGGAAGGGCTACCTGACCCTGGACCCGCTGAAATACACCGACCTGACGACCAGCATCCTGCTGCCGCTGATCGTGCTGGCCGTGGGCGGCATCGGCTTCCCCGGCGGGGCGGTCTATCTGCGCGAGGACCTGATGCGCAGCCGCGTGGGACGGTCCCTGGCCTCGCTGGCCGGGCCGCTGGGCACCCTGGCGGTGCTGGTCGCGCTGTCGGCCGGCCTGGCCGCCGACCGGGCGTTCGGCGTCGACGACAGCGCCCTGGCGCGCGCCGCCTCGTTCCTGGCCCTGCTGCAGGGCTTCGCCCTGGTGCTGAACCTGCTGCCCCTGCCCGGCCTGGACGGCTTCGGCGTGATCCGCCCCTTCCTGCCGCCCGCGATCCGGCAAGGCGCCCTGCGCCTAGGCAACCTGGTGTTCATCGGGCTGTTCGTGGCGATCTTCTTCATCCCGGCGGTCAACGACGCCCTGTTCCGGGTGGTGCTGACGATCACCGACCTGTTCGGCGTGTCCCGCCCCGAGATCGGCGCGGGGCTGCGGGCGTTCCGGTTCTGGGAGGCCTAGTCGGCTTCTAGGCCGCGCTCAGCTTGCTCACCGGCGCCGTCACGGGCGGGCGAAAGGTCGCCGCCGGCTTTTCCGCCTCCGCCGTCTGGACCAGGCAGCCGTACCAGCCCAGGCCCTCATAGGTCTCGTAGCCGGGGGTCAGGGCGTAGCCGACGGTGCGGTCGCCGTCGGCGTAGCTGCCCATGTCGCCGCCCGAGGTGTCCAGCTTGAAGGTCTCCTCCAGCACGCCCCGGCCGTCCGAGCTGGCCAGCACCCGGTGGTTCTGGTCCAGCAGCAGCACGCGCGAGCGGGCCTTCTCCTCGTCGGTCAGGCGCACGCCGTCGACCACGGCCTGGGCCTGGGGCTTCCAGTCGAAATGGACGCCCAGCACGCCGATCACCCGGCCGTCGGCCTGGCCGCCCTCGCGGATGGCCGTGGCGTAGGTGGCGACCGGGGCGTCGTTCAGCGCCCGGACCCGTTCGATGTCGCAGACGGTGAAGTCGTCGCCCGACTTGGTGCGCATGGCGTTCTTGAACCAGTCGGTCTCGGCCACCGAGGCGCTCTTGGCGGCCGGGTACTTGTCGGGGCGGCCGCTGGCGATCACCCGGCCGGACGGGTCGGCGATCCAGAGGTCCAGATAGACGGTGTAGGCGTCGAGGATCACCCGCAGCCGCCGGCTGGCGTGGTCGCAGGCCTCGCGCGAGGGGGCCGCCACGCAGTCGACCACGGCGCTGTCGGTGGCCCACCAGCGCACGTCGCAGGTGCGCTCATAGAGGTTGCGGTCGATGATCTCGATGGCGTTCAGCGCCAGGTCGGCCAGGCGCTGGCCGCGCAGGTGGCCCAGGATCGCCCCGCCGATGGCGGTCAGTTCGTTGAGGTCGGCGCGCACCTGGCTCTCCAGAGCGGCGGCCACCACGTCGATCTGGGTGGAGATGGTCTTGAACTCTTCGGCCACGATGGCGAAGCCCCGCCCCGCCTCGCCCGCGCGCGCGGCGACGATCAGGGCGTTGATGGCCAGCATCTTGGCCGAGCGGTTGACGTAGGCGATCTCGCCGATCTTCTCGCCGGCGACGTGACTCAGGCGTTCGCTGAGCTCCAGGATGCGCTCCGGGCGGAGGCTGGCGTCTTCCGTCGACATGGTTTCCCCCGAAACCGGGCGGCGACGCTCCGAACAGCCGAATCGCTCGCCAGACAAGCGAGAATGACACCAGTGTCAGCTTTCGGGGATGGGGGACGGACAATTCGTCGCGCATTTTCGCGGGTTTAGCGGCATGCGCCCTGTGGAAATGTTCAGTTTCGCGGCAATCTTTGCCTCATTAATCATCAACGCCCGACAGCGGTGTCATAGCGACGTTGCAGCAAAGCGTTGCCGCACAACAAATGACACCGGTGGACAGGATTTCCGGGGCGGGGGATGATCACCGTCAAAATCCGCTCATCCCGGCGAATGCCGGGACCCAGATCCCATGGCGGTGTGGCTGATTGGAGGGGCTCGGTGCTCATGGCGTCAGCTTCAAAGCCATTCCATCTGGGTCCCGGCATTCGCCGGGATGAGCGGTTCAAGAGGGGAAACGACAGATGATCCGAACCGCTCTGGCCGCCGTCCTGGCCCTGACCGCGACCGTCGCCGCCCACGCGGCGCCGCGCGAGGTCGTGGCCTTCCCGGGGGCCGAGGGCGCGGGACGGCTGTCGGCGGGCGGGCGCGGCGGGGCGGTGATCAGGGTCACCAACCTCGAGGACTCCGGCCCCGGCAGCCTGCGCGCCGCCGTCGAGGCCAAGGGCCCGCGCACCGTGGTGTTCGACGTCGCCGGCACGATCCCGCTGAAGAGCGAGCTGAAGATCACCGAGCCGCGCATCACCCTCGCCGGCCAGACCGCCCCCGGCGGCGGGATCACCCTGCGCGACCACACCCTGGTGGTGGCCGCCGACGACGTGGTCATCCGCTTCATCCGCTCGCGCCTGGGCGACGAGAGCAAGACCGAGGGCGACGCGATCTGGATCAATTCCGGCCGCCGGATCATCCTGGACCACGTCTCGGCCAGCTGGTCGGTGGACGAGACCCTGTCGGCCAGCGCCCGCTACGACAATCCAGGCCAGGGATTCTTCGACCTGACAGTCCAGTGGTCGATCATCGCCGAGAGCCTGCGCCACTCGATCCACGCCAAGGGCGACCACGGCTACGGCAGCCTGATCCGCGGCGGCCAGGGCTCGAGGATCAGCTTCCACCACAATCTGTGGGCCAACCACCTGGCCCGCATGCCGCGCCCCGGCAACTACGACGGGCCCGACAAGGACCCGGTCGGGGCGTTCTTCGAGTTCCGCTCCAACGTCTTCTATAACTGGGGCAAGGGCCACGCCGGCTACGACGCCGACAAGGCGGCCCTGGCGGCCTACAGCTTCATCGACAACGCCTATGTCATGGGCCCCGACAGCGAAAAGCCCATCGCCTTCAACGAGAGCAACACCCTGGCCAAGGCCTGGTTCGCCGGCAACAGCATGAACGGCGCGGTCCCGGCCGATCCCTGGAGCCTGGTCAGCGGGCTGCAGGCCGACGGCTGGCGCCAGTCCGGACCGATCGACGTGGCGCCGGTGGCGGCCGATCCGGCGGCCACGGCCTACGAGCGCGTGCTGAAGGACGCCGGGGCCAGCGTGTTCCGCGACAGCGTCGACGCGCGGATCGTGGCCGGGGTGCGCGACAAGACCGGCAAGCAGATCGACAGCCAGGCCCAGGTCGGCGGCTGGCCCGTGCTGCCGCAGGGCAAGGCGGCGGTCGACACCGACGGCGACGGCATGCCCGACGCCTGGGAGAAGGCCCACGGCCTGGACCCGAAGAAGGCCGACGGGGCGCTGGATCGGAACGGCGACGGCTGGACCAATCTGGAGGACTATCTGGCGGACGCGGCCAAGCGCCGAAGCTAGGCCTTGCCTGGACGCGCGCGATCGTCCCCTATGCCGCCGTAGATTGTATTCGGGGGCGTTTCGATGTTTCGACGGGCGTGTCTTCTCGTGCTGCTGGGCGGCCTCATGGCGCCCGCGCCCGTCCTGGCGGCGGCCGACTGCAAGGCCGGCAAGTTCGCCGACATCCCCGTGACCATGATCGGCCGGCGGCCCACCATGACCGCCGGCATCAACGGCCGCACCGACCGCTTCCTGCTCGACAGCGGGGCCTTCCACAGCACCATCTCGGCCGCCAACGCCCAGCAGTTCGGCCTGTCCGTCCGCAGCCTGGGTCCCAATGCGCGCCTGACCGGCGTAGGCGGCGAGACCTCGCTGAGCGCCACCACGGCCAAGGTCTTCACCATCGCCGGCCAGGACGTGCACAACGTCGAATTCGCCGTCGGCGGCGGCGAGACCGGCTTCGCCGGCATCATCGGCCAGAACGTCCTGGGCCTGGAGGACGTCGAGTACGACCTGCCGCACGGCGCCGTCCGGCTGATGAAGATCGAGGGCTGCAAGAACGTCGACCTGGCCTATTGGGCCGTCGAGCGCCCGTACAGCGTCGTCAAGCTGCTGCCCAACGACCACGACAAGCGCAGCATCGGCCAGATCACCGTCAACGGCGTGACGCTGAAGGCGCTGTTCGACACCGGCGCGCCCAGCTCGACGCTGCTGTCGTACGGCGCCCGCCGCCTGGGGCTGAAGCCCGACGACGCCGACGCCGACGGCTTCGCCCACGGCGTGGGCCGCAAGGAGGTCCGGGTGTGGCGCGCGCGCCTGGAGACGATCGACATCGGCGGCGAGATCATCAAGCGCCCCACCCTGTCGATCCTCGACCAGTCGCAGGACTCGTTCGACATGATCATCGGCATGGACTTCTTCCTGAGCCATCGCCTGCTGGTCGATAACCAGCACCACCGCCTCTACATGACCTACGAGGGCGGTCCGGCCTTCGGGCTGGCGCTGAAGGGCGGGGCGGTGGACGGGTCCGGCCAGGCGATCGACCTGACCGACAAGAGCGCCGAGCCCACCGACGCGGCCGGCTTCAGCCAGCGCGGCGCGGTCGCCGCCTCCCGGGGCCAGACCGCGGCCGCCATCGCCGACTTCGACAAGGCCATCGCCCTGGCCCCGACCGAGGCGCGCTACCTGGTTCAGCGGGCCATGGCGCGCCTGGCCCTGTACCAGCCCCAGCTGGCGCTCGCCGACCTGGACAAGGCGCTGACCCTGGATCCGGCCAATATCGACGCCCGCATGACCCGGGCCCAGATGCGCGTGCAGAACCGCTCGCCCAACCTCGCCGAGGACCTGGACGCGGCGGACAAGGCCCTGGCGCCGTCCTCGGACACGCGCCTGCGCCTGGCGCACCTGAACGAGCAGGTCGACCGCCTCGACGCCGCCCTGGCCAATTACGACCTCTGGATCAAGGCCCACCCCGACGACGCCAAGCGGGTCGAGGCCTTCAACGGCCGCTGCTGGACGCGGGCCCTGATGAACCGCGACCTGAACCTGGCCCTGAGCGATTGCGACGCGGCCCTGCGGCTGCGGCCCGGCTCGGCCGAGTATCTGGACAGCCGCGCCCTGGTGCGGCTGCGGCGCGGCGAGCTGGACAAGGCCCTGGCCGACTACGACGCGGCCCTGGCGATCCAACCGCGCAACGCCTGGATGCTGTACATGCGCGCCGTCGCCGAGCGCCGGGCGGGCAACGGCCAGAAGGCCGACGCCGACCACGCCCTGGCCCTGTCGATCAATCCGCGCGTCGCCGAGCGCGCCAAGCGGTACGGCTTGGAGGGCTAGGGGCGGGCCGGCCCCAAAGTCTTCCAGGCATCGGGGCTCCGGGCGGGAGAAACTTGCCGCTTTTGCAGCGCCCGCCCCTTTCCGCTAAACCCGCCCCCATGTCGCACAACACCTTCGGCCACCTGTTCCGCGTCACCACCTGGGGCGAAAGCCACGGGCCCGCCCTGGGCTGCGTGGTCGACGGCGTCCCGCCCGGGATCGCCATCAGCGCCGAGGCCATCCAGGCCTTCCTCGACAAGCGCCGTCCCGGCCAGGGCAAGTTCGTGACCCAGCGCCAGGAGCCGGACGCCGTGCGCATCCTGTCGGGGGTGTTCGAGGACGAGCGCACCGACGGCCTGCGCACCACCGGCACGCCGATCAGCCTGATGATCGAGAACACCGACCAGCGGTCCAAGGACTATGGCGAGATCGCCCAAGCCTTCCGCCCGGGCCACGCCGACTATCCCTATTTCGCCAAGTACGGCGTGCGCGACTATCGCGGCGGCGGGCGCAGCTCGGCGCGCGAGACCGCGGCGCGGGTGGCGGCGGGCGCGGTGGCGCGGCTGGTGATTCCGGGCGTCACCGTGCGCGCGGCCCTGGTGCAGATCGGCCCGCACAAGATCGACCGGAACAACTGGGACTGGGACCAGGTCGAACAGAACCCCTACTGGTCGCCCGACGCGGCGATCATCCCCGTGTGGGAAGAGCACCTGGAGACCATCCGCAAGGCCGGCTCGTCGACCGGCGCCGTCGTCGAGGTCGAGGCTGTGGGCGTGCCGGCCGGCTGGGGCGCGCCGCTGTACGGCAAGCTGGACGCCGAACTGGCCGCGGCCCTGATGTCGATCAACGCCGCCAAGGGCGTGGAGATCGGCGAAGGCTTCGACAGCGCCGCCCTGACCGGCGAGGAGAACGCCGACCAGATGCGGATGGGCAATGACGGCCCGGTGTTCCTGAGCAACCACGCCGGCGGCGTGCTGGGCGGCCTGTCGACCGGCCAGCCGGTGGTGGCGCGCGTGGCCTTCAAGCCGACGTCGTCGATCCTGATCCCGCGCGAGACGGTCAACGAGGCCGGCGCCGAGATCGACCTGCGCACCAAGGGCCGCCACGATCCGTGCGTGGGCATCCGCGGCGTGCCGGTGGTCGAGGCCATGACCGCCTGCGTCCTAGCCGACGCCTTCCTGCGCCATCGCGGCCAGACCGGCGGCGGGGCGTTCGTCCCGGGCGTGGACGGGCGGCGGGGTTAGGAACCGGCTTTCAGATCACCGTCTTTTCGGCCGTCATTCCCGCCACAAGGGCGGGAATGACGACGAGGTTGGGAGACCGTTGTGGGGACTTCGGGCCCCTACCCCTTCTGCGCCTCCGGCCACTCTTCGGGCCGCAGGATCATCGTGGGGCGGAGGAAGGGCGATCGGACCCGGTCGTAGTCTTGCACGTCAAGATCTCGACAGATGATCTCAAGCAATTCGCCGCCCCCGACTTCGGGCGGGGGCCCCTCATGCGTCTGGCGCCAGAGCTCCAAGGCTTCGCGCTTGATGAGTTCGTCGCGGGACGGCATGGGAAACAATATCCTCCACCCCTGAGAACTCTTCGCACCGCGACTCGTTCAAATTTTTTTCGTTGACAAAGGGTAATCAAGCACGACCTGGCGTTAACAATATTCTGAATATCAGCCGCAAGACTCAGGCCCGGACGCCGCGTCGCGATCGACAAAGAACTGAATCGCCGACGCATTTCGGAAACCGATGTTTTCCGGAAAAGCTTGAGCATTCAGGTAAATCACCCATTGACCGATTATTTCGGGCTCGTAACGTCCACACCATAACGACGCGTCGGGGGACGCGTCATTTCGAGCGAGCCGGGGGGCGCGTGCGCTTCGATCTGCTGAAGATCCTTCTGGTCGACGACAATCAGCACATGCGCATGCTGCTGACCGAGATCCTGCGAGCGCTGGGCGTGCGGCAGATCTTCGAGGCGCTGGACGGGGCCGAGGCCCTGCAGCTGATGCGCGACATCGAGATGGACCTGGTCATGACCGACCTGACCATGGGCCCGCTGGACGGCATCGACTTCGTCAACCTGCTGCGCAATTCGCCCGACAGCCCGGGTCCGTTCACCCCGGTCATCATGATCACCGGCCACTCCACGATGCGTCGCGTGGCCGAGGCGCGCGACGCCGGGGTCAACGAGTTCCTGGCCAAGCCGGTGACGGCGCGCGGGGTGATCCACCGCATCAACCTGCTGATCGAGCATCCCCGCCAGTTCATCCGCTGCACCGACTATTTCGGCCCCGACCGCCGCCGCCGCCAGGACCCGGCCTTCACCGGGCCGTACCGCCGCCAGGGCGATCCGGGGGTGGAGGACGTGACGTATTGAGCGGGCCAGCCCTTTTTTACCCTCTCTCTTTGAGAGAGGGAGGGGCCCGCCGCCGCAGGCGGTGGGAGGGTGAGTGGTTTCACCGCCTGCCGGCAAATCCGAGGCGCTCAAGTTCCTGACGGAGTTCAGCCTCCGCCGCCGCACATAGCCAATAGGGCGTCCCCGTCGGAGTCTGGTCCTGAGAGAGTGTAACCACTCACCCTCCCACCGCTTCGCGGCGGGCCCCTCCCTCTCTCAAAGAGAGAGGGATTCCTCCAGCGGCCATCGGACGCGGCGACCCTGGCCTCGCCCCGGGCTAGAAAGCTCGCCCAGTCTCCAGTGAGCTTGCCCCCCCATGCCGCGTTCCGTGTTCCCGCGTCGCCTGCCCCTCGCCCTGACCCTGCTGGCCGTCGCGGTCGCGAGCCAGGGCTGCCTGGCCGTCGCCGCCGGAGGCGCGGTCGTCGGCGCGACCGGGGCCGTGGTCGGGACCACCGCCAAGGTGGCGGTCGGCGCCGGCAAGGCGGTGATCCCCGGCGAAAGCAAGAAGGACCGCGAAAAGCGCGAATTCAAGGAATGGAAGAAGGCCCAGCGGGAGGGTTGATCTAACTCCCTCTCCCATAGGGAGAGGGTCGGGGTGAGGGGTTACGGACTTCGCCGGCGCGCCGGCAGGGCGCGTAACCCCTCACCCTCCCACCGCTTCGCGGCGGGCCCCTCCCTCTCCCTCTGGGAGAGGGATTCAAGCTCACTCCGCCGCGATCGCGCCCGGCAGGTACAGCCGCATCGGCCGCACCTCGTAGGCGCCGCCGGGATTGGCCACGCCCAGTTCGCGGGCGACGGCCAGGGCCTCGTCCATGTCGGCGACGTCCAGCGTGTAGAAGCCCAGGAACTGCTCCTTGGTCTCGGCATAGGGCCCGTCGACCACGAAGGCGGGCTCGGTCTTGACCAGGGTCTTGGCGCTGGTGGTGCCGTTCAGCCGGCCCGACGGACCCATCTTGCCCTCGGCCATCAGCCGGTCGTGGATGACGGCGAGGCGGCCCATGACGGCGTCGTCCTGTTCCTTGGTCCAGCCCAGGACCTCGGTCTCGTTGTTGTAGCAGAGCAGCATGTAGAGCATCGTCGGCCTTCCCCGGCGTCATCGGCGAGGCAGAGATAGGGCACGGGGGCGCGGGTTGGAAGAGCGGCGTTTTCCGACGGCCGGGCGGAGGACCGGGCTTCCAGCGTCAGGCCGGATACGAAACGGTCTGCTCGACCTTGTAGCGCAACAGCCTCAGCTCGCGCCGGGCCTCGTCGACGGCCATGCGGATGGTGGTCACCGCCGAGCTGTTGGCGGGCGCCCGGTCCAGGACCTGGGCCGCCAGGGTGATCGCCGCCAGGCTCTGCCCCACCTCCTCGTAGAGACCCGCCACCACCTCGGCGTGCTCCCGCCGGACCGTCGCCAGCCGGGTCCGGGCCCGGTTGCGCTCGCGCCGCGCGACCAGCAGGGCGGTCAGGTCCTCGTGGGCGATCAGGACCCGGGCCGTCGGATGGCTGATCCTCCTGGCCCGCAGCCGGAAGGTCCGCGCGGCGCAGTGATAGGCCAGGCTGAACCGCTCGGCGCGCCCGCCCAGCAAGGCGGCCAGCCCCCGCTCGGCGCGCCCGGCCGTCCGGTCGCCCCGGGCGGCGGCGTTGCGGCAGACCTCCAGGTAGTTGAAGCCCACATAGTCGGAGGTCGCATCGTTCTGGCGGCCGAACCGCCGCCAGCTGTTGTTGACCTCGATCACCCGGCCGGTCGCGTCCAGCACGGCGACGTGCGCGTTGAGCACGTCGATCCCGTCCCAGGCCCCGGCGGCGTCCCGCCCGTCCATGCCGAAACGCTCCGTTCAAGCTTTGAGGGCTTCAACAAACCATGTTGCGAACGGTTTGCGAATTCGGCCGTTTACGCGGGAGGGCGGGGGGTGAATCCCCTATAGATTCAACGCGCAGCTTTCGCCGATCGTCGGGCGCGACAGCACCACGCGCGACAGGCCCGGGAACTGCGGCTTCAGGCGCTCGGCGAAATAGAGGCAGATGCGCTCCAGCGTCGGGCTTTCCAGGCCGGGGCGGTCGTTGAGCAGGCCGTGGTCCAGCTCCGAGGCGACGGCCTTCAGGGCGACGTCCAGGCTCTCCAGGTCGGCCACCCAGCCGGCGTCCTGAATCTCGCCCTTCACGCTGGCCTCCACCCGGAACGAGTGGCCGTGCAGCTTGCGGTAGCGATGGTCCGTCGGACCTTGCTCGATGTAATGGGCCGCGTCGAAGAACGCAGCCTTCGTGATCTCGAAGACGGGCTTCATCTGTACTTCTTTTGACAGGCCTGGGAGGCTCTAGCGCGTCGACTCTGTCACCAAGTCGAGCGCCTTATCCGTCAGGGCAGGCCGAGATATTTGTGCGTCTGGACGCTTAAACGCCATTGTGGGTGCGAAAGGCAATAGGCGACGGCCAATTGCGTGTTCCTGTCGCGGTCCGGACCGTCCATCGGCTGCAGGTAGAAGCGCTCGAAATCCAGGCCCTCGAAGCGTTCCGGAAGCGCCTTCTCCTGCGGGAAGACCAGCTTGATCTCCTGGCCCTTGGTCTGCACGACGGGGGCGTCGGCCTTGGGGCTGACGCAGACCCAGTCGATCCCCTCCGGCGCCTCGACCGTGCCGTTGGTCTCGACCGCAATCATGAAGCCGCGGGCGTGCAGGGCGGCGATCAGGGCCGCGTCCAGCTGCAGCAGCGGCTCGCCGCCGGTGCAGACCACCAGGCGGTCGCCCGGCCCGCCGGTCCACTGGGCCTCGATCACGTCGACCAGGGCGTCGGGCGTGGCGAACTTGCCGCCGTTCTCGCCGTCGGTCCCGACGAAGTCGGTGTCGCAGAAGGTGCAGACGGCCTTGGCGCGGTCCTGCTCGCGGCCGGTCCACAGGTTGCAGCCGGCGAACCGGCAGAACACCGCCGCCTTGCCCGCCTGGCCGCCCTCGCCCTGCAGGGTGAGGAAGATCTCTTTGACGGAGTAGGTCACGCGGACAGGACCTCGCGCCCCGCCCCGTCCCAGTCCTCGTACCCCTTCTGGCGCAGGTCGCAGGCCGGGCATTCGCCGCAGCCGTGGCCCCAGGCGTGCAGCTCGCCGCGGTCGCCTTGGTAGCAGGTGTGGCTCTCGACCACGATCAGGTCGACCAGGTCCTCGCCGCCCAGGGTCTTGGCCAGGGCCCAGGTCTCGGCCTTGGTCAGCTTCATCAGCGGGGTCTCGATGACGAAGTCGCGGTCCATGCCCAGGTTCAGGGCCTGCTGCATGGCGTCCAGGGTGTCGCGGCGGCAGTCGGGATAGCCCGAGAAGTCGGTCTCGCACATGCCGCCGACCAGCGCCCCCAGGCCCCGGCGGTCGGCCAGGGCGGCGGCGTAGATCAGGAACACCAGGTTGCGCCCAGGCACGAAGGTGGACGGCAGGCCGCGCTCGGTCATCTCGATGGCGACGTCGGCGGTCAGGGCCGACTGGGCCACGGCGCCGAAGCCGGTCAGGTCCAGCACGTGGTCTTCGCCCAGGCGCTGCGCCCAATGCGGGAAGCGCTGGGCCATCTGGGCGCGCACGGCCTGGCGGGCCTGCATCTCGATCACGTGGCGCTGGCCGTAGTCGAAGCCGACGGTCTCGACCCGGGCGTAGCGCTCCAGGGCCCAGGCCAGGCAGACGCTGGAATCCTGGCCGCCGGAGAACAGCACCAGGGCGGCCTCCGCGCGGGACGCGCCGGCCGGGGATTGGGGGGAGGTGGACATCGCGCCTCTCTACACGAGGCGCGGGCGGTTGGCACGCCTGAGAAGGGACGGACGGGCACGGCAAGACCTTGCCGGCTTTCCGGCGTTTGCGCCGCTCGCATGCCCTGAGGACGGGGTCCACTGGTGTGGGCCTCCCGCATCAGACTGAAACATTTGTTTCGAACGCTGATATTTGGGCTGTACCTTCGGCGCGAATGCGACACTATGGGCCAAGCGCGTCGGTAAGCCGCGTCAAGGTTTCCTGGCCTGAAGCCACGACTGACGTTACGTCAGCCGCCGGACCGACTTTTCTAAAAACCGCGAAAACTTCGATACCCGAAGGTTAATGTGACCCTGGGTAAAGTGAAAACGCGTAACCTATCAATGATTACTTAGCCTATGGCCGGTTGACAGCCTCAAACGCCAAGTATGCAATCCCCTTATGCTGCGAGGGGTCCGCCGTACACCCGCGTAGTGCTTAAAAGTACGGCGCCGAGGAAACAACAGACGTCCGCAGGCCCGCCATAAGGAGCCGCGACGTCCAGGGAGGGAATAGAATGTCGCGATCTCTGCGTATGCGGAGCCTGCTGGCCATGGGCGCGTCCGTGACCGTGCTGGCCGCCGTCGCCGCTCCGGCCTTTGCTCAGACCACTCCGGCCCCGGCCGCCCAGCAAGGCGGCGGCAACGTGCTCGAGGAACTGGTCGTCACCGCCCAGAAGAAGGAAGAAGCGCTGCAGGACGTGCCGATCGCGGTGTCGGCCTTCAGCCAGGACAGCCTGCAGGCCCAGAAGATCGACGGCGGTCCGAACCTGCAACAGGCGATCCCGAACGTCACCTTCGCCAAGGGCAACTTCACCAACAGCTTCAACTTCGCGATCCGCGGCATCGGCAACAAGGCCGTCGGCGTCTCGACCGACGCCGGCGTCGGCGTCCACCTGAACAACGCCCCGATGCAGTCGGGCAACCTGTTCGACGCCGAGTTCTTCGACGTGGAGCGCGTCGAAGTGCTGCGCGGCCCGCAAGGCACGCTGTACGGCCGCAACGCCACCGGCGGCCTGGTCAACGTCATCACCGCCAAGCCGACCGACACCTTCGAGGCCGAGATCACCGGCGAGGTGGGCAACTACAGCACCCAGAAGCTGCGCGGCATGATCAACATGCCGATCGCCGGCGACAAGCTGGCCATCCGCGTGGCCGGCAACTACCTCAAGCGCGACGGCTACGTCACCAACACCTACAACAACCACAAGGTCGACGACCGCGACCTGTACTCGACCCGCGTCTCGGTGATGTTCAATCCCATCGAGACCCTGCGCACCAACTTCATGTGGGAGCACTTCAAGGAAGACGACAGCCGCGCCCGCGTCGGCAAGCAGCTCTGCACCAAGGACCTGGGCCCGGCGACCATCGGCGGCGTGGCCACCGGTTCGGCCCGTCCGTTCCTGACCCAGGGCTGTCTGCCCGCCTCGCTGTACGGCGACAGCGCCTACGGCACGGTCAACACCTCGGGCACCCTGACGGGCGAGCTGGGTAACCTGGTCGGCTTCACCAGCGGCGACGCCAACCTCGGCGACACCACCAGCCGGAACCTGCGCGAGATCGAGACGCTGTTCGACCCGATCTACCAGTCCAAGTCCGACACCTTCCAGTTCAACCTGGAATACGACCTCACCGACCAGCTGACGCTGACGTCCTTGACCTCGTACAGCAAGGGCGACGTCTATACGAAGCTGGACTACAATCGGAACGTCTCGACGGTTCCGTTCAACAACACGCCCTTCACGCCGGGCGGCTTCTTCGCCGACCCGCAGGTGGGCACCACCAACAAGTTMACCACGCTGGACGTGTCCTCGGGCAACGCCAAGCAGTGGAGCCAGGAAATCCGTCTGCAGTCGAACTTCGACGGCCCGCTGAACTTCAACGTCGGCGGCATCTATTTCGACTACAAGACCACCACCGACTACTACGTGATCGGCAACTCGCTGACCATTTCGGCCCTGGCGCTGAACTTCCAGAACACCGGCAACCCGAACTGCAGCCCGGTCACCCTGCCCAACAGCTGCATCGGCATCGACACCAACGCCACGCCGGACGGCAGCGGCCACAACTACTATGACAACCGCTCGCCCTATCATCTGAAGTCGAACGCCATCTTCGGCGAGCTGTACTGGCAGGCCAACGAGAAGCTGAAGTTCACCCTGGGCCTGCGCCGCACGCACGACGACAAGCGCCTGGACGTCTACGACACCGTGCTGCTGGCGCCGGGCATCGGCCTCAAGCAGAGCACCACCAACCCGCAGGAGAAGTCGGTCTTCAACGAGCTGACCGGCCGCTTCGGCTTCGACTACAAGCTCAGCGACGACAACCTGCTCTATGCCTTCTACTCGAAGGGCTACAAGGGCGGCGGCTCGAACCCGCCGGCGGCGGTCGGCTCGGCGGTCAAGCCGACGTTCGCGCCGGAATTCGTCAACGCCTTCGAAGTGGGGTCGAAGAACACCCTGCTGGGCGGCAGCCTGCAGCTGAACGCCACCGGCTTCTACTACGACTACCAGGGCTACCAGATCTCCAAGATCGTCAGCCGCACCTCGGTCAACGAGAACATCGACGCCACGGTCTACGGCCTGGAGCTGGAGTCGGTCTGGTCGCCGGTCCACAACCTGCGCATCAACGCCAACCTCGGCTATCTGCACACCAAGATCGCCGACGGCGTGTCGTCGATCGACACCATGGACCGCACCCAGACCAACCCGCTGTACCAGGTGGTCAAGGCCGGCCCCAGCATCCCGGGCGTGGCCGTCGGCTCCAACTGCGTGGTGGCCAGCGCGGGCATCGCCACGGCCCTGACCGTCAACCCGGCCCTGGGCGCCACCGTGCCCTTCGCCTGCGGCGGCAAGGCCTTCTACACCGCCTTCCTGCAGAGCCGCGGCGTGCCGCTGGTCTTCGCGAACGCGATCAGCAACGCGATGTTCAACTACGGCTCGGGCTACTCGATCGAGGGCAAGGCCGCGGACCTGTCGGGCAACGAGCTGCCCAACTCGCCGCATTGGACCGCCTCGGTCGGCGCCCAGTACACCTGGGACTTCTCGGGCGGCTGGTCGGCCACCCTGCGTGGCGACTACTACTACCAGGGCGAACAGTACGCCCGGGTCTACAACACCGCCTACGACCGCCTGAAGTCGTGGGAGAACGCCAACGTCACGCTGAAGATCGAGAAGCCGGAGTGGGGCTTCCGCATCGACGCCTACGTCAAGAACATCGGCAACGACACGCCGATCACCGACGCCTACACCACCGACGACAGCTCGGGCCTGTTCACCAACCTGATCACGCTGGAGCCCCGCACCTACGGCGTGGCCCTGACCAAGCGGTTCTAGGCCGAACGTCGAAGACACCGCTCCCGGGGCGACCCGGGAGCCCCCTACGAAGGGCGGCGGGGCGATCCGCCGCCCTTTTTGTCGCCTGGATCAGTCCTGCGGGCAGAGGAAACTGGCGGTGACGTTGCTGAGCGGGCCCGGCCACTCGCCGAACTTGATGGCCCCGCTGTAGCTGTAGAGCGGCGAGGCCGGGAAGCAGAGGTTCATGTTGAACGGCAGCAGGTCGCCCACGCCGCTGGCGATGACGGTCAGCGGGAAGCCGATCAGCGGGGCGTTGTCATAGATGAACAGCACGCCGGTGAACGGCGAGATGACCGGCGCGGCCGGGTTGGGGAACTCCAGCGTGCCGCTCACCGGCACCACCTCGCATCGCGCCGTCGAGGCCTGGGCCGGGTCCCCCGTCGCCGCCTTGGCGGCCAGGTCGTCGGGCACGACCAGGGTCAGGTCGTATTCGAAGCCGACCTGCTCATCGGGACCGGCCATGATCTCGGGCTGGTAGACCGTCAGCTTCAGCTTGGTGGATTGCGGCATCGGTTGGTCCTCGATCCGGGGTTCAGGCAAGCGACCGCGTAACGCGGCCACGCCCGATGGTGGCGTCGAGACCATGACACCCGTATGAAGGGAATTTCGTCGAGCGCTCCACGCCGGGTTTCGCGCGACGCCCGCCATCCTGCCGAAAGAACAGGCGGCCCGCGTCGCCGCGTGACCGCCTGAAGTCGGGGGAGACCGGGGACTATTCGTGGCTGTCGGCGAAGGCGGTGTGCATGCGGTGCAGCTTGGCCTCGTCCTCGGGCGACAGGTCGCGCGGGCCCAGCACGACGTCGACGCGCAGCACCTTGCCGGTGAAACGGAACGGGGTCTTGTAGCTCTTGCCCACCGGCGAGCCGGTGTCGGAGCCCACCCCGAAGGTGTCGATGCCGAAGCGGCCGGCGACGGTGTTCTCGATCCGCGCCCGCCCGACCTCCTTGCCGTCGATGCCGATCACCGCCTCGCCGCCCTTGCCCAGGCCGCCGCCGTCATAGGCGAACTCCATCGAGACCGTGCTGCGGCCGGGCGGGACGGGAATGGCGGAGACCAGGTCCGTGCGCTCCCGCTCGAACCAGTTGTAGTGATAGACCAGCTTGCCGTCCTGGACGTAAAGGGCGTAGCCGGCCGAGGCGCCGCCGGCCGCCAGGATGATCCCCTCCCCGCCCTTTTCCGGCATCTCGATCTCGGCGGTGATCCGGTGCGAACGGTTCTTGGTGTTGGGCGAGGCCGTCTCGGCCAGGCGCGAGGCCCCGGCGTAGTAGGTGAAGTGGGTGCGGTTCGGGTCCGCCCCGCCCGGCGACGGCTTGGGCGTGGCCAGTCGCCCCGAGCCGCGATCGTCGAACGGATAGACGTTGTTCTTGCGGGCCTCCTCGTCGAACACCGCCTTCAGCTCGGCCAGCTTGTCGGGATGGACGGCGGCCAGGTCCTTGGCTTCCGAGAAGTCCTCGTCCAGGTGGTAGAGCTCCCAGCGGTCGTTCTCCCAGTGGCCGGGGGCCAGGTCCTGGCGCCACGGCAGGGTGTGCTGGGCGCAGGCGATCCAGCCCTTGTCGTAGATCGCCCGGTTGGTGAAGACCTCGAAATATTGGCGCTCGCGCACCGGCCGGGCCTTGGGATCGGCGAAGGTCGAGGTGATCGGCACCCCGTCCAGGGGCTTCTGCTCGACGCCGTCGACGAAGGCCGGCGCGGGGATGCCGGCCACGTCCAGGATGGTGGGCATGATGTCGATCAGGTGGGTGAACTGGTCGCGCACCCCGCCGTGGTCGGTGATCCTGGCCGGCCAGGCCGCGACCATCGGATTGCGCGAACCGCCCAGGTGCGAGGCCACCTGCTTGACCCACTGGAACGGCGCGTTGCCGGCCCAGGCCCAGCCCAGGGGATAGTGCGGCTCGGTCTCGGGGCCGCCGATCTCGTCCAGCTTGGCCAGGTTGTCCTCGAGCTTGGAGGGTATCCCGTTGAGATTCATGATCTCGTTGACCGTGCCGGTGAAGCCGCCCTCCGAGCTCGCGCCGTTGTCGCCCACGATGTAGAGGATCAGGGTGTTGTCGGCGTCCGGCAGGGCCTCGACCGCCTCGATCAGCCGGCCGCATTCGCTGTCGGCATAGGCCAGATAGCCGGCGAAGTTTTCCATGAACCGGGCGTACAGCTTGTGCTCGTCGGCCGAGAGGCTGTCCCAGGGTTTCACCCAGTCGGGACGCGGGGTCAGCTGGGTGTCGGGCGGGATCACCCCGGCCTCCAGCTGCCGGCGATAGGTGGCCTCGCGCACCGCGTCCCACCCGGCGTCGAACTGGCCGGCGAACTTCTCGCGCCAGGCCTTGGGCGCATGGTGCGGGGCGTGGGCGGCGCCGGGGGCGAAATAGAGGAAGACCGGCTTCTGCGGGGCCACGGCCTTGCTGTAGCGCATCCAGTTGATGGCCCGGTCGGTCATGTCCTCCATGAAGTGGTAGCCCTCTTCGGGCGACTTGTGGGGTTCGACCGCGACGGTGTTCTCGAACAGCACCGGATAGTACTGGTGCGTCTCGCCGCCGATGAAGCCGTAGAAATAGTCGAAGCCCAGGCCCGTGGGCCAGCGGTCGAAGGGTCCGGCGACGCTGCTCTCCCAGTCGGGCGTGTTGTGGTTCTTGCCGAACCACGAGGTGGCGTAGCCGTTGCCGCGCAGCACCGAGGCGACCGTCGCCGTGCTCTTGGGGATCATGTTGTTGTAGCTGGGGAAACCCGTCGCCCATTCCGACAGGAAGCCCACGCCGCAGTTGTGGTGGTTGCGGCCGGTGATCAGGGCCGCGCGCGACGGCCCGCAGATCGCCGTGGTGTGGAAGCGGTTGTAGCGCAGGCCGCGCGCCGCCAGCTTGTCCAGGGCCGGGGTCGGCACCGGCCCGCCGAAGGTGCTGACCTGGCCGAAGCCCACGTCGTCCAGCAGGATGACGATGACGTTGGGCGCGCCCTCGGGCGGCTTGGGCACCTTGGGCCAGTCCTCCTTGGAGTCGAGATAGGTCTGGCCGATCACCCCCTGGAAGGGCGGCTCGGGAAGGGGCAGACGCGAGCGGTMGGCGTCGTCGGCCATGGCGGGCTCCTGGGACGCTGTCGAACTCGCCGGCGAGCTAGCCAGCGCGGCGCCCCGCTCGCCATGGGGTGAAGTCCCTAGCGCGATCGACGCGTGTCCCGGTTTTCCGCCCGCCTCAAATCCCCAAAAACTCTGACCATTTACGACTCCGCAACGCCAACAGGCGAAGGTGAGGTCCCAAAGACGTTCCGCCAAACGGCCGCATGGACACGCTCGCCCGCCTTATCGACCGCCGAGCCCCGATCGACCCCGCGACCCCGTGCGTCGAGGTCGTGGCGATGCTCCACGCCGATCCACGCGCCGCCGCCATCCCGGTCGTGGCGGACGGCAAGCCCGTGGGCCTGGTCTATCGCGACGTGTTCCTGGGCCAGATGGCCGTCGCCCCCGCCCTGGCCGACCGTCCCGTTTCAGAGGTCATGGACCGCGAGCCGCGCGCCGTCGCCGCCGGCGTGACCGCCGCCGACTTCGTCGACCGCCTGGCCCAGAGCGTCACCCCGATCTTCCGCAGCGCCTATGTCGCCGTCGACGAGGCCGGCGACTATGTCGGCGTCGGCGGGCTGGACTCGCTGCTCACCTCCCACCGCCGCCGCCAGCGCGAGGCCGACGAGGCCATGGCCCTGGTCGAGCGCATGGCCCACGACATCGGCCATCACCTGGACGGCGTCCTGGCCTTCACCGAGCGGCTGGAGCAGTCGCGCCTGACGCCCGACGCCGCCGCCTATGTCCGCGCCATCGGCGACACCAGCCGCGACATGAGCCAGGTGCTGGGCCGGGCGATGGACCTGCGCCGCGCCGCGACCGGCGGCCTGACCCTGTCGCCCGCCCCCGCCCTGCTGCGCGACCTCAGCGACGCCGTCGAGGCCCGCTGGGCGCCGCGCGCCGCCGAGGGCGGCTCGACCCTGCTGTTCTCCTATGACGGCCCGCCCGACGCCGCAGCCCTGATCGACGCCGACCGCGTGCTGCAGGTGTTCGACGCCCTGATCGAGAGCGCCCTGGCCAGCGGCCGCGGCGTCATCGAGGCCAGCCTCAAGGCCCATCCCGTCGAGAACGGCCTGCTGCTGGAAGGCCGCGTGCGCGACAACGCCCCCGGCGCGGCCGAGACCCGCCTGGCGCGCGTCCTGGCCCCGCTGGGCGCGGGCAGCATCGAGGACAGCAACGAGCTGGCCCTGGGCGTGGGCATGGCCCTGGCCCACGGCCTGACCCGCGCCATGGGCGGCCCGCTGCGGGCCGAGGCCAACATGGGCGCCGGCCTGACCCTGCAGTTCGCCGTGGCCGTCCCGGAAGCGACCCTCGCCGACCAGCACGACGACGAGCCGGTGCTGGACGCCCGCTCGGCCCACATCCTGATCGTCGACGACAACGCCACCAACCGCATGGTCGCCGAGGCGCTGTGCGAGATGTTCGACTGCACGTCCGAACAGGTGGCCGACGGCGTCGAGGCCGTCGAGGCCGCCAAGTCGGGCCGCTTCGACCTGATCCTGATGGACATCAAGATGCCGCGCATGGACGGCGTCACCGCCACCCGCGCCATCCGCGAACTGCCCGGCCGGGCCGGCCAGGCGCCGATCGTCGCCCTGACCGCCAACGCCGATCCCAATGACGTGGCCACCTACATCGCCGCCGGCATGCAGGACGTGGTCGAAAAGCCCATCAAGCCCGAACGCCTGGCCGTGGTGCTGTCGGCCCTGCTGGGCGACGAGGACGAAGACGGCGACGCCGAGGCGGCGGCCTAGAGCTTCACGACCTCGCCGTCCTCCTTGGTGAAGCTCTCGGGCCTGCGGTCCAGCAGGTCCAGCACGACCTCCGACGGCCGGCACAGCTTCACCCCCTTCGGCGTCACGACGATGGGCCGGTTCACCAGGATCGGATGCTCGACCATGGCGTCCAGGAGGCGCGCCTCGGTCACGCCCTCGGCCAGCAGCCCCAGCTCATCCGCCGGCGTCCCCTTCTCCCGCATCAGCTGACGGACCGTCAGGCCGGCCCTGTCCGCCAGGTCGCGGAGCTGGTCGTGGGTCCAGCCGGCCTGGAGGTATTCGACCACCTGGGGCGCATAGCCGGCCGCCTGGACCATGGCGACGGTGTTGCGCGAGGTCCCGCAGGCCGGGTTGTGGAAGATGACGATGGGGAAGTCGGCGTCGGTCATGKGGTGGTTTCCGGCTTGAGGAGCCAGCCGAAGACGCCCGCCGCGAGCAGGGCGCCGACGAACTGGGCGAGGATGAAGGCGGGGGCGCTGGACGGCGCGATCCCGGCGAAGGTGTCCGACAGGCTTCGGGCCAGGGTCACCGCCGGGTTGGCGAACGAGGTCGAGGCGGTGAACCAGTAGGCGGCGGTGATGTAGAGGCCGACGGCCATGGCCGTGCTCTCGGGCCGGAACCGCGCCGTGCCGAGGATGGCGGCGACGAGGCCGAAGGTCGCCACGACCTCGGCGAAAGCTTGGGCGCCGCCGTCGCGCAGCTTGGTCGAGACCTGCAGGATCGGCTCGCCGAACATGGCGTGGGCCGCCCAGACGCCCAGCACCGCGCCGGCGACCTGGGCCGGCGTATAGGCCAGGGCCAGGCGCCACGGCAGGTCCCGCCGCAGGGCCGCCACCAGGGTCACCGCCGGGTTGAAGTGGGCGCCGGAGATCGGTCCGAACACCCAGATCAGCACCACCAGCGCCGCGCCGGTGGCCAGGGTGTTGCCCAGCAGGGCGATGGCGACGTTCCCGCCGGCCAGGCGCTGGCCCATGATCCCCGAGCCGATCACCACCGCCAGCAGCAGGGCCGAGCCGAGGCCTTCGGCGACCAGGCGACGCGAGACGCTGAACCGCATGGCTAGCAACTGGCCCCGGGCGCGCAGGCCGGGCCGCAATCCTTCACCCGGGCGAGGATCGAGCCCAGCGGCGCGCAGATCTCCGGCGCGCCGTTGCAGCAGTCCTCCATCAGGAAGCCCAGCAGGCCGCTCATGGCGCCGTAGTCCGCCGAATAGATGATCGACCGCCCCTCGCGCCGCGAGATGATCAGGCCCGCGTGCGACAGGACGTTGAGATTGGCCGACAGGCTGTTGGGCAGGACGTCCAGCGTCCGGGCGATGTCGCCCGCCGCGATCCCGTCGGGACCGGCCTTCACCAGCAGGCGGAAGATCGCCAGGCGCCCCTCGTGGCCGAGGGCGGACAGCATGTTGACAGCGGGCTTCGATTCCATATTTCCAATATGCTGGAAATATCTGACAGTTCAAGGACGCATATGGAGACGCCCGTGAGCCCTTTCCCCGCCCTCGACCCGAAGTTCCTGGCCCGGGTGGATCAGGACCGGCTCGAGACCGCCGCGCCGTCCACCCATCCGCCGCGCATCCTGCTGCTCTACGGGTCGCTGCGGGCGCGGTCGTTCAGCCGCCTGCTGGTCGAGGAGGCCGCCCGCATCCTCCAGGCGCTGGGCTGCGAGACCCGCGTCTTCGACCCGCGCGACCTGCCGCTGCCCGACGCCACGACGCCGGACCACCCCAAGGTCCAGGAGCTTCGGGCGCTGTCGCAGTGGTCGGAGGGCCAGGTCTGGTGCAGCCCCGAGCGGCACGGCGCCATCAGCGGGATCATGAAGGCCCAGATCGACTGGATCCCGCTGGAGATCGGCAGCATCCGCCCGACCCAGGGCAAGACCCTGGCGGTGATGCAGGTCAGCGGCGGCTCGCAGTCGTTCAACGCGGTCAACACCCTGCGCCTGCTGGGCCGCTGGATGCGGATGATCACCATCCCCAACCAGTCGTCGGTGGCCATGGCCTACAAGGAGTTCGACGAGGACGACCGGATGAAGCCCTCCAGCTACTACGAGCGCGTCGTGGACGTGATGGAGGAGCTGGTGAAGTTCACCCTGCTGACCCGCGACCGCGCCGACTACCTGGTCGACCGCTACAGCGAGCGCAAGGCCAGCGGGCGCAAGGCCAGCGGGCGCATCCCGGAGCATGTGGCGCTGGCCGCCGAGGCCATGCGCCACGAGACGGCGTCCGCCTGACCGCCGGCCGGGACCGCGCCCTACCCGGCCGCCTTCTGCGGCCCGGCCCTGGCGGCCTCGGCCTCCAGCCGCGCCAGCAGCTGCCGCGCCGAGTCGCTGCCGTTGTGCGGGTCGTTGGCCAGGGGCTTGAGCAGCGCCACCGCGCGCCGGTAGTCGCCCCGCATCGCCAGGGCCTGGACCGCGCTGATGGTGACCTCGGACACCTGCGGCGCCAGTTCGTTGGCCAGCAGCAGGCCCTCCATCACGTTGTCGCTGGGATAGCCCGGCGACAGCGAGCGGCTCTGGGCGTAGGCCAGCAGGATCTGGTAGCGGGCGCCGTCCAGCTTGAACGCCCGGCCCAGCACGCCCTGGGCCTGCTTGTACAGCGCCTCCTTGCGGGCCGGATCGGCGTCGCCGGTCTCCATCAGGATCCGGGCCTTCAGCTCAAGCGCCTCGACGTCCTCGGGCGCGGCGGCCAGCCGCCGGTCGATCACGCTGTCGGCGGCGGCGAAGTCGTCGGCCTGCAGCCGGGCCCGCGCCAGGGCCCGCTGGGCCAGGCCGTCGTCGGGATAGCGGGCGGCGCGCTTGGCGACGTCCTCGGCGAAGGCCTTGCGCGTCTCCAGGTCGCCGCGCGGCGAGATCATCCGCACCGTCTCCAGCAGCAGGTCGTCGGCGGAGGCCGGCATCGACGTCACCGTCACCTCGATCGGACGGGCGCGTTTGCGGGTGAAGGCGCGGACCGGCAGGTTGGTGCKCGTATAGTCGCGCAGGTCCTTCGTCAGGTCGGCCAGGCTCTTGCCGGTGGCGGTCTCCATCGCCTGCACCGACGGCGTCCCCTCGCCCACCGCCTTCATATAGGCCTGGAGCTGGGCGTAGCGGGCCGGATCGCTCATAAGGTAGTGGGTCAGCAGCCAGGCCTGCGGATAGTAGTTGGCGTACTGCGGATCGCCGATCCGGGGGCGCTGGGTGATCAGCTTGTCCAGCGGCATCCAGTGGCCCTGCATCAGCCAGCTGGCCCGGTTGGTGTTGAACTTGCCGACCACGATGCTGTCGCCGTCGAACGCCGTGGTCATGAAGTATTCGGCGTAGCCCTCCACCAGCCACGGCGCGTAGGCGTAGTTGAAGTACTGCTTCATGAAGTGGTGCACGTATTCGTGCAGCATCACGTCGTCGTTCTCGACCTCCTTGACCCGGCCCACGATGGCGACGCAGGCGATGCCGCCGGCGCCGGCGGTGTAGTAGCCGCGCAGGGTCTCGTCGGCGCCGGGCATGGCCCGCCGCAGGGCCGGCGTGCCGCGCACCAGATAGACGTCCAGCTTGCGCGGCGGCACGGCGTCGACCGGCAGACGGTGCATGAACCGCAGGACCATGTCGAAGTCCTCGAGCTTGGCGGCGTAGTCGCGCAGCACGTCCTCACCCACGATGCCGTGGACCACGAACCGCGGCGTCTCCGCYCGTCGCCAGGACCCCGTCTCGGGGGTGTCGGCGCGCGCGGCGCCGCCCGATACGCCCGCCAGGGCGGTCCCCATGCCGGAAAGGGCCAGCAGCCCCGCCAGCACGTCACGGCGATCGGTCCGGCCGTCCCCGGCCGCCGCGTCCCGCTTGTCGATCATCCCCTGCCCCCGAAAGCCACTCGCCCCCAGGTTAGGGCGCCTCGGCGACCAAACTCAAGCTTGGGGACGGCGGCGCATGGGCTAGGGTGGCGGCATGCCCGCGATTTCGCCGCAACGCCTGCGCCGGTCCCTGACCACCCTGCCCGACGCGCGGGGCTGGGCGCTGTGCGGCCTGGTCGCGGCGATCGTCGGCGGGCTGATGGCGGCGATCGGTTTCTCGACCGGGCTCTACGCCCCGACCCCGACCGTCCCCGGCCTGCCGCTGCGGCTGCTGGCCGTGCTGTTCGTCCCGGCCCTGGGCGAGGAGATCCCGTTCCGCGGCCTGCTGGTTCCGGGGCGCGACGAGGGCGGCCGCCCCTGGATGGCGATCACGCTCTCAACCGTCCTGTACGTCGCCTGGCACCCGCTGGAGGCCCTGACCTTCCTGCCCCAGGCGGCCATGTTCCTGCGCCTGGACTTCCTGGCCTGCACCGCGATCCTGGGCCTGGGCTGCGCGTGGATGCGCTGGCGCACGGGGTCGCTATGGCCGGCGGTCATCCTGCACGGCGGCTTCGTGGTGGTGTGGCAGACCTGGCTGGGCGGTGTGAGGCTGTAGCGTGAATCCCTCTCTCTTTGAGAGAGGGAGGGGCCCGCCGCGAAGCGGTGGGAGGGTGAGTGGTTTCACCCTTTGCCAGCAAATCCAGGGCCGATGAGCGCTCTTGGAAAGGCGGTTCGGATCTCGAGCATCGACGCGGCGCAAAGGCGCGCCGTCTCCTTCGGAGTCTGGTCCTGAGAGATTGTAACCACTCACCCTCCCACCGCTTCGCGGCGGGCCCCTCCCTCTCTCTWTGAGAGAGGGATTCCGCTCCTAGAACCTGAACCCCAGCTTCGCCCCGACGAACTTGCCGTCGGGGTCGTAGCCGCGCGCCCGGCCGGCGCCGCTCTCGTCGGCGTTGGGCTGGAGGCCGCACAGCAGGCCCGCGCCCAGCAGGGCGTCGCCGGCCTTGCCCTCGACCGAGGTCCGCGCCACGCCCGGCGGCAGCGGTGTCGGGGCGCGGGAATACAGCACCGGCAGGCCGGGCGCCTTGAGGTCCAGGGGCTTGGCCGGGGCCAGGGACAGCTTCGGCGGCGGGGCCTCGGCCTGAGCGACGCCCGCGCAGGCGACGGCGGCGATCAGGGCGAAGGTGGAAAGGCGGAGKGCGGCCATCATGCCTCCAAGATGGGGAACCGGCGGCGAACGCCAAGTCCTCGTCCAACCCGCCGACTGCGACGCTGCACCGCAGCAAAAATCCTTGACAATGACAACGTTGTCATTTATATTGGGCGCATGGGGACGATTTGATGTCCCGTCTGTTCCGGAAGAAGAAAAATGTTCAGCCTGATCGTCCTGACCGTCTCGGCCATCCGCGCGCAACGCGCCGCCGCCTGAGCCCCCCCCCGACAGCCGGTTCCGCCGGCTGACCTGAAAGGCCCGCGAACCCTCCGGTTCGCGGGCCTTTTCGTTTGTGCGGCGCGGCATCGATCGACGCTCCGCGACAGAACGTCACCTTGGGCGCCCGGCGCTACAGCCCGCCGTCAAGCCGTGTCATCGTCGGTCCACGGACGGCTCCGTCGGGGAGTCGCCTTCGGGGTTTCGATCATGGCCTATGACGCCGAACCGGGGCGGGAGCCCCAAGACGCCTTTTGCCCGGGCTGCCAGCGCACAATCCTGCAAGGCTCGCCGGCCACCAAGATGCACTTCGCCCAGGACCCGTACGGCAAGCTGGGCCTGTCGGGCGAGCTGTGGCACGCCGACTGCGCCCGCCCCTTCTGGGACAACAGCGCCCGGACGCTCCGGAACTGGGGCCTGGCGGACCAGGGATGACCCCGGTCCGCCCGGCCGCGCTCTAGCCGGCGTTGGGATTGGCCAGCTTGGCCATGGCCGTTTCCAGCGCCTTGTGCATTGACAGGGTGTCGGCGGCCTGCCGTGGCGGGTACTTCTTCAGGCTTTCCAGGTGCTCGCCGATGAACGGCGCGCCGGCGTTGGGGGCCCACAGCTTCGAGGCGAAGAACTTGCGGCCGATATAGCCCCACTCCTCGCTCTCGGGATCCATCTTCTCCATCGGATCCATGCGCAGATTGAAGATGTAGGGGATGCTGGGATAGCTCTTCTCGGTGAACCAGCTGCCGTTCTTCTTGACCCCGATGTGCATCTTCCAATTGTTGACGCGCACCGCCATCAGGTCGGTCTCGTCGTAATAGTAGTGCGCCTTGCGGGCCGACTGGTCGGTCTTGCCCGTCCACATGTCGATCTGGTTGAAGCCGTCCAGGTGGCACTTGTAGGTGACGCCGTTCATTTGATAGCCGTCCAGCAGCTTTTCCTTCACGCCCGTCGCGCCGCCGGCCTCGGCCAGCGTCAGGTAGAGGTCCTCGTGGTTCTGCAGGCCGTTGGATGAGGTCCCGGCGGGAATCTTGCCCGGCCACTTGATCAGGCAGGGCACGCGGACGCCGCCTTCCCAGGTGGTGCCCTTTTCGCCGCGGAACGGCGCGTAGCCGCCGTCGGGCCACAGCATCAGTTCGTTGCCGTTGTCGGTGGAGTAGATGACGATGGTGTCGTCGTCGACGCCCAGCTCCTTGAGCTTGGCCAGCAGCTTGCCGACGTGCTCGTCGTGCTCGAGCATCTTGGCGCGGACCACGTCTTCCTCGGCCCGACCCTCGTCGACCGCCTGTTGCAGGTATTGCTTCTGGGGGTGCGAGAAGATGTGGATGGCCGTGGTGTTGAACCAGCAGAAGAACGGCTGGTCGCCCTTGCCCGCCTTGTCCAGCCAGGTCAGGGCGTGCTCCAGCACCTCGCCGTCGAACGTTTCCATCCGCTTGCGGGTCAGCATGCCGGTGTTTTCGATCTTCTGCTTGCCGCGCAGGCCGAAGATGCCGTCGTCGGTGGGATCGTCCACGTCGGTGGCCCAGGCGTGCAGCACGCCGCGCGGGCCGAATTTCTTGGTGTAGTCGGGGTTCTTCTGGCCCGGATAGTCCAGCTCCTCGGGCTCCTCCTCGGCGTTGAGGTGGTAGAGGTTGCCGAACCACTCGTCGAAGCCGTGGACCGTCGGCAGGAACTCGTTGCGGTCGCCCAGGTGGTTCTTGCCGAACTGGGCGGTGGCGTAGCCCTGCGACTTGAGCACCTCGGCCAGGGTCGGATCCTCTTTCTGGATCCCTCGGGTCGAACCCGGAATGCCGATGGTGGTCATGCCCGTGCGCACCGGCATCTGGCCGGTGATGAAGGCCGCGCGCCCGGCGGTGCAGCTGGGCTGGCCGTAGTGGTCGGTGAACAGGCAGCCGTCCTTGGCGATGCTGTCGATGTTGGGGGTTCGCCCCATCATGCCGTGGGTGTAGGCCCCCACGTTCCACATGCCGATATCGTCACCCCAGATGACCAGGATGTTGGGCTTACCATTAGGCATTTTCACGCTCCGCGCTGGATGGCTGCGGGCGGAAAACTGATCGCGGAGCGGCCTTGGACCAATCGGGCGAACTACTGGGTCTGGTCGTATCTTTTTTTGGGGGGGGCGCGGCCGCCGCGGCGCCGCAACCTCCGGACAACCGGCCTGGGCGAGACCCCTAGTTCCCCTCCTCCAGCAGGCGCCGGGCGATGACCTGGGCCTGGATCTCGCCGGCGCCCTCGAAGATGTTGAGGATGCGGGCGTCGGCCAGCAGGCGGCTGGCGGCGTATTCCATGGCGAAGCCGTTGCCGCCGTGGATCTGCAGGGCGTTGTCGGCGGCGGCCCAGGCGACGCGGGCGGCGACCAGCTTGGCCATGCCGGCCTCCAGGTCGCAGCGCTTGCCCTCGTCCTTCTGGCGTGCGGCGAAATAGGTCAGCTGACGCACGCCCATGATCTCGGCCGCCATCATGGCCAGCTTGTTGTGGACGCGGGGGAACTCGAAGATCGCCTGGCCGAACTGCTTGCGGTCCAGGGCGTAGCCGAGGCCGGTCTCCAGGGCCGCCTGGGCCACGCCCACGGCGCGGGCGGCGGTCTGGATGCGGGCGCTCTCGAAGGTGGCCATCAGCTGCTTGAAGCCCTGGCCGGGCACGCCGCCCAGCAGGTTCTCGGCCGGCACTTCGAAGCCGTCGAAGCCCAACTCGAACTCCTTCATGCCGCGATAGCCGATCACCCCGATCTCGCCGCCGCTCATGCCGTCGGCCGGGAAGTCGTTCCCCTCGACGCCGCGCGGCTTGGGGGCCAGCAGCATCGACAGGCCCCGATAGTCGGTGGTGGCCGGGTCGGTGCGGACCAGCAGGGTCATGACGTCGGCGCGGGCGGCGTGGGTGATCCAGGTCTTGTTGCCGGTGACGACATACTGGTCGCCCTTCAGCTCGGCGCGGGTGCGCAAGCTGCCCAGGTCCGAGCCGGTGTTGGGTTCGGTGAAGACGGCCGTCGGCAGGATCGAGGCCTCGGCGATCTTCGGCAGCCAGTACTGCTTCTGGTCCTCGGTGCCGCCGGTCAGGATCAGCTCGCCGGCGATCTCCGAGCGGGTGGCGAGGGACCCGACGCCGATCCAGGCCCGCGACAGCTCTTCCGACACCACGCACATGGCGGTCTTGCCCATGCCGCTGCCGCCGTATTCCTCGGGGATGGTCAGGCCGAACACGCCCAGCGCCCCCAGCTCCTCGACCAGCTCGATCGGGATCAGCTGGTCCTTCAGGTGCCAGTCGTGGGCGAAGGGGGTGACCTTCTCCTCGGCGAAGGCGTGGAACTGGTCGCGGATCATCTCGAAGGTCTCGTCGAGCCCCGTGTGCTCGAGCGTGGGGCGGCCGCGCGCCTCGGCCAGGCGGYGGGCGACGCGGGTCTTCACCGCTTGCGTGCCGCCCTCGACCATCAGCTTCATGATGCCGTTCGAGAACAGGCGGTTCATCACCGCGCGGTCGTTGACCAGGTGGGCGGGGCGGACGATCTCGCCCTGGTTCATCGGGATGCCGCCGATCAGCTGGGCGGCGTATTCGGAAAACAGCAGCTGGGCCAGCAGGGCCTCGATCTCGCCAAACCGGCCCTCGGCCTCCAGCCGCTCGGCCCAGCCGGCGACCTGGTTCATCAGCTCGGCATAGGCGGCGTACCAGCCGTAGCCGTGCACCCGGTGCTGGTGCTCGTCGGCCAGGGCGCGGTCGATCTTGCCGTTCTCGCCGGCGATGGCGGCCTTCACCTCGGGCTTGGCCTCGGCCACGAACAGCTGGGCCGCGCCGGCGGCTTCACGCAGAAGCACGGTCAGGCCCGGCAGGATGAGAGATCGATCGGTTTCCTGGGCCACAGACGTCGTCATGGCTTGCTCCCGTGCGGCAAACAGTTGTTTTCTTTCACTGTGGAGCCTTTCGCAGCTGCGAGCAATGCCGCACTGCAACATAAATCGACCTGACGGGACCGAAAGTTCCCCGAGGCGTTCAACCAGGCCCAGGGGAGAAGAGCATGCTGATCGTCCACCACCTCAACGAGTCGCGCTCGCAGCGCATCCTGTGGCTGCTGGAGGAACTGGCCCTGCCCTACGAGATCCGCTTCTACGAGCGCGATCCCCAGACCCGCCTGGCGCCGCCGGCCCTGCTGGCCGTGCATCCGCTGGGCAAGTCGCCGGTGCTGACCGACGGGGCGGCGACGATCATCGAGAGCGGGGCGATCACCGACTATGTCATCCGCCGCCACGCCGGCGGCCGGCTGGCGCCCGACCCGGCCGGCGCGGACTACGACGCCTACCAGCAATGGCTGCACTACGCCGAGGGCTCGGCCATGCTGCCGATGCTGCTGCGGATGTATGTCGGCCGGCTGGGCGCGGCCGGCGCGCCACTGCACCCGCGCATCGAGAGCGAGATGGCCAACCACCTGTCCTATGTGGACGGCGCGCTGGAGGGCCGCGACTTCTTCGTCGGCGACGGCCTGACCGGCGCCGACATCCAGATGAGCTTCGTCGCCGAGGTCGCCAAGGCCCACGGCAAGCTGGCCGACTATCCGAACCTGGAGGCCTGGATCGGGCGCATGCACGCGCGGCCGGCGTGGAAGACGGCGCTGGAGAAGAGCGGGCCGTACAAGCTGGGGGAATAACCCCTCTCCCATGGGGAGAGGGCGGGGCCCGCCGCGCAGAGGTGGGAGGGTGAGGGGTTACGTCCTCACCGATTTCACACCAGCGCCGTGCCKGCACGCCGTCGGACGCCTTACCCCCTCACCCTCCCACGCCTTCGGCGCGGGTCCCTCCCTCTCCCCATGGGAGAGGGTTTCAGGCCCTACGGCGACGTCGCCACGGCCCACGAGAAGTCGGTGTGGGTCACCGTGGTGCTGAAGTAGGTCGGGTCGGTGAAGAAGGCGATCGGCTTGTTGTAGTTGGCCGGATAGGGCTGGCCGTTGCCCACCACCGCCACGCCGTGACAGCTCATGCAGTTGGAGGTGATCCCGGCGGGGATGCTGGGATCGGTCTCCAGATACGGGTTGAAGCAGACCTGCATGGTCTGGCTGCTGGGCGTGGTGGTCTGGTTGTAGGCCGTGCAGGCGGCGTAGTTGGTCCAGGGGCCGCCCAGCGAGGTCGGCTGGCCCTGCTTGCTGCCGGGGAAGCCGTTGGGCGTGTCGCCGCCCGGCTGCCACCAGAAGGTCTGCCAGGTCCAGAACGGGATCTCCTTGGTGTTGACGTGCATGGCCAGCAGCACGGCGTAGTCGCCCTCGGCCACGGTCTTGCCGGTGGCGGAGGCGAAGTTCTTGGCTTCCGAGGCCGTCAGCCGCACCGCGTACATCGTGCTGAGCGGGGCCCACAGGAACGTCTTGCAGGCCGTGCCGGCGGTGCTGACGCTCGCGATCTCGGCCGGGGTGGCGGGCCGCACCGGGCCGGTCCCGTCCGGCGAGACCAGCACGCAGGTCGTCCAGGTGCGGATCGTCGGATTGGTCGGGTTGGTCGCGCCGCCGGGGCCCTGCCATAGCGGCTGCACCGTCAGGCCCTTGGCGGCGACGGCGCCGAACACCGGCTTCAGCTCGATGGCCTGGACCGGGAACTCGTTGATCCCCCGGTTCTGCGGCGTGGTCCCTGTCGGCCACGAGGCGTTGAGCTTCGTCAGGCCCGACTGGGTGTTGTAGGCGTAGGTCTGACCGCCCGGTCCCGATTGCGGCGCGTCGATGAAGGCGGCGGCCTGCGGGTTGAACTTGTTGTCGGCGGTGACGTCGGAATTGCCGAACGTGCCCAGCGCCCCCAGCTTGACGCCCTTGGTATGATGGAACTGCAGCGGGGCGGCGAAGTTGCGGATCACCCGGGGCTTGGCCAGGCGGGCCTCCAGGGTGACGCCGTTCGTGCCCGCCTGGACGGCGGCCACATTGGAGGGGAACACGTCGTTGGGCCCGGCCCAGGTTTCCCAGATCGGCAGCTCCTGGTCGTTGAACTTCTGGCCCGACGGCGCGGCCATGGCCTGCCACAGGCTCCAGGCGTGGCCCCGGATCGATGCGGTGTCGCCGGCGTCGATCCAGGCGTTGATGGTGGCGGTGGGCACAGGGAAGTTCGGACCGACCGGCAGCGGCACCGGTGTCACCGCGCCCGCTGCCTTGGGCGGGGTCGCGCCTTCGCCCGCCGTGTTGGACGCCTGGTTGCAGGCCGCCGTCAGGGCCAGCAGTCCGGACGCCGCGATCAGACCGATCTTGCGCATAGCCGTTCCTCCCGTCTGGACGACTTTTGCGCTCATCCGTCGCCGCCGCCCTCATTGGTAGTATTCACCGCCAGGCTCGACCGTCAATAGAGCCCGACGGGCGCCGCCGCCGGGGCGGCCCGAGGGCCTTCCGGCGAAAAATCGGCACATGAACGAATTCTGTCGGCCAAGCTGTCGGCGCGGTTCAGCTTCGCCTTGGCATGGTGCGTCTCACGGGGCCGACGGCTCCGGACCATTTCCAAGGGACGAAGGACTTAAGACCATGACCAAGACCATCACCTTCAAGACCGCCATCACCGGCCTGGCCATGACCGCCACCGCCCTGACCCTGGTCGCGGCCCCCGTCAGCGCCAGCGCCATGTCGCAGAAGCTGGGCGGCGTCGTCGGCTGCAACGCCTCGGGCGGCAAGCAGGAGGCCGGCGCCGTGATCGGCGGCCTGCTGGGCGCGGTCGCCGGCAACAAGCTGTCCAAGGACAACAAGAAGACCGGCACCGCCATCGGCGCCGTGGTCGGCGCGGGCGCGGGCTCGTACGCCGGTTGCCAGATGCAGAAGAACCGCGCGGCCGAGAACGCCGGCGGGGTCTATGTCAGCGACGGCATCCGCGTGTCCAACAGCGTCGACGCCGCCCCGATGACCAAGATCAAGGGCAAGTACGTCGCCCGCTCGACCCTGAACCTGCGCGCCGCCGCCTCGACCCGCGGCCAGGCCGTCGGCTCGGTCCGGGCCGGTGAGACCTTCCAGGCCCTGGGCCGCACCGGCGACGGCAAGTGGATCCTGGTCGGCCAGGACGGCGTGGGCGTCGGCTACGTCTCCAGCGCCTACGTCTACCGGGCGTAACGCCCTTCCGGGACGGGCCGCTTAGCGTCAGGCCCCAATACAGTAAGCGTAAGGCGAGCCCGTCTGTCCCCCGGCAGGCGGGCTCGCTGCGTTGCGGCCTCAGGCCTTGGGACAGGCCGTGGAGGTGATCCCCCGGGGCTTGAGCGCGGCGCACAGCCGGACCTTGAACCGATCGGCCATGCCGGACACCTCGCGGGCGCTCAGCGACTGGCTGAGCTCGGCGCTGCCGATGGTGGCCCCTAGCGAGTCGAGGATCGCCGGATTGCGCATCATGTTCATGCCCGCCTCATGCTTTTCGGCCTCGGTCAGGGCCTCGGGCGTGCGCATCATCTTCTGGCCCAGGGGGGACTCGTAGAACGACAGGGCGCCGGTCAGCTGTTMGGCCGTCAGTCGGGCGGCGTAGTAGCGGTCCAGGCCCGTGATGATCCTGTCCATCATCTCGCCGCGCACGCCCACCAGGGCGTCGTMGACGGCCGCCAGGAACTGGGCCTTCTGTCCGGGCGGCGCGTTCACCAGTCCCTGGGCGGTCATGTCGCGCACCGGCGCCAGCGCCTGTTTCAGGGTTTCGTCCAGGGTGGCGCGGAAGCCCAGCGCCTTGACGAAGCGGCCGCCCAGGGCCAGCTGGCCGGCCGGGATCGGCTGCGTCCCCAGGGCGACGGCGACCGCCGCGCTGTTCTGGGCCTGCAGCGCCTCGGCCTCGGTCTTGGCCTTGGCCTGGGCGTCGATCTGGACCGACGCCTCGGCCTGGGGCTGAACCGGCGGCGCGGTTTGCGCCCAAGCCTGGGACGCGCCCGCCAGCAGGCCGATGAAGCCCAGACCGGCCACGACGGTCTTGCGGATATGGATCATGAAACTCCCCCTCGATGGTCGCCGCCATAGCACCGCTTGGCGCGACCGCCCAGGCGCCGTGCTGCGCCTTGCCCCGACTCCACCGCTAGGCTTCAGTGCGGGCCTGACTTTTCCGGGACGCCACCATGATCGCCACCACCCGCCGCGCCGCCCTGCTGTCGGCCTTCGCCACCGTCGGGGCCGCCGCCCTGGCGAAGCCGGCCTTCGCGCGGCAACAGGGCAAGGCCGGCGCCGCGGTCGACCAGTTCGCCCAGGAGGTGATGGCCGCCTTCCCCGACGAGCCGGGCCTGGGGATCTGCGTGGTCGAGGACGGCGAGATCACCCTGGCCAAGGGCTATGGCGTCAAGCGCCTGGGCGCGCCCGACAGGGTCACCGACTCCACCCTGTTCGGCGTGGCGTCCAACACCAAGGCCTTCACGGCGGCGGCCCTGGCCATGCTGGTCGAGGAGGACAAGGTCAAATGGGACGATCCGGTCACCAAGTACCTGCCCGCCTTCGAGATGAGCGACCCGGTCGTCACCAAGCTGATGACCGTGCGCGACCTCCTCTGCCACCGCTCGGGCCTGACCCTGGGGGCCGGCGACCTGATGATCTGGCCCAACCCCACCCACACGCGCGCCGACATCGTGGCGGGGCTGAAGTACCTGCCGATCGGCGGCCAGTTCCGGGGCGGCTACGCCTATGACAACGTGCTGTACGTGGCCGCCGGCGAGGTGATCGCCGCCGTCACCGGCGCCCCGTGGGAGGCGTTCATCCAGAAGCGGATCCTGGACCCGCTGAAGATGACCGACAGCGTGCCCCTGCCCTCGCTGATCGGGAACCGCTCGCGCGCCGAGCCTCACGCCCGCATGGGTCCGCCGGTGCGGGGCCTGGGGCCGCAGACCGTGCTGCCGTTCGACGGCAGCTTCGACTCGGCCGGCGCGGCGGGCGGCCTGAACGCCAGCCCGCGCGACATCGGCAAGTGGATGCAGGTCCAGCTGGGCCTGGGCACGGCGCCGGGCGGGGTCAAGCTGTGGACCGAGGCTTCGGGCCGCGAGATGTGGAAGCCCCAGACCATCACCGCCTGGTCCGACGGCCCGACGGCCGACAATCCGGTGCGCGCGTCCTTGCAGGCCTACGCCCTGGGCTGGTTCGTCAACGACCATCGCGGCGAGAAGATCGTCTGGCACACCGGGGGCCTGGCCGGCTTCATCTCGTATACGGGCCTGCTGCCGGGCCGGAAGTCGGGGATCATGGTCATGACCAACGCCGAGGAGGCGCCGGTCTTCCGCAGCCTGCGCTACGGCGGTCCCGACCGGCTGCAGGGGCGCAGCGACTTCGACTGGATCGCGTCGAGCCGGAAGGTCCAGGCCGAGAACGACGCCAAGACCATCAAGGACGCCGCCGAGGCGGTGACCCCCAAGGGCGGCGGCGTGGCCCCCACCCTGCCGCTGGCCGCCTATGCCGGGACCTATCGCGACCCCTGGTACGGCACGGTGACGGTTTCGCTCGTCGGGAAGGGCAAGAAGGCCGGCCTGAAGATCGCCTTCGACAAAACCCCCGCCCTGCGCGGCGCCCTGCAGACCTTCGACGGCGACACCTTCAAGACCCGGTTCGACGACCGCTCGCAGGAGGACGCCTTCGTGGTGTTCTCGGTGAAGGCCGGGGCGGTGACGGGCGCCACGATGCGGGCCGTCTCGCCGCTGGCGGACTTCTCGTACGACTATCAGGATTTGAAGCTGGTGAGGATTTGACCCCCTCTCCCGAAGGGGAGAGGGAGGGGCCCAACGCGCAGCGTTGGGAGGGTGAGGGGTGAAGCCGCGAAAAGCGAAACGCCCGTTACTTCGCTTGCCATTGGCATGGCCAAGGCCAAGCTCTCGCCATGGACCGGATCGTCAACGCCCGTCGCCTGCGTCAGAGCCAAACCTTGGCCGAAGAAAAGCTTTGGACGATCCTGCGCGGACGCCGCCTCGATGGTTACAAGTTTCGTCGCCAGGTTCCGATCGACCGCTACTTCGCCGACTTTGTTTGCCGGGACGCCAAGCTGATCATCGAGCTCGACGGCGCTTCACACGAGGATCGCTTCCTGCAGGATCAGGCTCGGACCGAGGTGCTGGAGCGCTGCGGTTTTCATGTCCTGCGGTTCGACAACGAGGCCGTGCTGTCCGACCCCGGCGCAGTCGCGGAGGCCATTGGCGCGGCGCTCCGGCTGAGGTTTTAACCCCTCACCCTCCCACGCTTCGCGTGGGCCCCTCCCTCTCCCAAGGGAGAGGGTGACTAGCTAACCCGCCACCCCTCGGCGATGAACAGGATCTGCTTGTCCATCATCGCCGACAGCTCGGCGGCCGTCGCCTGGCGGCAGGCGGCGAGGCGGTAGTTCCAGGCGTAGGCGGCCTTGAGCACGTCGATGGCCAGCTGCGGGTCGAGGTCGGGGCGGACGTCGCCGCGCTCGACGCCGCCCAGCAGGACGTCGCGCAGCATCTCGGTCAGGGGCTCGTTACGGCCGTACGGCGTGACGCCGGGATCTTGGCTCGGGCTGTAGGAGGCCGCGATGTGGGCCGTGGTGAACACGCTGCCGACAGAAACCCCCGCCCGTTCGGCGATCGCCCGGATGGTGGTCTCTTCGTAGCCCGTCTCGTTGAACAGGTCGCGAGCGGCCTCGAGAACCTTCTCGCGCGTCGCCTGTTTCTGCTCGTCTCTTACGCCCACGCATGTCCCCCCGGATAGCCTGCGTCGTACTATTGTCCCGGCGGCGGACGCTCCGACAAAGAGCGTCCGCCCCAGGTCGTGATCTTACGCGCGCGCGCCCGCCAGGATGACCTTCAGTTGATCCGAAAGTCGCGACAGCAGTGCTTCGACCGACCAGGCGTCGAAAATCGCCCGGCGATAGTTGGCCACATACACGTCCCAGATGATCTCGGCGAGCAGCTTAACGTCGGCTTCACCCTTAAGTTCACCACGCTCGACGCCGCGGGTCAGCACGCCATTCAGCAGGTTGAAGATGTGCTTGAGGTGCGAGCGGTTGCGGCGCTCGGCGGTTTCCGAGCGGGTCCACGACACGGCGATGCTGGCCTGCAGCAGCGGCAGCTGCTCGACATGGAAGCCATAGGCCACGGCGAACATGCCGATCACGCCTTCTTCCACGGTGGCGGCGGCCAGGCTGGCCTGCTTCATCTGGGCGTAGATGACTTCGTAGTCGGCGGTCAGGATCTCGTCGAACAGCTCGCTCTTGTCCGAGAAGCTGGCGAACACCGCGCCCGTCGACATGCCGGCGGCCTGGGCGATGTCGCGGATGGTCGCGCCTTCGTAGCCACGCTCGGTGAAGAGACGGCGGGCGGCCGACAGGACGCGTTCGCGCGTGCGCTGCTTGGCCAGGGCCCGGCGGGTCAGCTTGACCGGGGTTTCGGTCGGGGACTCGATGTTCAGCGAAACAAAGCTCATTRGGCAGTCTCCAGGCGAGCAAGCGCGGCTTCGGCGCGCTTCTCGAATTCATTGCAATATTCGTCGACGACGGCGGTGAGGACGTCGGCGTAGCGACGCGCCAGGGCGCGTCCGTCCTGCGCGGCGTCACGCAGGTCGATGATCAGTTGGCGGACTTCCGCCATGGCGTCTTCGCGCTCGGACGCGGAGAAGTCGGCGACAGCGGCGCAAGCGCTCTGGGCCATTCGGTTTTCTCCTGCCTCCCCGCTGAGGATGGGCGCTGACATGACCTGCGGTGAGGAGTTGATCATGTTCAACGAACGCGCACTAGAATTTGAAGGTGGCGCGTTTATCCCCTGCTGCAAGGGCGCGCAACCAAAAAACCGAACCAAAATCATCGAACAGCAGCGTTTCTGTCATGTATGGTACCGTTCTCGCGGGGTCACTGCGACAAATGCACTCAACGAACAGAGTCGGCGAATGCCGGTATGGAACCCAAGGATGCAGGGGCGACCGACTCGCGCGGCCAAGCTTGCGATAGACCTCTCGGGCGATCCCTCCAGCGCTCTGGCCAAGCCTGAAGCGAGGGCCTACTTTCCGCCGTCATGAGCCACCTGTTCGACTTCCTGATCCCGATCGCCCTGGGCGCGGTCCTGATCACCCTTTGCGTCGGCATCTACGCCCTGTTCCGGGGCGGGGATTTCGGGCGTTCCTATTCCAACAAGCTGATGCGCCTGCGCGTGGCGCTGCAGTTCGTGGCGGTGCTGGTGCTGGTCGCCGCCTTCTGGTGGCGCAACCACTGACCGTCGTTCTCTCAATGGGCCAGCGCCCGTTCGGTTGCGCGACGCGGCCCGGATCGTTCGCCTTCAGATAGATTAGGCCGCTGGATTGGAGGTCCGCCGATGGTGACGCTGAACCGCATCTACACCCGCACCGGCGACAAGGGCCTGACGCGGCTGTCCACCGGCCAGCCGGTCAGCAAGGCCTCCCTGCGGGTCGAGGCCTATGGCGGGGTCGACGAGACCAACGCCTTCATCGGCGTCGCGCGCCAGCATACGAAGGGCGACGCCGAGCTGGACGCCCTGCTCGAGCGCATCCAGAACGACCTGTTCGACCTGGGCGCCGACCTGGCCACGCCCGAGCAGAACGAAAAGCCCGAATGGGAGCCCCTGCGCGTGGTCGACAGCCAGGTCGAGCGGCTGGAACGGGAGATCGACGCGATGAACGCCCGGCTCTCGCCCCTGACCTCGTTCGTCCTGCCGGCCGGCAGCCCCGCCGCCGCGGCCCTGCACGTGGCCCGCACCGTCTGCCGCAGGGCCGAGCGCAAGCTGGTGGAACTGATGGGCGTCCAGGGCGAGATCGTCGGCGAGCCGGCCCTTCGCTATCTCAACCGTCTGTCGGACCTGCTGTTCGTCGCGGCGCGGCGAGCCAACGACGACGGGGCCGCCGACGTGCTGTGGAAGCCCGGGGCGACGCGGTGAGGCCGGCGCTCCACGTCGTCTTCACCCAGTCGGGGGCTCCGGAACTGCAAGAGGCCCTGATCCAGGCCGGACGCCCGGACGAAGTCGTGTTCTGCGCCGACAACTTCGCCTACGGCCCCATCGCCCCGGTCGATCCGGCCCAGCGCGAAGCCTGGCTGCGCGAAACGCTGGATCTGAATCCCGAGCCTTTCGGGTCCGATGACGACTTCTGGCGCCAGGCGCTGGACCCGGACCGCCGCCTGATCGGCTGGACCTCGACGCGCGTGGCCCAGGAACGGGCCGGCTTCCTGGAATGGCTCTGGCGGCTGGGCGATGCGCCCTGCGAGCTGATCGACCTGTCGGCAGTCCGCGCCGGCCGCGACCCGGCCGTGCTGCCGCTGCTCAATGGCGACAAAATCCGGGAATTTGGCCTGCTGGACCTCGCCCGCCCGCTGGAGCCGTCCGACCGTCACCGCCTTCGCCAGACCTGGCGCCGCCTACGGGACGAGAACGCGCCGTTGCGGATGATCCGGGCGGGCGAACTTGTGTCGGCGCCGCTGGAGGCCTTCGACCAGCAATTGCTGTCCCACGTCGAACCCGAATGGACCCGAGCCGTCCGCGTGATCGGCGGCGCGCTGGGCGACGTCTTCGACGACTGGATTTTTCAGGTCAGCGAGTACGTGCTGGTCTCGCGCCTTCGAGCCCTCGGCGAGACGGGGGCAATCGAGACACGCCCCTGCGAAGACCTCAAAGGGATTGGGGGCATCTGGGCCTACGAAGTCCGTCGCCTCTGAGCCCCTGCCCGCCTAACCCTACTTCTTGGCCGAATGCTCGGCCCGGGGGCCTTCCATCTTGTTGGGGTCGGTGTTGATCGGCGGCACGTTCAGCGGGCGCTGCGTGATGGTCTCGATCGAATAGAGCTTGGCGCACTTCATCCACTTGCCCGCCCAGGCGTAGTCCGGCCCGCGCGCGACGCAGCGGTCGCGCG
Source organism: Caulobacter sp. 05T431 (assembly GCF_056665975.1). Lineage (NCBI taxonomy): Bacteria > Pseudomonadati > Pseudomonadota > Alphaproteobacteria > Caulobacterales > Caulobacteraceae > Caulobacter > Caulobacter sp. 05T431. The sequence goes on along the minus strand of NZ_JBFTKU010000021.1, from coordinate 50,328 downwards.
GCCAGACGTAGAAGTAGTGGAAGCAGAAGACGCTCAGCGTGGCGCCGATGAACACGGCGAAGAAGATCTTCTGCAGGCGGGAGATGTTGCTCTTCATGGAGCCGCCTCATACTGGGCCGCCGCGCGGCTGGCCAGAGGCTTCTGCGTCGCGGCGGGCGGCGCTGGAAAGGCGCCGCCGGATGCGCTTAGCTGACCGCCAGCGCGAGGGCCTTCCATGCTGCAGCCGTTCGGTGAGGAAATCTGGCTGGCGGACGGCTCCATCGCCGTGGTGGCGGGCTTCCGCTTCCCGACCCGGACCGCCGTCATCCGCCTGCCTGACGGCGGGCTGTTCGTCTGGTCGCCCATCCGGCTTTCGGACGAGCTGAAGGCGGCGGTCGACGCCCTGGGCGAGGTGCGCCACCTGATCGCCCCCAACTCGATGCACCACCTGTTCGTGACCGACTGGCAGCGCGCCTATCCCGCCGCCAGGCTCCACGCCACGCTGGGCCTGCGCCAGAAGCGCCAGGACCTCGCCTTCGACAGCGACCTCGAGGACGCGCCGGCGCCCGGCTGGGCCGGCGAGATCGACCAGGTCCTGGTGCGGGGCAACAGGATCACCACCGAGGTCGTGTTCTTCCACCGTCGCAGCGGCACGACGATCTTCACCGACCTGATCCAGCATTTCGGCCCGACCTGGTTCACCGGCTGGCGGGCCGTGGTCGCCCGGCTGGACCTGATGACGGCGCCCGAGCCCGAGGTGCCGCGAAAATTCCGCGCCGCCTTCGTCGATCGCCGCGCCGCCCGCATGGCGCTCGACAAGATCCTGGCCTSGCCCACCCGGAAGGTGGTGATGGCCCACGCCCCGCCCGTCGAKAACGACGGCCAGGCCTTCATCGCCAGGGCGTTCCGATGGTTGTCGCCTTGAACGATCCCGTCCTTAAGTGTGCAGCGCAGCGGACGCGGGCGGCGAAGTATCGTACAACTGTTTGAACGTAGCGGCTGTTTATGCGTTACGCTTACGTCAGGGGAAACTTGCAAACCTGCCGCAACGCGGTAAGTGCGTTCGCGCAGGCAGGAAAAACTAGCCAGGAGGCGGCGTAGACCGATGAAGGTTCTGGTCCCGGTCAAACGGGTTATCKATTACAATGTGAAGGTCCGGGTGAAGCCCGATCAGACCGGCGTCGACCTGGCGAACGTCAAGATGTCGATGAACCCCTTCTGCGAGATCGCGGTCGAGGAAGCCGTGCGTCTGAAGGAAAAGGGCGTCGCCACCGAGGTGGTGATCGTCTCGATCGGCCCGGCCCAGGCGCAGGAAACCATCCGCACGGCCCTGGCCATGGGCGGCGACCGCGGCGTGCTGATCACGACCGACGCCGATCCCGAGCCCCTGGCCGTGGCCAAGCTGCTGGCGGCCGTGGTCGCCGAGGAGCAGCCCAACCTGGTGCTGATGGGCAAGCAGGCCATCGACGGCGACAACAACGCCGTGGGCCAGATGCTGTCGGCCCTGCTGGGCTGGCCGCAGGCCACCTACGCCTCGGCCGTGGAAGTGTCGGGCTCGACCGCCAAGGTCACCCGCGAAGTCGACGGCGGCCTCCAGACCCTGGACGTCGACCTGCCGGCCGTGGTCACCGCCGACCTGCGCCTCAACGAGCCGCGCTACGCGTCTCTGCCCAACATCATGAAGGCCAAGAAGAAGGAGATCGTCAGCAAGACGGTCGCCGACTACGGCGTCGACATCGCCCCGCGCCTCAAGGTCGTGAAGGTCGCCGAACCGGCCAAGCGCTCGGCCGGCGTCAAGGTCGAGACCGCCGCCGATCTCGTCTCCAAGCTCAAAACCGCGGGGGTGCTGTAATGGCCGTTCTCGTCGTCGCCGATAACKACAACGCGCACCTGCGCGATGGCACCCACAAGACCGTCACCGCCGCCCTGAAGCTGTCGGGCGACGTGGACGTGCTGGTGCTGGGCAAGGGCGTCAGCGGCGTCGCCGCCGAAGCCGCCAAGATCGCCGGCGTCCGCAAGGTGCTGGTCTCGGAGAGCGAGGCCCTGGGCCACGGCATCGCCGAGGCGGAAGCCGACGCGGTGCTGGCCGTCGCGGGCAACTACGACGCGATCCTGGTTCCGGCCACCTCGGGCGGCAAGAACTTCGCCCCGCGCGTCGCGGCCAAGCTGGACGTGGCCCCGATCAGCGACATCGTCGAGGTCGTCTCGGCCGACACCTTCACCCGCCCGATCTACGCCGGCAACGCCCTGGAGACCATCCAGACCAGCGACGCCAAGAAGGTGATCACCGTGCGCCCCACCGCCTTCGCGGCGGCGGGCGAAGGCGGCTCGGCCTCGGTGGAAACCGTGGGCGGCGCCGACGCCGGCAAGACCCGCTTCGTCAGCGAAGAGATGGTCAAGTCCGACCGTCCGGAACTGGCCGCGGCCAAGATCGTCGTCTCGGGCGGCCGCGCCATGGGCTCGGCCGAGGAGTTCCAGAAGGTGATCGAGCCCCTGGCCGACAAGCTGGGCGCGGCCGTCGGCGCCTCGCGCGCGGCCGTGGACGCCGGCTACGCGCCGAACGACTACCAGGTCGGCCAGACCGGCAAGGTGGTCGCCCCGTCGCTGTACATCGCCATCGGCATCTCGGGCGCCATCCAGCACCTGGCCGGGATGAAGGACTCCAAGGTGATCGTCGCGATCAACAAGGACGCCGACGCCCCGATCTTCCAGATCGCCGACTACGGCCTGGTCGCCGACTACAAGACCGCCGTGCCGGAACTGATGGACGCCCTGACGGCGGCCGGTAAGTAAGACTTTCGTCGCGAGACGAAGACAGGAAAGGCCCGGGCGCGATCCCGGGCCTTTTTCTTTGGGCGCGGTGGATGAAGGTGGGGACACACACTCACCCCACCGCCTCGCCCCTTGACCATGAGCCGTGGGGTGAGTGTGTGTCCCCCGTGTCTGTCCCCTCCCCTGCCAAGGACCCCGCATGCCCTACGTCACCCATCGCGGCCAGCGCATCCACTACACCGTCGAGGGCGAGGGGCCGTTGGTGGTGCTGCAGCACGGGCTGTTCATGGACGGCGAGAGCTGGCGGGCCAACGGGATCGTCGACGCCCTGAAGGGCCGCCACCGCGTGGCCTGCGTCGACTCGCTGGGCCACGGGCTCAGCGACAAGCCGGCCGAAGCCCGGCTCTACGACCAGGAGCAGCGGGCAGGCGACCTCGCGGCGGTGATCGACGACCTGGGAGAGTCCAGTGCTGCGGTGTTCGGCTATTCGATGGGCGCCTGGATGGCCGTGGGCCTAGCCAAGCATCACCCCGAGAAGGTCTCGCGCCTGATCGTCGGCGGCTGGGACCTGGTCAACGGCGTGCCGAAAGGGCCGCAGGGCCCGCTGACCTTCGACATCTTCATGGCCTTCGCCCGCGCCACGGCCCCGGCCCTGGTGGGCTGGGTCACCCCGGAGATCGAGCCGGCCATGCGCGCGTGCTTCGAGGCCCTCTCCCAGCTGGACGGCGCGCCCGAGGCGGTGTTGGGCGGAGGTTTCCCCGTGCTGCTGTGGGACGGGCGGGAAGACCCCTATCACGCCCCGATGCAGGCCTTCGCCGCCGCGCAGGGCCTGCCGTTCCTGTCGAGCGACGGCGGCCACGTGCCGGCCATCGTCACGCCGGGGGTGGAGACGGTGGCGCGGCTGGTTGCGTTCCTGGAGGGCTAGCGCGGGCTGTGGATCGGCACGCTGGCCKCCCAGGGGACTTCGGCGTTGGGCAGGGGGGCCGACAGCTTGTCGATCGAGGCGAACAGGAAGGTCAGGACGGCGACGCCGGAGATCAGAAGCAGCTTCATGGGAGCACCTGTGAGCATGGGTTTCGGCCTCAGCGGCCTGTCACAGGTAAGATGCCCCTCCGCAGCGGGCTTTACGAACGATGGTATCTAAGCGAACTTGTCAGCCTGACTAACAAGTTCGAGCCGCTATGCGCCTGCCGCCGTTCCTGACCCTGACCGCCCTGGAGGCCGCCGCCCGCCATCGCAGCTACAGCMGCGCGGCCCGCGAGCTGTTCGTCACCCACGGCGCGGTCAGCCAGCAGATCCGCAAGCTGGAAGAGGAACTGGGGACCAAGCTGTTCGTCCGCCAGGGCAACGCCATGGTCCCCACCGCCACCGGCCAGCGCCTGGCCGGCCACGTCACCGACGCCCTGGCCGCCTTGCGAGCGGGCGTCGACGAGGCGCGGCTGGCGGCCAACGGCCCGCTGGTGATCAGCAGCAGCGCCGCCTTCGCCCGGGGCTGGCTGGTCACCCGCCTGGAGCGCCTGTCGCGTGAACTGGACGAGCCCGACCTGATCGTCCGCGCCGAGGACCGCGTCGCCGACCTGACCACCGACGGCGTCGACATCGCCTTGCGCTTCGGCCTGGGGAACTGGCCGGGCGTGGAGTCGGCCACCCTGATGATCGAGCGGCTGTTCCCGGTCTGCAGTCCCGACTTCCTGGTCCGACATCCGATCAAGGAGCCGCGCGACCTGCTGGACGCGCCGTTGCTGCGCCACGTGGGCCTGCCGTGGTCGATGTGGCTGACGGCCATGGGCGTGGACGAGGCTCCGCGCCGGCAGGGCCTGGGCTTCGAGGACACCGCCCTGATGCTGGACACCGCCGCCCACGGCGTGGGCGTGGCCCTGGCCCGCAGCGGCCTGGCCGACCGCGACCTGCGCGAGGGCCGCCTGGTCCGCCCCTTCCCCGGCGAGGTGGCCGTCGACACCGGCAACCACTTCGTCTGGCGCGCCGACAGCCCCAAGCTGGCGCGGATCCTGAAGCTTCGGGACTGGTTCCTGGCCGAGACGGCGGGGCTGAGGGACGCCTGATCAAGTTTTCACCAAGCTTGGCTATGGGCGGCCGGCCGACTCCAGCCTATCAGGGGTTGTTTTTCGCTTGAGACACCGATGCCCAAAGCCTTCCACGCCGCCGTCGCCGGCCTGACCCTGTCCGCCTCCGCCCTCGTCCTGACCACGCCCTGGACCGCCGCGCACGCGGCCGACCGTCCCGCCGCCAGCCCGGCGGCCCTGGCCTTCGGAGCGCGTCCCCGGGTGCAGCAGGCCAGCCTGTCTCCCGACGGCCAGTCGATCGCCCTGGTCCAGTCGCTGGCGGGCCGAGGCTCGGCCCTGTTCGTGGCGCGGCTGAACGGCGAAAGCGCGCTCAAGCCGATCCTGACCTCCAGCGGCGACCCGGACCGCCTGACCAGCTGCCGCTGGGTGTCCAACACCCGCCTGGTCTGCGGCGTCTTCATGAACGTCGTGCAGGACGGAAACCGACTGGCCTACACCCGCACGATCGCCCTCGACGCCGACGGGGGCAAAGTCCAGGAACTGAGCGTCCGCCAGCGGGGCCTGGAACTGGGCTATCACCAGGACGGCGGCGAGGTGGTCGACTGGCTGGCCGGCGACACCAGCGGCTCGGTCCTGATGACCCGCACCTACGTGCCCGAGGCCAGCACCGGCACCATCCTGGCCAACCACAAGCAGGGCCTGGCCGTCGAGCGGGTCGACACCAACACCCTAAAGCGCCTGACGGTGGAACAGCCGCGCCCCGACGTGGTCGACTATGTCTCCGACCAGCACGGCGTGGTCCGGCTCTACGCCCGGCAACCCAAGACCACGGACGGCTACAGCCGGAGCCAGCTGAACTACTACTATCGCCCGACCGACGGCGGCGACTGGCGGCCCTTCACCACCTACGACACCGACGCCGACACCGGCTTCGCGCCCGTGGCGGTGGATCGCGACCTGAACGCCGCCTACGGCTTCGAGTGGGTGGACGGCCGGCGGGTGGTCAGCCGCATCTCGTTGGACGAAGCCCGCAAGCACGAGGTGCTGGTGGCGCGCGACGACGTCGACGTGGACGAGCTGGTGGAGATCGGCCGCCAGAGCCGCGTGGTCGGCGCCAGCTTCGTGACCGACAAGCGCCAGACCGTGTTCTTCGACCCGGCCCTGCAGAAGCTGGCCGCGGGCCTGACCAAGGCCCTGCCCGGCCATCCGCTGATCAGCTTCGTCGACGCCAGCCTGGACGAGGACCACCTGCTGCTGTGGGCCGGCGGCGATGTCGATCCGGGCCGCTACTACATCTACCAGAAGAGCACCCACCAGCTCAGCGAGGTGGTGGACGAGCGCCCCGAGCTGGCGGCGTTCAAGCTGGCGACCGTCCAGTCGGTCACCTACAAGGCCGCCGACGGGACCCAGATCCCGGCCTATCTGACCCTGCCCGCGGGCAGCGACGGCAAGAACCTGCCGGCCATCGTCATGCCGCACGGCGGACCGGGCGCCCGTGACGAGTGGGGCTTCGACTGGCTGGCCCAGTACTTCGCCAATCGCGGCTACGCGGTGCTGCAGCCCAACTTCCGCGGCTCGACCGGCTATGGCGAGGCTTGGTTCCAGAAGAACGGCTTCCAGTCGTGGCGGACCGCGATCGGCGACGTCAACGACGCCGGCCGCTGGCTGAAGGACCAGGGGATCGCCGCGCCGGGCAAGCTGGCCATCGTCGGCTGGTCGTACGGCGGCTACGCGGCCCTGCAGTCGTCGGTGCTGGACCCGGACCTGTTCAAGGCCATCGTCGCCGTGGCCCCGGTCACCGACCTGGACGCCCTGCGCGAGGAGTCGCGCCACTACACCAGCTTCAAGCTGGTCGACGCCTTCATCGGTCGCGGCCCGCACGTGCAGGAGGGCTCGCCCGCCCAGAACGCCGCGCGGATCAAGGCCCCGGTCCTGATGTTCCACGGCGACCAGGACGCCAATGTCGGCGTGGCCGAGTCCCGCCTGATGCTGGCGCGCCTGAAGGCCGCCGGCGGCAAGGCCGACCTCGTGGTCTTCCCGGGCCTGGACCACCAGCTGGACGACGGCGTCGTCCGCGCCCAGATGCTGGACCGCGCCGACGCCTTCCTGCGGACCTCGCTGGGCCTGCCGGCGGCCGCGTCCTAGCCGCCGTCCTCGGTCATCCCGCTCATCCCGTCGGCGAACTTGCGCATCAGGCGCACCAGGTCGTCGAAGTCCTGCGGGCTCCAGTCCTCGAACAGTTGGACCGCCATCCGCCCGCGCGCGGCGTCCAGGGCGTCGGTGGCGGCGCGGCCCTTGGCGGTGACCACCGCCTCGCGGACCCGGCGGTCGGCCTGACCGGCCCGGCGCTCGACCAGGCCCAGCTCCTCCAGCCGCGCCACCTGGCGGCTGACCGTGGTGTGGTCGCGCCCCACCCGGCCGGCCAGGTCGACCACGCCGATCGGTCCCAGGCGCTGGATGAACACCAGCAGCGGGAACAGCGCGCGCTCCAGCGCCAGCCCGGCCTTTTCCAGCAGGGCGGCGTCGTTCTCGGGCCGGTTCAGCACGCTGGCGATGTCGATCAGCGACCGGTGCAGCTCGGGCAGCGAACGCAAGATATGTGTATTTTGCACATTATTTGTTGACATGGATCTCGCGGTCTCGATATGTGTGCGCAATACACACATTATCGAGGCGGCCATGAACAAGCAAGTTTCCACCTCCACTCAAGTCCTGATCTGCGGCGCCGGCGCGGCCGGCCTGACCCTGGCGATCGACCTGGCCCGGCGCGGCGTGGCGATCCGGCTGATCGACAAGCTGCCCGCCCCGTTCGCCGGCTCGCGCGGCAAGGGGATCCAGCCCCGCACCCTGGAGGTGCTGGAGGACCTGGGCGTCATCGACCGCCTGGCGGCCGTGGGCGCGCCCTATCCGGTCCAGCGCCTGCACAAGGCCGATGGGACCTTCACCGACAGCCAGGAGGTCATGGTCTCGCCGCCGACGCCAGAGGAGCCCTACCGCACGCCCCTGATGGTCCCGCAGTTTCGCACCGAGGCGGTGCTGCGCGAGCGCCTGGCCGAGCTGGGCGGGACGGTCGAGTACGGGCTCGAGCTGACGGGCTTCGACCAGGACGCCGACGGGGTCACGGCCACGGTCGCCGGCCCGGACGGGGTCGAGACGATCCGCTGCGGCTGGCTGGTCGGCGGCGACGGCGGCCGCTCGTTCGTGCGTCACGCCCTGGATATCGGCTTCCCCGGCAAGACGCTGGGCGTGCGGGCCGTGGTCGCCGACATCGCCCTGGAAGGCCTGTCGCGGGACTTCTGGCATCGCTGCGGCGAGGGCGACATGGACCGGCAGATCGGCCTGTGCCCCCTGCCCCACACCGACCTGTTCCAGCTTCAGGCGCCGATCCCCCTCGAAGCCGAGATCGACCTGTCCGTCGCCGGCCTGCAGGCCTTCATCGACGACCGTTGGACCGTCGGCCGCCTGAAGGTGAACCGCGTGGACTGGGCCTCGGCCTACAGCATGAACGCCCGCCTGGCCGACCGTTACCGCGTGGGTCGGGTGCTGCTGATGGGCGACGCCGCCCACATCCACCCGCCGACCGGGGGCCAGGGCCTGAACACCAGCCTGCAGGACGCCTACAATCTGGGCTGGAAGCTGGCCGCCGTGCTGGCCGGCGCGCCCGACGCMCTGATCGACACCTACGAGGCCGAGCGCCGCCCCATCGCCGCCGGCATGCTGGGCCTGGCCACGGGCCTGCTGGAGAAGGCCAAGCAGGGCGAGATCAAGCGCGGCCGCGAAGTGCACCAGCTGGACCTGGGCTACCGCTTCTCGCCGCTGGCCCTGGACGCCGTCCGGCCGGAAGACCTGCTGCAGCCCGGCGACCGCGCGCCCGACGGCCGCCTGGAGGGCGCGGCCGGCGGATCCAAGCGCCTGTTCGACCTGCTGGCCGGTCCGCACTGGACCCTGCTGGCGCGCGCCGCCGACCCGGCCGCCCTGCCGGCGCCCCGCCCTGGCCTGCACGTCCACCGCGTCGGCGGCGCGAGCGGCGACCTCCAGGACCCCGGCGACGTGCTGGGCGGGACCTTCGGCCTGGCCGAGGGCCAGACGGCCCTGATCCGGCCGGACGGCTATGTCGCGGCGTTCCTGGCCGCGACGGACGGGGCGCGGCTGGAGGCGTATCTGGCGAGCGTGGGGCTGGACGCGCCCGCCCGGGCGGCGCGGGCGGCCTAGCGCTAGCCGCCCCGCTCGCACCCCAGCACGGCCCCGACCACCAGGGCCAGGGCGCCCGCCACCAGCAGGAGGAACTTGGCCCAGGTCGCGACCTGGGCCGCCCAAGCCGTCCCGCTGCGGGCGCCCTTGGCGATCATCCAGGCCTCGAGCCCGTCCTCGACCAGATCGGCCAGCGCGGCCAGCAGCACCAGCCCGGCCCCGGCCTGGAACATCGGCGTCAGATAGGCATGCAGCGGGGCGCCGGCGCCGGTGACCGGCTGGTTGAGGAACAGCAGCCGGGCCAGCACCACGGCGAAGGCCGCATAGCCGGCGATGAACACCAGGTCGAAGCCGAACGCGGTCCGGACATAGGCGAAGACCTTGGGCTGATCCGCCGACGCGGCCCGCCACCGCGCGACCGCCGCGTCGAACGCCTCGGCTGTCCGCCGCCGCTGCAGGCCCAGGGTGGTGGGCAGCTTCATCCGGCGCAGCTTGCGGTCGGCCCAGCCGATGACGCCGGCGCCGATCGCCATCGCCAGGAGCGCCGCCGCCAGCCACCGCCACAGGTCCTGGCCCTTGGCCTTGCCCGGCGCGGGGCGGGTCTGGCCGCCGACGGCCTGGAGGCCGACGTCCGCCAGGATGTCGCGCAGCCGGGTCTCGGCCAGGCAGGCGCTCTTCATCTTCAGGTCCGGCGCGATCAGCAGCTGGGCCCCTTTCGGCTTGGGTTGGATGCCCAGGGCCTCGTCGGCATGCTGCATGGCGCTCTTGGACAGCGCCCAGTCCATCGGCACCTGGCCGCTGCTGGGCCGGCACAGATGCACCAGGCGATAGGTCGGCGACACGCCMCATTCCCCGGCCTCCTCGGGACCCGCCTTCGGCGCGGCCTCGCCGGGGGCGGGGCGGTCGTCGGGGGCGATGTCGCCGCCGTGGTTGCGCACGGTCTGGGCCAGGGACATGGCGGCCGCCGTGTCGTGCGAGCCGCGCGAGGCGGCCAGGCCCAGCAGCGGCCCCAGCACGTCGGGCGCGAAGTCCTGCGGCTTGGCCTTGAACAGCGGGTTGGGCTCGCAGCCCTCGGGCGGCTTGCCGCCCGGCGGCGTCTCGCAGACCTCGGCCCCCGCCCGGATCAGGTCGGCGGCCGTGTCGTCGCTGTTGGTGGCGTTGTTCAGCTCGATGAAGACCGGCTTGAGCTTGTACCCGCCGGCGTTGGCCAGGCGCAGGGCCGCCGCGGCGACGTCGGCCATCGAGGTCACCCCGCCGCCGTCGAAATAGCCCCCGTCCAGCAGGTGGCCCTGGCTCTGGCGGTTGGCGTCGATCAGGGTCCCGCCCGGGCTGACCAGCGGGAAGCGCGCGCCGTTGTGAATGGCCGTCGAAATCCGCACGTCGCGGCCGGTCAGGGCGTGGAAGTCCACGGCGTTGGGGAAGTCCTCGGGCGTGATGGCGATGTCGGCGGTGATSATCCGCCGGCCGTCCTCCTGCCGCGCGCCGTTGATCATCACGATGGGCAGCCAGGACGGGGCCGGCGCGCCGGCGCGCGGCCGCCACAGCGACAGGAACGGCCGGGTCCACAGGTCGGTCTCGGCGCACCGCGCCTGGCCCGCGCTCTCGTCGCCGGCCCACGCGCAATGCTGCCGCCAGCCGGACTCGAAGCCGGTCTCCAGGGTCTCGGCGCGGTCGGGCAGGACCGGCAGGGCCACGGGCAGGAAGCGCTGGGCCAGGTCGGGGAACAGCAGGCCCGAAATGGCCGGACTCAGATAGTCGATCCCCGCCACGTCGGCCACGCGGTCGGCGAACGGCGCGCCGTCCAGGTCGGGCCGGTCGGCCAGGGTCGAGACATAGGCCATCACCCCCACCGAGCCGCCCGAGACGCTGCTGATGGCGAACACCCGGTCGCTGAAGGGCCGGGGCTGGTCCTTGGTCTCGTACTGCAGCTTGCCCAGGACGTCGGCGGCCCAGTAGCCGGCGCGCGACGCCCCGCCCTGGGCGGCGACGAAGACGATCGGCGTCTCCGGCCCGCCCGGCTGGCACGCCTGCGGCCCCTGGGCCCGGCACCAGGCCTCCAGCCGCATGGCGATGGTGTCCTTGCCGGTCTTGGGGTCGGGACGGTCGGCCGCCGCAGGGGCGACCGGGCGGGCGGGCGGCAGCGGCAAGGCCTGGTCGGCCTCCAGCCGGCGCTGCAGGGTGCGCCGGCCGATCGCGTGGTTGTCGTTGATGAAGCTGAACGCCAGGGCCAGCAACACCAGTCCGGTCAGCACCGGCAGGCGGGTCGAACGGCTGGCGTGAAGCATCGAGGCCAGGGCGGCGGTGATGAAGGCCAGGCCCAGGAAGACCACGCTGATCGCGCCCAGGAACTGCGACGGACCGACCGGCCAGACGCACAGCACCGCCATCGACACGAGGCCCAGGACGAAGGTGCCCCATCGGGTCAGCCGGCTGAGCCGGCGGTTGTCCAGCTGGAAGTATATCGTGACGTGGCGTCGGGCCCAGAGCACGAACACGGCCACCAGGCCCAGGCCGAAGAAGATCCAGGGCAAGGCCCAGAGGTCGACCTCGGCCCGCCAGGTCGCCACCCCGGCGATGAAGAACGGCCCGCCGCCCAGAAGGCGCGGCGTCCACTCGCGCAGCCAGTCGATCAGCTTGGACTGCCGGCGACGGGCGGCGAACGCCTGGGGCTCGCGCCGCCGGTGCTGCTCGATGATGTAGCGGGTCCAGAACCAGCACTGGAAGCCGTAGAAGGCGGTGGCCAGCACCATCCAGCTGGCCTTGCAGGTGTCCGACCCGGCGGTCACCGCCAGGTCCGCGCCCTGCTCCATGAACATCAGCGCCGCGCAGACCACCAGCAGGGCGGCCACGGCCGGCGCGCCGCGGATGGCTTCCAGGTCGGAGACCAGCGCGGCCCAGAACGCCTGGATCGGCGCGAGGCGGCCTTTGAACCGCTTCCAGGCCGAGGCCTTTTCCGGTTGCCCGTTTTCCGGTTGGCCGTTTTCCGGTTGCCCGCCTTCCGATTGATCGTCCATCGCGCCCCGCCCCCCGAGGTCGGCGCTCCAGGGCGCCGTCGCCGGCCAGCCTAACCCAGAGTTGAAGGTTTTCAATCCACGGGGAGGATCACTCTCGCCAAAGGCGCAGACCTACGCCGTCCTGAACCCGCGCAGCACATTGGCCTCGGTGCTCAGTTGCAGCCGGGCGTAGTCGATGCGCGGCGTGTCCGAGAACAGCAGGTAGTAGTACTTCATCTGCTCGGACCACCAGTAGCCGGGGCAGTTGTCGCCCTGGGTCATCGGCCGGGTGGTGATGTCCTTCAGGGCCGTGTAGCCGAAGGCCGCGCGGCTGGTGGCCTTCATCTCGCGATAGTGGATGGCGGCCAGCCTGCGATAGCGCTCGTCGCGGTCGCCCAGCCACAGGTTCAGGCAGGCGTCGGGATATTCCGGGCGCAGGCCGGTGTGCTTGCGGCGCGGCTGGGCCGTGGTGACGTCGATGGACTCCGGGATCACCCCGAAGGTCTGCTGGAGGTAGGTGAACGAGGCCAGGTAGTCGTCGCCCTGGGCCTTGCGCCCCACCTGGCCCAGCAGGCCGGCATAGTAGCAGGCCAGCTCGCTCTGGGCCGTGGCGGTCACCGCCCCGGTCTCGAAGTCGACCATCGGGAACCACAGCCGGCCGTCGTAGCGCTTGGCCTGATGGGCCAGCTGGGCGTCGACGCACTCGACCGCCCAGCGCTTGCAGTCCTTGTCGCCGAACAGCTCCCAGGCGTCCCACAGGTACTCGTAGAAGCTGTCGGCATAGACGTCGATGCTGGCGTTACGGCTGGTGAAGTCGCCGGTCACGGCATGGATGTTGGCCGCCATCAGGCCGATCTTCGAGCGGCGGTCGAGGGCGTGGCGCATGGCCCGCTTGGCCATGTCGAAATACTTCCGGTCGCCGGTCAGCTGGCTGAGCACGCCGAACTCCGACAGGTAGGTGCCGATCTCGGCCAGGTTGGTCTCCGGGTCGCTGACCGCCCCGGTGCGCAGGTTCACGTAGCGATACGGCAGGCCGTGGGGCGAGGCCTCGAAGGCCTTGGCCAGGCGGTCGGCCAGGTCGCGGGCCTTGGCCAGCAGCACGGGATCGCCGCAGGCCAGGTGGGCCGACAACAGCCCGCCGACCAGGCGGATGTTGGTCTCGAAGACCTGGGCATTGCCGTCGACGTCGAAGTCGAGGCTGGACTTCACCCAATCGACGCCCGCCTGGAACTCGGCGTCCAGCCCCATGATCCACAGGGTGTCCAGCGCCTCGACCAGCGACAGGCCCAGGTCGTGGCCCTCGACGAAGAACGACGACGACGTGCCGCTGACCGGATTGATCTCGTCCTTGCCCCAGGCCTTGGCGACATAGCCGCGCCAGGCCCACTGGAACTCGGACCGGACATCGGCGGCCAGGGCCTTCCAGTCCTCGGCGGGCGCGGCGGCGAAAGCGGGGGTCGCGGCGGCCGCGGCGACCAGGGCCAGGGCGTGGCGGCGGGAGGGGCGGAGGCTGTTCATGAAGCGGAGCCTATCTCCCATTGTTGTCATCCCGGAAGCCTCGAAGAGGCTGTCCGGGACCCAGGGGACTGGGCGAAGGCCTCGCGGCTCACCTAGGTCCCGGACAAGCGCTTCGCGCTTTCCGGGATGACAACCGCATTCACAACCTTGAAGGGGGAGCCCTGCGGCCTTTCCGCTGCGTCGCAGCAAAGCCTTGGCGACGACGGGGTTCGTCGTGCTAGAAAAGCCGGCATGAACTCGGGCACGGCGCGCGACGCCCTGCCTCGCCTCGAACAAGGCTAGTCTGAATKACGGATATCAAGACGGTCGGCGTGATCGGCGCCGGCCAGATGGGGTCGGGGATCGCTCATGTCGTCGCCCTGGGCGGCTACGACGTGCGCCTGCACGACGTCTCGCGCGAGCGCATCGACGCCGGCCTGGCCCTGGTCGAGAAGAACATGGCCCGCCAGGTGCACCGCGGGATCATCGACCAGGACGCGATGGACGCCGCCCTGAAGCGGATCACCCCCGCCGAGGACCTGGCCCTGGTCGGCGCCACGGACCTGGCCATCGAGGCGGCGACCGAGAACGAGGAGATCAAGAAGTCGATCTTCCGCGGCCTGCAGCCCCACCTGGGCCCCAACACCCTGCTGGCCTCGAACACCTCGTCGATCTCGATCACCCGACTGGCCAGCGCCACCGACCGCCCCGAGCGGTTCATCGGCCTGCACTTCATGAACCCCGTCCCGCTGATGAAGCTGGTCGAGATCATCCGCGGCATCGCCACCGACGTGCCGACCTACGAGCGGGCCGTGGCCTTCGCCAAGTCGCTGGGCAAGATCACCAGCAACGCCGAGGACTTCCCCGCCTTCATCGTCAACCGCGTGCTGGTGCCGATGATCAACGAGGCGATCTACACCCTGTACGAGGGGGTCGGCACGGTCGACGCCATCGACACCGCCATGAAGCTGGGCGCCAACCATCCGATGGGCCCGCTGGAGCTGGGCGACTTCATCGGCCTGGACACCGTGCTGAGCATCATGAACGTGCTCTACGAGGGCCTGGCCGACAGCAAGTACCGCCCCTGCCCGCTGCTGGTGAAGTACGTCGAGGCCGGCTGGCTGGGCAAGAAGACCGGCCGCGGCTTCTACGACTACCGCGGCGACGTGCCGGTCCCGACGCGGTAGAGCTACCAGGCGGTCGACACCTTCCACCTTCTGCAGGCCGTCGACAGCACCTCATCCTTGGTGACCAAGATAAGATCGCGGCGTGCGGCCTGCGCCGCGATCGTCCTATCCCACGGATCTCGATGGACTTGGTCGAGACGGGCGGCGTGAAAGCTGTCGTGGGCGTCTATCGGCAGCCACTCGAAACCAAACATCGGAATGGTGTCGGGGATGTTCGCTGGAAAGCGATGGAGCGACCTGTCTCGATTGCGCTTGTATTCGATCTCGTAAGCGCTCGCTGCGCTCACCCAGAGGCGTCGTTCGCGATCACCGATACAGGCCCTGGCCCACTCCGAAAGCCTTCTCGGATCGAGCAGCCACCAGATCACCGCGTGCGTATCGAGCAGGACGTTCATTCGTCAGACGGCAGCGGCCGATAGAAGTCATCCTCGTCGCGCGATTCCGCCAACTCGATGAATTCAGGATCCGGATGAAAGAAAAGGTCGGGATCGTCCATCGGCCCTAAATGAGCCAGAGCTCCCGGAATACGATCTCGTGGTTTCACCACGGGCTCGGGCGGACGAACAATCGCGATTGTTTCCCCGCCTCGCGCCAACGTCACCTCCTGCCCTGCCTCGATGTAGGCAAGAAGTTCAGCCAGATCGGCCAGTTCGTCGATATCGACCCGGACTGTCATGACGCGAGCTTAACACCGGAACACAACCAGAACAACACCCACCCTTCCCGCGCACCCGGACCGCGAGACCCGGAATGCCGAGACCGCCGAATAGGGTGTTTCCCCCGCGCCCGGAGGGGTTCGCCCAATGGCGTTTTTCCCCTGGACCGGCCGAATTCTCCCCCTGGCCCGCAGCCCGCCAGGGAGCCCCGCCGTGTCCACGCCCGACCACCTTCCGCGCCCCGATTTCCACTTCACCGGCCAGGTCGGCCGGACCTTCAAGGACTCCGATCCGGCCCAGTTCCCCCAGCCCGTGCAGCCGCCGCAAGGCGCGCCCAACATCGTGCTGATCCTGCTGGACGACGTGGGCTTCGGCCAGTTCTCGACCTTCGGCGGCGGGGTGCCCTCGCCCACCATGGACCGGCTGGCCGAGGAGGGGATCCGCTACAACCGCTTCCACACCACGGCCCTGTGCAGTCCGACGCGGGCCGCCCTGATCACCGGCCGCAACCACCACTCGGCCACCTTCGCCGGCATCACCGAGGCGGCCACGGGCTTCGACGGCTACACCTGCGTGCTGCCCCGGAACTGCGGCACGGTGGCCGAAGTGCTGCGCCAGAACGGCTACATGACCGCCTGGATCGGCAAGAACCACAACACCCCAACCTGGGAGACCAGCCCCGCCGGCCCGTTCGACCGCTGGGCCAACGGCCTGGGCTTCGACTACTTCTACGGCTTCAACGCCGGCGACATGAACCACTGGCACCCGGTGCTGTACGAGAACCACAACCTGGTCCCGGCCTCGGACGACCCCGACTACCACCTGACCGAGGACCTGGCCGACAAGGCCGTCGAGTGGGTCCGGCGGGTCAAGAGCATCGCCCCGACAAGCCCTACTTCCTGTATGTCGCGCCCGGCGCCACCCACGCGCCGCACCAGGCCCCCAAGGCCTGGATCGACCGGTTCAAGGGCCAGTTCGACGACGGCTGGGACGCCTATCGTGAGAAGACCCTGGAGCGGCAGAAGGCGCTGGGCGTGGTCCCGCCCGACACCCAGCTGACCGAACGCTCCAAGGGCCTGCCGGCCTGGGACGGCCTGAACCCCGACCAGAAGCGCCTCTACGCCCGGATGATGGAATGCTTCGCCGCCTACGGGGCCCAGGTCGACGAAGCCATGGGCCGGGTGGTCGACGCGGTGAAGGACCTGCCCGACGCCGACAACACCGTCATCCTCTACATCGCCGGCGACAACGGATCATCGGCCGAGGGGGGGCTGGAGGGCTCGCTGAACGAGAACCTGTTCTTCAACGGCTTCCCGGAAACCTGGCAGGACAATCTCAAGGCCATCGACGAGCTGGGCGGGCCCAAGCACTTCAACCACTTCCCCTCGTCCTGGGCCCACGCGATGAACACGCCGTTCCAGTGGACCAAGCAGGTGGCCAGCCACTTYGGCGGCACCCGCAACCCGCTGATCGTCAGCTGGCCCAAGGGCATCAAGGACAAGGGGGCCCTGCGCGACCAGTTCCTGCACGTGATCGACATCGTCCCCACCCTCTACGAGTGGGCCGGGATCACCGCGCCGCTGGAGCTGAACGGCGTGGCGCAGAAGCCCATCGAGGGGATCAGCTTCGCCTTCACCACCGGCGACGCCAAGGCGCCCAGCCTGCGCCGCACCCAGTACTTCGAACTGGGCTGCAACCGCGGCCTCTACCATGACGGCTGGATGGCCTCCGCGCCGTCGTTCGTGCCCTGGGAGCCGACCCGCGACGAGAACTGGAATCCCGACAAGGCCGTCTGGGAGCTCTACAAGGTCGACGAGGATTTCTCCCAGGCCCGGGACCTGGCCAAGGACCATCCCGACAAGCTGCGCGAACTGCAGGACCTGTGGTGGGCCGAGGCCTCGAAGTACAGCGTCCTGCCGCTGGACTGGCGGGCCACGATCCGCATGAACGCCGAGGCCATGGGCCGCCCCAGCCTGATCGGCAAGCGCACCAGGGCCATCTACTACGAGGGCATGACCGCCCTGCCCGGCGCGGCCTGCCTGCCCATGCTCAACAAGTCCTGGACCATCACCGCCGAGGTCGACCTGCCGGACGACAAGGCCAGCGGCATGATCGTCACCCAGGGCGGATCGGAGGGCGGCTACGGCCTCTATCTGCGCGAGGGGCGCCCGGTGTTCGTCTACAATTTCCTGGGCCAGGAGCGGCCCACCTTCGCCGGCGAAGCGGCCCTGCCGGCGGGCAGGACGACGATCGAGGTGGCCTTCGACTACGACGGCGGCGGCATGGGCAAGGGCGGCGCGTTCACCCTGAAGGCCGGCGGCAAGAAAGTCGCCGGCGGGCGGATCGAGCGCTCCGTGCCGATCCAGTTCGCCATCTTCGAGGGCCTGGACATCGGCCTCGACACCGGCTCGCCCGTCGACTGGACCTACAAGCTGCCGTTCCGGTTTACCGGCAAGGTCGAGAAGGTGACGATCGAACTGGGGAAGTGAGGGCGGGAGGCCTGGGGAAATCGCGGGCCGCGAAGTCGGGAATTTCGCCGATGTCCCGCTAGGGCGGGCTCCCGGATAGTCGCCTCGCGCGCCCAGTCCCTGGCGCGCCGAAGGAGGCGACCATGCCCGGCGGCAAGCCCAACATCCTGTTCATCATGGCCGACGACATCGGCTGGTTTAACCCCAGCTGCTACCACGGCGGGGTGATGGGCTACGAGACGCCCAACATCGACCGCATCGCCAAGGGAGGCGCGAAGTTCACCGACTTCTACGGCCAGCAGAGCTGCACCGCCGGCCGGGCCTCGTTCATCACCGGCCAGTCGCCGATCCGCACGGGCCTGACCAAGGTGGGCATGCCGGGCGCGACCCTGGGGCTCAGCGCCGAGGACCCCTCCGTCGCCCAGTTCCTGAAGGCCTACGGCTACGCCACCGGCCAGTTCGGCAAGAACCACCTGGGCGACCGCAACGAGCACCTGCCCACCGTCCACGGCTTCGACGAGTTCTTCGGCAATCTCTACCACCTCAACGCCGAGGAGGAGCCGGAGTACCCGAACTACCCCGAGGACCCGGCGTTCCGGAAACGCTTCGGCCCGCGCGGCGTGATGAAGTGCAAGGCGTCCGAGACCGACGACGCCACGGTCGACGAGCAGTTCGGCCGCGTCGGCAAGCAGGTGATCGAGAACACCGGCCCGCTGACCAAGAAGCGCATGGAGACGGTGGACGAGGAGTTCATCGGCGCGGCGCTGGATTTCATGGACCGCAAGACCAAGGCCGACGAGCCCTGGTTCTGCTACTTCAACCCGACCCGCATGCACGTCTTCACCCATCTGAAGCCGTCGTCGGTCGGGGTCACGGGCCTGGGCCTCTATCCCGACGGCATGGTCGAGCTGGACGGCTATGTCGGCCAGCTGCTCGACAAGCTGCAAGAGCTCGGCGTCGCCGACGACACCATCGTTGTCTTCACCACCGACAACGGCGCCGAGGTGCTGTCCTGGCCCGACGGCGGGACGACGCCGTTCCGGGGCGAGAAGGACACCAACTGGGAGGGCGGCTGGCGCATCCCGTGCGTCGTCCGCTGGCCCGGCGTGGTCGAGCCCGGCCGCGTGATCACCGAGACCGCCGCCCTGCTCGACTTCATCCCGACCTTCGCGGCGGCCAACGGCGAGCCGGACCTGGTCGAGAAGGTCAAGGCGGGTCACGAGATCGGAGGCAAGACCTTCAAGGTCCATCTCGACGGGGTGAACCTGCTGCCTTTCCTGAAGGGCGAGACCAAGGAACCGCCGCGCGCGGGCTTCCTCTACTGGAGCGACGACGGCGACCTGATGGCCATCCGCTTCGGCCGCTTCAAGCTGGTGTTCAGCGAGCAGCGGGCCAAGGGGCTGGAGGTGTGGCGCGAGCCGCTCACCTCGCTGCGCATCCCCCGCCTCTTCGACCTGCGGGCCGACCCATTCGAGCGCGGCGAGGAGAGCTTCAAGTACAACGACTGGTTCGTCGAGAACGTGCCGTTCCAGTACGCCGCGCAGGTCGTCGTCCACGAGTGGCTGGAGAGCTTCAAGGAATTCCCGCCGCGCGCCAAGTCGGCCAGCTTCAGCATCGACCAGATCGTCGAGGCCCTGATGCCGAAGAGCTAGGGCGTGAGGGCGGGCCTCCTCAGCCCGCCCCCATCCCCACGGCCACGTGGTAGACGACGAACGAGGCCAGGTAGGCCAGGGCGGTCATGTAGACGAACATCACCGTCGGCCAAGTCCAGCCGTTGGTCTCGCGCTTGACCACGCCCAGGGTGGCCATGCACTGCGGGGCGAAGACGTACCAGGCCAGGAACGACAGGGCCGTGGCCAGCGACCACTGGTGCGACAGCAGGGTGCTGAGCGCCTCGTGGGAGTCGGCGTCGCCGCCCACCGCGTAGACCGTGCCCAGGGCCGCCACCGCCACTTCGCGCGCCGCGAAGCCGGGGATCAGGGCCACGGTCATCTGCCAGTTGAAGCCGATGGGCTCCATGACGGGGGCGATGAAATGCCCGATGCGGCCGGCCAGGCTGTAGTCGATGGCCGGTCCGGTCGCGCCCTCGGGCGGATAGGGGAAGGTCGACAGCACCCAGACCACGATCATCAGCGGCAGGATGATGCGACCGGCGCGGCTGAGGAAGATCTTGGCCCGGGTCCACAGGTTCATCGCCACGTTGCGCGGCTCGGGCCAGCGATAGGTCGGCAGCTCCATCATGAAGGGCTCGACCGTGCCCCGCCAGAACACCCGGCGGATCACGAACGACACGACCAGCGCGCTGACGATGCCGGCGGCGTAGAGCCCGAACATCACCAGGCCCTGCAGGCTGAGCACGCCCCAGACCTTGGTGTGCGGGATGAAGGCGGCGATGATCAGGGTGTAGACCGGGATGCGCGCCGAGCAGGTCATCAGCGGCGCGACCAGGATCGTCGTGAGCCGGTCCTGCTTGTTGTCGATCACCCGCGTGGACATGATCCCGGGGATGGCGCAGGCGAAGCTGCTGAGCAGCGGGATGAACGCCCGGCCGTGCAGGCCCGCCCCGCCCATGATCTTGTCCATCAGGAAGGCCGCGCGGGTCATGTAGCCGCTGTCTTCCAAGAGCAGGATGAAGAAGAACAGGATCAGGATCTGGGGCAGGAAGACCAGCACGCTKCCCACCCCGGCGATCAGGCCGTCGGTCAGGAAGCTGGACAGCAGGCCCTTGGGCATGTGGTCGCCGATGAAGGCGGCCAGGGCCTGGAAGCCCCCGTCGATCGCGTCGGCCGGCACCGTGGCCCAGGTGAACACCGCCTGGAACATCACGAACAGCAGGGCGAACAGGATCAGCAGGCCGCCGACCGGGTTCAGCAGCACCGCGTCGACCTTGCCGGTGACGGTGTCGGGGCGCTCGGGCGGCTTCACGCTGGCCTTGAAGATGCGCTGGGCCTCGGCGTGGGCGGCGCGGATTTCGGCGGCGGTCGGCTCGCGCCAGACGTTGTCGTGCGCGCCCCCTTCTTCGACAAGTTTGGCGTGGCTGGCGGCCAGGGCGCTGGCCTTCTCGACCAGCTCGTCCAGTCCGCGCTTGCGGGTGGCCACGGTGGTGGCGATCGGCGCGCCGATCTCCTGGGACAGCCGCTCCAGGTCGATGCGCAGGCCCTGGCGCTGGGCGATGTCGAACATGTTGAGGGCCAGCACGAACGGGCGGCCCACCTGCTTCAGCTCCAGCACCAGGCGCAGCACCAGGCGCAGGTTGGTGGCGTCGGCCACGCAGATCAGGACGTCGGGCGCGGCTTCGCCCGACAGCTTGCCCAGCACCGCGTCGCGGGTGACGATCTCGTCCGGGCTGCGGGCGCGCAGGGAATAGGTGCCGGGCAGGTCCAGCACGTGGGCGCCGCGGCCGCCGGGCAGGGTCAGCACGCCCTCCTTCCGCTCGACGGTGACGCCGGCGTAGTTGGCGACCTTTTGGCGGCTGCCGGTCAGGGCGTTGAACAGGGCGGTCTTGCCGGAGTTGGGATTGCCGACCAGCGCGAGGCGCGCGGGACGCAGGACGGTGTCGGTCAAGACCTCAGGCCTCTTCGAAACGGACGGTGACGGCGGCGGCCTCGCGGCGGCGCAGGGCCACGCGCATGTCGTCGATGCGGACGGCGATGGGGTCGCGGCCGAACAGGCCCTCGTGCAGCACCTCGAACGCGGCGCCCTCCACGAAGCCCATCTCCAGCAGGCGGCGCTCCAGCTCGTCCGGGTCGATCGACTCCGATCGGCCCGTCTCGCCGCCCACCCGCACGATCACGCCGCGCTGGCCCTTGCCGGCCTTGCTCAGCGGGCTTTCAGCGCCGCGCGCGCCCGAGGGCGCGGCGGCGAGGTCGGAGATTTCGGGGGCTAGGCTGAGAGCGTCGGACATGATCGCACCGGAAAAACTTGCGAACGATTATCAGTCCAAGGTCACGCTGTCATGCGGCGATTGAAGGGCGGCGCGACATCGCGGTGGGACCCGATGTCGCGCCTCCGCGCCCTAGGCGTTGAAGACCACGGCCGCCGGACCGTTGCTGACGCCCGCCGAATTGGCGACCGCGCTCTCGGTCGACCAGTTCCCGTCGGCGTCCACCGAGTGGTAGAGGAAGCCGCCCGGCTGGTCGCGACGCTGGTACAGCAGATAAAGGCTGCCGTTGTAGACGACCGCCGCCGGGGTCGAGATCTGGCCGACGGTGCCGGGGATCACGGCGTCGTCCGACCAGCTGGTCCCGTCAAAGGTCTTGTAGACGAACTGCCGGCTGGGCTCGGAGAACACCACCCAGAGCTTGCCGTCGAAGCCCGCCGCCCCGACCCCGTCGATCACGCCGGGGGTGTTGTCGACCTGGGTGGTCTGCCACAGGGCGCCGTCGTAGGCGGCGTACCACAGCCGGGTCTGGTTGCGGGGATCGCGCCCCTCGCCGCCCCGCACCAGGACGTAGATCTTGTTGTCCCACACCGCCGCCGCGGGGGTGCCCAGGGTGTCGAAGGCGGCGGGCTCGGACTTGATGTACTCGTCCGGGCCCCAGTTGGTCCCGTCGAACGTCTTGCAGCGCAGCGCCGGGTCGTTGGGGATGGTGTGGAAGAGGTAGATCTTCTCGTTGTAGGTCACGGCCGCGACGCCGGCCGCCAGCCCGCCGGTGTTGGGCACCTGGGCCTCGTCGCTGAACGTGTCGCCGTCGTCGGTGGAGACGTAGTAGAAGATGCCGCCGCGCCCGTAGAACAGGTAGAGCACGCCGTTCAGCACGGCCGCGCCCGGCGTGGCGTCGATCCCGCCCTGGTTCTGGACCGACTGCTCGTTGGACCAGTCGTCGTCGTTCAGGCTTTGGTACACGAAGCCGTTGCTGTTGGCCGTGCGGTGGAACGTGTAGAGCTTGTCCATCGCTGGTTTCCTCCCGACGGGCCGGCGTCGTAGGACGCCCGTCGCCCCGCCTTGTTGGCGCACTCGTCATGCGCGCGGCGGAGGAAAGCACCGCCCATAGGGCGAGTCTGTCCCGCGAAATAGCGACAGGGCGCGGCGCCCGCCGCCCGGCCCCGCGCGTTCACGAACAGATGATTTGTGGTTAAGGCGCGGCGTAATGGCTCAGAGTCGTTAATCTGTTCGACTCACGGCCAGCGCGACTCGCATACTGAGCTTGACGATTCGTAGGGACCCTCGAATGCGAAGGCTGATGCTGGCGCTGCTGACCGGCGCCTATCTTACCCTGGCCTTGATTGTCTCCCTCGTTGTTTCGAACAGGGGAGCGGCGCCGGCTATCGGCGTCGCGGCCTTCACCGGGACGATGGGCCTGTGCTTCGCCATCCACGCCGTGATCGCCAACGTCCTGCAGGGCGCGGCCCTGCGCGTCGACATCGAGACCATCCGCGAGGCCCATGGCATCCTGCTGGAGCAGGTCGAGAAGGTCGACGCCCGCATCAGCGGCCTGCTGGAGAGCGTCGCCGACGACGCCCAGCGCCGTTCGGCCGAACTGACCAGCGAGGTCCACCAGCTGGAAGACCTGGTCGTGCGCATGAGCGAGCGCCTCGAGCACCAGCTGAGCTACCAGGTCGAGGTGGCCCGCGCCGCGCCGCGCGGCCGCTCGCCCCAGTCGACCGCCCTGATCGAGGTGGTGCAGGACGCCCTGGCCGAGAACCGCGTCGACCTCTACCTGCAGCCGGTGGTCAGCCTGCCCCAGCGCCGCACCGTCTTCTACGAAAGCTTCTCGCGCCTGCGCGACGAGACCGGCCGCGTGATGATGCCGGCCGAGTACCTGGCCGTGGCCGAGCCCGAGGGCCTGACCGCCGCGATCGACAACCTGCTGCTGTTCCGCTGCGTGCAGATCGTCCGCCGCCTGGCCAAGCAGGACCGCAAGGTCGGGATCTTCTGCAACATCTCGCTGGCCAGCTTGGCCGACGAGGCGTTCTTCGCCCAGTTCCTGGAGTTCCTGCAGGTCAACAAGGACCTGCACGGCGCCCTGATCTTCGAACTGGGCCAGGCCGCCTTCAACGACCGCGGCCCGGTCGAGGCCCGCCACATGGCGCGTCTCGCGAGCCTGGGCTTCCACTTCAGCCTCGACAAGGTCACCGACCTGGACCTGGACTTCCAGGACCTGGCCCGGGCCGACGTCAAGTTCCTGAAGGTCGGCGCCCAGATGATCATGGATCAGCTCGAGGAGCAGGACGGCAAGCTGGTGCTCGCCTCGCTGCCCGACCTGAACGCCGAGGACTTCGCCGGCCTGACCCGCCGCTACGGCATCGAGGTGATCGCCGAGAAGGTCGAGGAGGAGCGCCAGGTCGCCGAGGTGCTGGAGCTCGACATCGGCTACGGCCAGGGCCACCTGTTCGGCGAGCCCCGCGCCATCCGCGACTCGATCATCGCCGAGGCCGACCCGCCCCAGGACTTCATGCGCGGCGCCCTGCGCCGGCGGGCCGGGCGGTAGGGTTCAGCGCGGCACGGCGAAGCTGAACGGGATCACGACCGGCTCGCCGGTGATCGTCCCGTCGACGCTCTCGGGGCTGTAGCGGAAAAGCCGGCTCACCTTCAGCGCCGCATCGCCGAARCCGTATTCGAGCGGCGATTCCGACAGCACCTGGCAGCTTTCCAGCCCCCCCTCGCCCCGATGGCGCAGCTCATCTTGGCTGTGCCGCCGACCTCCATCCGCTGCGCGCGATCCGGATAGTACCGCGCCATGTCTTCCCCGTTCGGCGTCCGCAGGGGAGTGTTGGGGCGGTAGTCGATCACCCCCGGCGCGACGACGGGCGCAACCGGCGCGGCGGCGACCAGCCACGGCGGCGTGTACGGGCCCGTGGCGACGTTCAGTTCGACCGCCGATCCGATCGTCGAATGTCCTTCCTTGGTCCATGTGCGCGTCCTGATCCCCTTCAGGTTCTCGAGCGCCTGGCGCGCCACCTCCGGGTCCGAAGGGATGCTTTCCAGCACCGCGCAGGCCTCCAGTTCGCCCCCCTGGGCGACCTGGCAGCGCAGGCGCGAGCGTCCGGCGATGGGCGACGGCGGCGGCGCGATGAGTGCGGGCGGCGCCTTGTCCTTGCCCCGCTTGCCCGCCTTTCCCTGGGGCGCGGCCGGCGTACTCCCCGGGAAGGGGTTGGTCAGCCAAACCCAGTCGACCGCGCCGGGGCTCTGGTCGAAGGCGACCGAAAAGGAGATGCGGCTGGAATAGGCGGACGGCCTGGCTCTGAACCGGTCCGCAAGCGCCAGGGCCGCCGCCCCGAACCCTTCGCCGACGGGCGACTGCGCCAGGACGCGGCACTCACGCAGTTCGCCGGCCGGGGCCTGTGTGCAGGTGAGGCGAGCGGCGCCCGCCACGCCCCGGGCCTTGGCCGACGCCGGATAGGCCGCCTGGACCTGGGCTGG
The DNA here is from genome assembly GCF_056665975.1 of Caulobacter sp. 05T431. Taxonomy (NCBI): domain Bacteria; kingdom Pseudomonadati; phylum Pseudomonadota; class Alphaproteobacteria; order Caulobacterales; family Caulobacteraceae; genus Caulobacter; species Caulobacter sp. 05T431. Next base: position 25,198 of record NZ_JBFTKU010000021.1, on the reverse strand, counting down.
GGTGGGAACGGCGGTCCATTCGCCCGGCGTCGCGCCCTCGCCTTCGAACGGACGGCAACGGGCGTCGCAGCTGAAACCGACCATGATGGGGATCGACATCGCCGCCGGCGCGCCCGCCTTGCGTCCGGGCGTGAACCGATGGAGCGGCGCCAGCTTTAGGGCGGCCTCGCCGAAGCCCAGCCCGACCTGGCTTTCCCGGCCCAGCGTGCAGGCGGTCGTCCGCCCCTCGACCGTCACCGTGCACCACAGGCTGGCCCAGCCTTCGACGCCGCTGAAGCGCGCGGCGCGCGGCCAGGCGTCGTAGAGGGCGTCCAGCGACGGCCCGTCGATCCTCGCCGGGAGCCGATACTCCACCCCGGCCGCGTGGATCGGGTTGTTCTCGGGTAGCCTGAACGGGATCAGGAACGGTTCGGACCGGACGAGGCCGGGATCGGGGTTCTTGGGGCCGCCGACTTCATAGCGCTTGATCAGGGCCAGGGCGGCCGGGCCGAAGCCCGCGCCGGCGGGGCTTTCCGAGATCAGCGCGCAGGACCAGAAGCTGGCGCCGTAGGTCTGGCAGGCCACCACCGCTTCGCCTTCAACGCCCTTGGCCCGGGCTTCCGGCGGATAGACCGCCTGGACCTCCTGGCCCCGCAGGCGGAACTCCGGCTGGCCGGTTCCTTCCTGGGCCGCCGCGCGCCCAGCCAGGCAAGCCGCGACCACCGCCGCCAAGACGCCAAAACGCTTCATCGAGCCCCCCGTCCCAAAGTCACGCTTGCAACCTAAGGGGCAGTCAGGGTGGCGACAAGCACCTGGCGAAGGCCGTCAGGCCACCGGACCCTTGTTTCGCGCGGGCGGGCTCGCGGCCGGATCGGCCGGGGGAGCGGTCTGAGGGCTCGCGCCTTGGGGGGACGACGCCGAGCCCCACTGGGTCCCGCTGGAAAACTCGAGGCTCACCCCGGCCTTGGCCGCGGCCTTGCCCAGGTCGATCAGCTCGGGGGCCGGCGCCGCACCGACCTTGATGAAGATGGCGCGTTCACGGCCGTCGGGGAGCTTCTCGACATGCGCCTGGACCGGCGCCTTCAGCAGCTTGTGCTCAGCGATCAGGGCCTCGACCTTGTCGACCGGGCCGGTCAGCACGACCTTGGTCGTCGTGGACCCCTGCCCGCAGCCGGCCAGCAGGCAGGCGACCGCCAGGGCCGTGGCCGTCAGGACGGAGCGGAGCATGGGCTTGGCGTCGGATCGGGCCATGGAAACCTCGTCACGGAAGGGCGCAGCTTGGACCGGCCGCGCGACGGCGGCAACCGTCGCTCCTGGCGACTATCGCGGTGTCTGGACAGACCGGCCGAACGCGGGCCTGTTCCCGGCTCACGCCAACCGACACGTCCGCCCGCCCATGCTGATCGAAGCCACCGACGCCCACTTCGCCGCCCTGATCGCCGGACGGGCCCCCGACGGCTTGGCGGTCGCCGAAGGCGGGGTCGAGACGCCGGAGGTGCTGGCCATGCTGCGCGGCCTGTCGGCCGAGGTCGGCGAGAGCTTCCAGCCCAACGCCTGGCTGATCGTCGAGGACGGCGAGGTGGCGGGCCTGACCTCGCTGGTCCGCACGCCCTATGTCGGCGACACGGTGATGATCGGCTACGGCGTCGCCGCCTCGCGCCGGGGCCGCGGGATCGCCCGCCGGGCCGTGGCCGAGCTGCTGGCCTGGGCGCGCTCCGACTGGCGCGTCACCACCGTCACCGCCGAGACCGCGATCCACAACGCCGTCTCCCAGCGCGTGCTGGAAGCCAACGGCTTCACGCGCACGGGCCAGCGCACCGACGACGAGGACGGGGAGCTGGTCTGCTGGGCGGTGGGGGTCTAGCGCGCATTCGCACTCCCCCACCCCTCATCCTCCACCGCCGTCATCCTCGGACTTGTTCCGAGGACCCCTGGTTCAGCCGCGAAGAAGGATGATCCGTGGAGCTGTGAGGTCGCCGCTCAACCGTCCAACGACAAACCGGCGGACAGAGGGGTCCTCGGAACAAGTCCGAGGATGACGGACGTGGTGGTGGGTAGTGCGGTGCAGCTACCGCCGCGCCAGGCCGTCCAGCATCCATAGCGCCGCCAGGGTGCCGAACAGCACGGCCAAGGCCGAGAGCAGGAACATCCGCAGGCCCTGGGCCAGGGCGACGCTGAGGGTGGTCAGGGCGGCGACGGCCCAGGCCGAGGCCAGCACCTTGCCTTCCAGCGAGGTCAGGATCGGTTTGGGAGGCAGGAGGAAACGGACGGCGCGCCAAGTCTTTCGCCACAGACGTCTTGCTCGAACCCCAAGCCGCACGAGAGAGCCCCTCCACACTGACGGCAAAAGTGTAGGGGTGAGCGCCGGTTGCGTCCACGGGGAAAAACAACGTTATCCGTGTTTTCTCGATCTTTTCGACACGGCCTTGCCGGTTAGTGTCGTGCCGCCGACGATGTTCAACCGCGCTTGCGCGCCCGAGGGGTAATCGTCACCGTCATCAGCTTGCCCTGGCGGATCAGGACGAACGGCGCGGGTTTGTCGATGCTGTGGTGGTCCAGGGCGCGCAGCAGGTCGTCCAGGCCGGTCAGGGGCGCGCCGCCGGCGCTGATCAGCAGGTCGCCCTCGCGCACCCCGGCCTTGGCGGCGGGACCGCCGGCGTCGACCTGGGCCACGAACACCGCATAGCCCTGGGTCACGCCCGTGGCGCGGGCCAGGCCGGGCGGGATCGGGGCCTGCTGGGCGACCAGGCCGATCGAGCCGCGCCGCACGTGGCCGTGGGCGAGCAGCTCGGCGATCACGAAGCTGGCGGTGTTGGAGGCCACCGCGAAGCACAGGCCCTGATAGCCGGCGATGATCGCCGTCGCGATCCCCACCACCTCGCCGTTGGAGGCGACCAGCGGGCCGCCGCTGTTGCCGGGATTGAGGGCGGCGTCGGTCTGGATCAGGTCCTCGATCAGCCGGCCGCGCTCGCCGCGCAGGGACCGGCCCATGGCCGAGACCACCCCGGTGGTCACCGTCGCCTCGAAGCCCAGCGGGGCGCCGATGGCGATCACCAGCTGGCCGCGCCGCAGGGCCTTGGAGTCGCCCAGCCGCGCCACCGGCAGGTCCAGCCTCTGGTCCAGTTGCAGCAAGGCCAGGTCGGTGTCGGGATCGTCGCCCACGCAGCGCGCCGTCACGCTGCGGCCCTCGGCGGTGATGACGATGAAGCGGCTGGCCCCCTGGACCACGTGGCTGTTGGTCAGGATCAGGCCGTTCGGCGCGATGGCKAAGCCCGAGCCCACGCCCTGCATGCGCGGGTCCTCCATCATCGGATGGATGCGCACGACGCTGGGCCCCACCGCCTCGACGGCGCGCACCACGGCGTTGGAATAGGCGTCCAGCAGGCTGTCGTCCGACGGCGGGATCACGCAGAACGGCGGCTGTTCGCCCGCGTCGAGCACGAAGACCGCCTCGGACTCCTGGTCCGGATAGGCCAGAATCTCGTGCCCGCGCGGCGCCTTGGGCCGCCGGGCCTTGGCGAACATCTGGTACTTGCGCGCTTTCAAGATCCGGCCCCCGCCCCGTGCACGGCGAAGGTTAACAACGTTACGAGGCCGCCGCCTAGCCCTTCTCCCCTTGCGGGAGAAGGATCAGAACGCCGGCGCCACGATGGCCCGGGCGGCCTGTTCGTCGCGGAGGATCTGCTCGACCATCAGCTCGATGCTGCCGAACTTCAGTTCGGGGCGCAGGAAGGCGATCAGGTCGGTTTCGATGACCTGGCCGTAGAGGTCCTCGTCGAAGTCGAACAGCCAGGTCTCCAGCCGGGTCTCGACCTCGCCGGTGGTGGGGTTGTTGCCCAGGTTGGCCACGCCCGGCACCTCGCGGCCGTCGGGCAGGCGGGTGCGGGTGGCGTAGACGCCCAGGCGCGGCACCACATAGTCCTCGACCTCGACATTGGCCGTGGGGAAGCCCAGCTGGCGGCCCAGCTGCTGGCCGCGGCGGACCACGCCCTCGATGGCGAACGGCCGGCCCAGGATGCGGGCGGCGCCCTCGGGATGGCCGTCGCGCAGGGCGTCGCGCACGCCCGTGGACGAGAACTTCTCGCCCTCGCGATTGGCCACCGGCTCGGCCACCGAGACCGAGAAGCCGTACTCTTCGCCGTACTTGCGCATCAGGTCGGCGCTGCCCGTGCGGCCCCGGCCGAACGAGATGTCGAAGCCGACGGCCACGTGCTTCACGCCCAGCCCGGCCACCAGCACCTTCTCGACGAACTCGCGGTCGCCGAAGCTGGCCATCTCGAAGTCAAACGGCAGCAGGTACAGCAGGTCCACGCCCAGGGCCTCGAGCGCTCGGGCCTGCTGGTTGTGGGTCATCAGCTTGAACGCCGGCTCGGTGGGGCGGAACAGCCGGCGCGGGTGCGGGTCGAAGGTGACCACGCCCAGCGGGGTCTTGGACTCCCGCGCCGCGTTCGCCGCCTGGGCGATCACCTGCTGGTGGCCGCGATGCACGCCGTCGAAATTGCCCAGGGCAACGCAGGCGCCCCGCTCGCTGTCGGGCAGGTCCTTCCAGCCGTGGATCGTCTTCAGGCGCATCGAGGACACCCTAGGCCGCCTTTCGCGGGACGAGGACCACGGCCTCGCCGCCGACCACCGCCTTGCCGTTCACCAGGCAGCTGGTGTCCAGGGTGACGCGGGCCTTGGCCTCGTCGATCGCCGTCACGGTGACCCGCGCGACCACTTCCGCGCCGATCTTGACCGGGCGCTTGAAGGTCAGGGTCTGGGACAGATAGACCGCGCCGGGACCCGGCAGGGTCGTGCCCAGCACCGCCGAGATGTAGCCGGCCGACAGCATGCCGTGGGCGATGCGCTCGCCGAAGGAGGTGGTCGCGGCGTAGTCGGCGTCCAGGTGCACGGGATTGGTGTCGCCGGTCACCTGGGCGAAGGCGACGATGTCGGCCTCGGCCACGGTACGGACCAACTCGGCCGACTGGCCGACGCTGAGGTCCTCGAGAAACAGTCCGTGCATCACGCCCCTCTTGTTCTTGTACTCCGGGCCGACCTTAGCGGCCGGCCGCCGATCCCTACCAGACCAGATCGCCCATGGCGTGGGTCGCGCCAACCTGTTCGGCGGCCAGCAGGCCCTCGACCTTGGTCGGGTCCAGCTTGCCGTCGGGGCCGACCGCGGCCGCGCCGTGGATGCCCTTGGCGATGAACAGGCAGGCCAGGCCCTGGTCGTGGGCGCCTTTGACGTCGGTGATCACGCCGTCGCCGATGCACAGCACCCGCGAGCGGTCGACCGGGCCGCCCTTCAGGGCTTCGGCTTCGGCCAGGGCCAGGTCGTAGATCGGGCCGTAAGGCTTGCCGGCCATCAGCACCTGGCCGCCCAGGGTCTCGTACAGGTCGGCCAGGGCGCCGCCGCAATAGATCAGCTTGGAGCCGCGCTGAACCACCCGGTCGGGATTGGCGCAGATCAGGGTCAGGCCGCGCTCGGCGGCGATGGCCAGGCGGTCGGTGTAGTCGGCGGGGGCCTCGTTCTCGTCGTCGACCATGCCGGTGACGGCGACGAAGGCGGCGTCCTGGGGACCGGCGGTCTCCAGGCCCAGGCCGTCATACAGCGGCATGTCGCGGTCGGGGCCGACGATCCAGGCCGGACCCGGCGCGCGGGCGGCCAGCAGGGTGCGGGTCGCGTCGCCCGAGGTCACGAAGGCGCTCCAGGCCTCGCGCGGCACGCCCAGGCTGTCCAACTGCTCGACCACGGCCTCCGACGGGCGCGGCGAGTTGGAGATCAGGATCACCGGCCCGTGGTGTTTGCGCCACTCGACCAGGGCCTGGCAGGCCTCTGGGAAGCTCTCGACCCCGTTGTGAATGACGCCCCAGACGTCGCACAGCAGCACGTCGTAGCGGTCGGCGAGGGCGGAAAGGCCAGTGGGCAGATCGGTCATGGACAGGGGCGGTACCGGGCGGAGACGGATGCGTCAACGGTAGCGCATGTAGGGACGCGGGGGCGCGGGGGCGAGGGGAAGGATGCTGGTGAAGGGATGAGCTTTGCTGGCCTCCCCCAACCGTTGTCATCCCGGAAGCCCCGCAGGGGCTGTCCGGGACCCAGGGGACTGGGCCGAAGCCGTGCAGCCGCCCCTGGGTCCCGGACAAGCGCTGCGCGCTTTCCGGGATGACAACCGTTAGGGAGCGATGGCGACGCTTAGGAGTGGCTGACGCGCGCCCCCTCCCCTACCAGTTGAAGCCCTGGTCTTCCCGGGCCTCCTTGATCTGGTCCTGGAACTCCATGCCGAACGACCAGGCGAACTCGGCCGGGAAGTTGGTCCGCCGCAGGGCGCGGCCGTACTGCGGATATTCGGCGGCCATCGAGGCGGTGTAGGTGTCGTTGAAATAGGTCTCGCGGTTCTTCAGCTCGTTCCAGGTGACCGAATACTGGTGGCAGCCGATGCAGTTGGTGCGGCCGTTGCCGGTGTGGTGCTCCAGGTTCGGATTGCTGCACCAGGTGGTGACCTTGTCGTAGGGGGCCGGGTTCCGCTGCTCGGTCGCGCCGTCGTAGGCGGCCTTGATCGCCGAGGCCAGGCCGGGCTGGCCGCTCTCATAGGGGCCCCAGGGCTTGGGGTCGGCCTCGTTGAAGGCCGTGGTCACGCACATCTTGTAATGCGACCAGACCCCGCCGTTGAACTTGGCCAGGGCGGCCGGGCGGTCCTGGCCAAAGTCCTCGTCGGGCTTGGGGCTCCACCACAGCGAAATCCAGATCCATTCGCGGGTATCCTTGGTCGAGAAGTGGATCGACTTCAGGCCGTACACCTTCCCGTCGGTGGTCTGGACCGCGTAGATGCCGTTGGTCGTCACCGGCTCAAGGGTGGGCTTGGGCCAGCTGCCGCCCTTCAGCACCGCGGTGATCGCCGGGGCGTCGGTGGCGTGGGCGCTGACCTTGGGATCGGCGCCGTCGATCTCGTCCCAGCTGGTCTTGACCATCACCGCGCTGCGCGGGAACTCGTCGACGCAGGGCGAGAACTGGCTGGCGCTGGGCGGCGGCTGGTTCCACGGGATCTTGTTGGAGCAGGTCTCGATGCCCTGGGCCTGGGCCAGGACGTGCTCGACGAACGCCGGGCTGAACAGGGTGAAGCCCCGGCCCAGTTCCTCCTCCGGCGCGCCGCGGTCGAAGCCCTCGGACTGCTTGAGCACCTGGGTCAGGTTGGCCGAGACCAGGCTGCGGGCCAGGTTCTTGTCGGGGCCGCTCTGCGCCATCACCTCGTGGGCGATCTCGGCGCGGGTCTTCTTGCAGGCGGCGTCGGCCTTGCAGGCCGCCAGCTGGGCGATGAACAGCTTGATCTTCTGGTCGACCTCGGGATTGGCGCTCATCCCTTCGTACCAGGTGTGCCACAGGGGCACCTCGTAGGTCTTGCCGTCCACGGTCAGCTTCTGCGGCTCCAGCAGGGCCTCGACGATGCTCCAGGCGGTCTTGCGGCGGTCGGCCATCGAGGCCTCCAGCCGGTCGAACAGCGCCTTGGGATCCTCGGCGACGGGGGTGTAGTCCTTGCCGCGCCCGATCAGCAGCCGCCCCAGGGGCGAGGCCTCGCCGGCCTGCGGGTTCAGGCCCTTGGCGGTCAGGAACTGCACCGGCGCGCCCTCCCCGGCCGGCGGCGCCTCGGCCGTGGTCCCGCCCGGCCCGCAGGACGCCAGCAGCGCACTAATGAGAGCCAGTGGCGCGGCCAGGGCGGCCAGCAGGGGGATCCTCGTTCTCGAAGGTGCGGACATGGGAGCGTTTCCTCGAATGGGGCGGCTTACCCGCCTTGCCAGGTTTGGATCAGTCGCAGGTGGTCGGGGGTGAGCAGGGCGCCGGAATTGACGCCGGGCCCGACCTCGGCCGGGGTGGCGTCGGCCTCGTAGCCGTGCACGGCGACCACGGTCGGGGCGGCGGCGTCGCCGATCCAGACCGGGCCGCCGCTCTGGCCGTCGGTGGTGTCGATCTCGTAGTAGAGCCGGCCGTCCAGGCCGGCGCGGACCGGGCCCTTGGCCACCAGCAGGTGCTCGTAGCTGCCGGCGTATTCCGGATAGCCGGAGACCACGGCCGAGGTCCGAGGCAGCGTGGCCGGGTCGACGGCGTCGTACCGCATCCAGCCCACCCGCTCGCCGACCGGCTCGTCCAGGTGGACGCAGCCGATGTCGTGAGCCCGGTCGCGGCCGGCCAGCCAGGACGGGGCGCAGTCGAAGCGCGTGGAGACCGCCTCGCCGAACGGCCGCTTGTTCCAGCTCTGGCCGGGGATCACCGTCACCCGTCGGGCCCAGCCGCCGAAGGCCGGGTTGTTCAGGCAGTGGCCGGCCGTGACCACGATGGAGGGGCCGGCCAGCCAGCCGGTGCCGTTGAACACGCCGGTCGCGGTCTCGATCCGCAGGGCGCAGACCATCCGCCAGGGCGCGGCCGTGGTGGTCAGCTCGACCCGGCGACGGTCGCGCGGGCCCAGGATGCTGAACATCCGGGCGCGACCGGCGGGCGCCCGCGAGGGCGGCTCCGGCGCCAGCAGCGGCGCCAGGGTTCCCTCCGATCCCGCCGCGAGGGCGTTCTCCACCGCGTCCGGCGACGGGGCGGCCGGCCTGGAACTGGACCCGGATCGGTTCATGGCGCCCCCGCCTGCTGCGTGCGTCGCCCCCCAGCCAATCAGRTATCGGGACGCAATTCAACTTACAAGGGCGTCGCGCTATTCTTTCGCCATGGGTTGAACCAACGGCCGCTACGGCCTTCCCCCCGCCGGATCGAGGGAACGGCCCGAGTGCGGGGATCGGGCGGACGGCGCACCTTGCGGTCAGTGCAATCCCGACCGAGGTCCCTCGTCATGAACTCCACCGTCCGCGCCCTCGCGGCGCCTGTCCTGGCCGCCTTCGCCCTGGCGGCGACCTCGGCCCCCGTCCTCGCCGGCGGCGCCGACCCGGCCAAGAAGGGCTCGGTCTCGCAGGAGGCCACCGGGGCCATCGAAATCCACGGCGGCGGCGTCGCCCTGGGCGTCGGCGTCAGCTGGGGCAAGGGCACCCTGACCTATCGCGGCGAGAAGCACGCCCTGAAGGTCAACGGCCTGTCGGCGGTGGACATCGGCGCCAGCGGCTTCACGGCCAGCGGCACGGTCAGCAACCTCAAGCAGCTGTCCGACATCGAGGGCACCTACCAGGCCGCGTCGCTGGGCGCGACGGTGGCCGGCGGCGGCAGCGTCTCGACCATGAAGAACGACAAGGGCGTGATCATCAAGGTCAACGCCACCAGCCGCGGCCTGCGCCTGACGGCCGCGCCGTCGGGGGTGAAGATCCAGCTGGCGAAGTAGGGCGGCGCCTGAAACCCCTCTCTCATAGAGAGAGGGAGGGGCCCGCCGCCGCAGGCGGTGGGAGGGTGAGTGGTTTCACCGCCCACCGGCAAATCCAGAGCCGTTCAGCGCCTTCGATGAAGCCGCCGACACAGGCCGCGTCGCCAGCGCTTCATCCTGAGAGATTGTAACCACTCACCCTCCCACCGCTTCGCGGCGGGTCCCTCCCTCTCTCTAAGAGAGAGGGGTTTGGAGGGGGCCTCACGTCGCGTCGTGGAAGATCACCCCCAGCACCCGCCGGCGCCCCGACCGCACGGTGCTGACCCCGTGGCGCAGCACCCGCCGATGCACGCCGCGCGTCCCCGTCGCCGGGCGCTCGCGCACCGCGAAGATCACGCCCTCGCCCTGCTTCAGCGGCACGACCTGGGGCCGGGACTGCTGGCGGGGGCGCTGCTCGACCAGCACGAACTCGCCGCCCTCGAAGTCGCGGCCGGGCTCGTCCAGCAGGAAGGCGGCCTGCAGCGGGAAGACGTGCTCGCCGTACAGGTCCTGATGCAGGCAGTTGTAGTCGCCCGGGCCGTAGGTCAGCAGCAGGGGCGTGGGCCGCCCCTGGCCCGCCGCGTGGCAGCGGGCCAGCATGTCGTCCAGCTCGTCCGGGAAGCGCCGGTCCTCGCCGAGCACCTCCGCCCACCGATTGGCGACGGCGGCCAGGGGACCGTAGAGGCCCTGGCGCAGCCGCTGCACCGGGTCGGGCAAGGGGTAGCCGAAGTACTTGTACTCGCCCTGGCCGAAGCCGTGGCGGGCCATCACCACCCGGCTGCGGAAGCCGGCCTCCTGGTCGTAGAGGCCGGCGACCTTGGCGCAGGTCTCGGGCTTGAGCAGGGGCCCGGTCAGGGCCCAGCCCTGGGTGTCGAGGTCGGCGGCGATGCGGGTCCAGTCCAGGCTCACGCGGCTTCCTTTTCCAGAAGCGCGCGCTTGCGCTCGACGCCCCAGCGGTAGCCGGACAGGCCGCCGTCGGCCCGCACCACCCGGTGGCAGGGGGTGATCACCGCCAGCGGATTGGCCCCGCAGGCCTGGGCCACGGCCCGCACGGCGGCGGGACGGCCGATGGCTTCCGCGACGGTCTTGTACGAGGCGGTCGTCCCGGCCGGGATGGCCCGCAGCGCCGCCCAGACGGCCTGCTGCAGCGGCGTGCCCCGGGCGTCCAGCGGCAGGTCCAGCCTGGCCTCCGGATGGTCGACCTGGTTGGCCACGGCCTCCAGGTCGGCGGCCAGGCCCTGCGGATCGGAGGTCAGCCGGGCCGAGCGGAAGCGGCGCTCCAGGTCGCGGACCAGCACCTCGGCGTCGTCGCCCAGGGTCACCAGCCGCAGGCCGGCGTCCGAACGGGCCACCAAAGCCAGGCCCAGGCTGGTCGGGACCGTGGCCCAGCGCAGGGTCTCGCGCGGCTGGTCGGGCTTGCAGCGCAGGCAGGCCCGGAAGCCGGCGGCGCGGGCGCTCTCCCGCGTGTCGTGGAACTCGACGTTCTTGCGCAGCGGCCGCCCGGCGCAGCTGGCCAGGCAGTAGACGCCGGTGGTGCGCACGGCGATGAAGAAGGCGCCGTCCAGGTCGCGGTCGCGGCGGCGCATGGCCTCCCAGCGCGCGTCGTCGGTGGTGGGGATGGAAGCGGTCATGGGAAAACTCCTTTCGTGAGAAGGAGCATGCGCGCCATGACCTACGGCGTCATTCCGATGCTTGCTGTTCCAGTTTTGGGCCACAGATCAGGCCGACCATGACGGGGATCGTGGCCTCCAGCTGCTCGCGCGTCTCGCCGGCCCGGGCGCGGACCGACAGGGCGTTCATCATCATGCTGGCCACGCGGCCCAGGGCGACGGGATCGACGGTCGAGGGCAGCTCGCCCTTGGCCTGGCGGCGCACCAGCAGGCCTTCGACGCCGCGGTCCAGTTCGTGCAGGCCGTCGGCCACGATCCGGCGCACCTCGTCGTCGATCAGCGCCTGGCCCAGGCCCGCGCTGGCCAGGAAGCAGCCTCGCCCGCCGAAGTCGTCCGACAGGTAGAAGCCCAGGGCCGTGTGATAGATGCGGGTCAGGATGTCGCGCAGCGAACCGCCGCCTCGGAACGCCTCGGTCATCGCCGCGCGCGAGCGGTCCATATAGGCGTCCAGCGCGGTCCTGAAGAGCGCCTGCTTGTCGCCGAACGCCCCGTACAGGCTGGGCCGGTTCATGCCGGTGGCGGCGGCCAGGTCGTCCAGCGAGGCGCCGGCGAAGCCCTGCGACCAGAAGATCTCCGTGGCCTTGGCCAGGGCGACGTCGGGATCGTAGGCGCGGGGTCTGCCGCGCCGCTTGGCGGGGGCTTCGGACATCTGACTCTCCTGGTCCGGAATCTTCTTTTTGTACCGTTTCGCAGTTTATTCCTTGACCACCGTTATTTTTATGCGAAACAGTATGGAAATGCAATGGAGGGTTCGATGGATCTCTACTTCTCGCCGATGGCCTGTTCGATGGCGACGCGGATCGCCGCCTACGAGGCCGGCGCGGACATCCGGTTCCTGAAGGTCGACACCAAGGCCCGGCCCAAGGTGGTCGAGGACGGGACCGCCTTCCTCACCCTCAACGGCATGGGCCAGGTGCCGGTCCTGCGGACCGACGACGGCGAGCTGATCGTCGAGAACGCGGTGATCCTGCAATACGTGGCCGACCGCTTCCCGGCGTCCGGCCTGATCCCAACCGACGGGGCCGAGCGCCGCAAGGTGCAGAGCTGGCTCAGCTTCGTCGGGACCGAGCTGCACACCGGCGTGTTCATCGCCCTGCTGAACCCCAAGGCCCCCGAGGGCGCCAAGACCTTCGCCCGCGAGCTGCTGGCCGAGCGCCTGGCCTTCCTCGACGCCCACCTGAAGGGCCGCGAGTTCTTGGCTGGCAAGTTCAGCGTGGCCGACGCCTACCTGTTCGTGATGCTGACCTGGGCCCGCTACCTGGCCATCGACTTCACGCCCTATCCGAACCTGGCCGCCTATCGCGACCGCCTGCAGACCCGGCCCTCGGTGGCCACGGCCTTCGACGAGGAATTCACCCTGTTCAAGGCCGCGGCCTGAACTGGGGACGCGCGCTCACAGCGCGGCCGTACGGCCCTATCCCCGCCGTGAGTGAGCGTCCCCGCCCCTAACCGCTCCACTCCCCAGGAGAAACATCATGCGTAACCTGATCATCGCCGCCGTGGCCCTGGCCGCGGCGGGCGGCCCCGCCATGGCCGAAACCAAACCCCAGACTGGCTGGCTGACGCTGGCCGCCCCCACCACCCGGGACCATCTGGTGTTCGACGGCACGCTGTGGCGCTGCAAGGCCGACGTCTGCCGCTCGACCCAGGTCAAGTCGCTGCCGCCCCTGCGCAGTTGCAAGCGCCTGGCGCGCGAACTGGGGCCGATCACCGGCTTCGGCTATCGCGGCGTGACCCTGTCGGACGCCGAACTGGGCGAATGCAATCCGGCCCAGATCGCCAAGACCCCGGCGGCCTCGGAAGTCGCGGCCGTCCACTGATCTCCGACCTCGGAGGAGGACCTCGGGGGCGTGCGCGAGCGCGCCCCTGCTTTTTGTGCTTCTCCAACACCCACCCAACATCCCCACGCCCGTCATCCTCGGACTTGTTCCGAGGACCCCTCTGTCGGCCGGTTTGCCGGCTGAGGTTGGGCCGCGACCTCACCGCTCCACGGATCGCCCTTCTTCTCGGCTGAATCAGGGGTCCTCGGAACAAGTCCGAGGATGACGGGTGCTGGGGGCGGTACAGGTGATGGGGATGGTGAGAGCAACGCGTTTGCCCCTCCCCGCCTCGTCTGCTATCCCCCGCCCATGCCTTTCGTTCGGAAGACCTCGCGAATTAACCGCCCGGCGTGACGCCGCCGGACGAGATTCCAGCGCGCGCCGGGACGACGACCCCGCACCTGACCATTCCGAACCCCTACGCTGGATAGCTCCCCCATGGCCGACGACGCCACGACGACCGCCCGCGACTACCGCGAAACCGTCTTCCTTCCCGACACCCCGTTCCCGATGCGCGGGGGCCTGCCCAAGAAGGAGCCCGAGATCTTGGAGGGCTGGGCCGCCCTGTCGGACAAGGGCCTGTACGGCGCGGTTCGCGCCGCGCGCCAGGCCGCCGGCGCCCCGCTGTTCGTGCTGCACGACGGCCCGCCTTATGCGAACGGGGCCATCCACATCGGCCACGCCCTGAACAAGACGCTGAAGGACTTCGTGGTCCGGTCGCGCTTCGCCCTGGGCTACGACGTCGACTACGTGCCCGGCTGGGACTGCCACGGCCTGCCCATCGAGTGGAAGATCGAGGAAGAGTTCCGCGCCAAGGGCCGCCGCAAGGACGAGGTGCCCGCCGCCGAGTTCCGCAAGCGCTGCCGGGAATACGCCGCCGGCTGGATCGAGGCCCAGAAGGTCGAGTTCCAGCGCCTGGGCGTGCTGGGCGACTGGTRGAACCGCTACGCCACCATGGACTATGCGTCCGAGGCGACGATCGTCGAGGAGTTCCACAAGTTCGCCAAGACCGGCCAGCTCTATCGCGGCTCCAAGCCGGTGATGTGGAGCCCGGTCGAGCGCACGGCCCTGGCCGACGCCGAGATCGAGTACCACGACCACGTCTCGCCGACCGTGTGGGTGAAGTTCCCGGTCAGGGCCTATGACGAGGACCGCTACGCCGTGTCGGGCAATGCGGCCGGCGACAATGTCTTCCGCCTGCCGCCCAACGACGCCAGCGTGGTGATCTGGACCACCACCCCGTGGACCATCCCGGCCAACCGGGCGATCTCGTTCGGGCCMAAGGTCGAATACGGCCTCTACGAGGTCGAGGCCCTGGAGGAGAACCTCGAGTTCGCCCCGTGGTCCAAGGTCGGCGACCGCCTGATCGTGGCCGACAAGCTGGCCGAGGACGTCCGCCAGGCCGCCAAGGTCGCGAAATGGCGCCGCGCCGAGCCGGTCGACCCGACCGGCCTGATCTGCGCCCACCCGCTGGCCCAGTTCGATGCCGGCTACGGCTTCGACGTGCCGCTGCTGGCCGGCGAGCACGTGACCGATGACGCCGGCACCGGCTTCGTCCACACCGCCCCGGGCCACGGCGCCGACGACTACCTGGTCTGGCTGAAGAGCGGTTATGCGCTCGACTCCATCCCCGACACCGTCGATCCGGACGGCGCCTACTATCCGCACGTGCCCCTGTTCGCGGGCCTGAAGGTCATCGAGACCGAGGGCAAGAAGGCCGGCAAGTTCGGCCCGGCCAACGGCGCGGTGATGGACAAGCTGATCGAGGCCGGCAACCTGCTGGCGCGCGGCCGCGTCGAGCACAGCTATCCGCACAGCTGGCGCTCCAAGGCCCCGGTGATCTTCCGCAACACGCCGCAGTGGTTCATCCGCATGGACCAGGCCGTGCCTTCGCTGGGCGGCAAGACCCTGCGCGAGGTCGCCGTGAAGGCCATCGCCGACACCGCCTTCCACCCCGACGCCGGCCGCAACCGCATCGGCTCGATGGTCGAGACCCGTCCGGACTGGCTGATCAGCCGCCAGCGCGCCTGGGGCACGCCCCTGGCCATGTTCGTCGACAAGGAGACGGGCGTCCCGCTGATGGACGAGGCCGTCAACCGCCGCATCCTGGACGCCATCCAGGACGGCGGCAGCGACGCCTGGTTCGAGCTGCCCGACAGCCACTTCCTGGGCGACCACGACCCGGCCAAGTACGAGAAGGTCGTCGACATCCTCGACGTCTGGTTCGACAGCGGCGCCACCCACGCCTTCACCCTGGAAGGCCGCAACGACAGCCGCTCGCCGGCCGACCTCTATCTGGAAGGCAGCGACCAACACCGCGGCTGGTTCCAGTCGTCGCTTCTCGAGAGCTGCGGCACGCGCGGCCGCGCGCCGTACAAGGGCGTCCTGACCCACGGGTTCACCCAGGACGAGAACGGCGAGAAGATGTCCAAGTCCAAGGGCAACACCGTCGAGCCCCAGGCCATCACCAAGGAGTCCGGCGCCGAGATCCTGCGGCTGTGGGCCGCCATGGTCGACTATTCGGAAGACCAGCGGATCGGCAAGACGATCCTGGCCACCACCACCGACGCCTATCGCAAGCTGCGCAACACCACGCGCTACCTGCTGGGCGCCCTGGCCGGCTTCGACGAGGCCGAGCGGATCACCGACTACGCCGACTTCCCGCCGCTGGAGAAGTACATCCTGCACCGCCTGTGGGAGCTGGATGGCCAGGTGAAGGCCGCCTACGAGGCCTATCGCTTCAGCGACGTGATCCGGCCGCTGATCGACTTCTGCCAGGGCGACCTGTCGGCGCTGTTCTTCGACATCCGCAAGGACAGCCTCTATTGCGACGCGCCCACGGCCCTGCGCCGCCGGGCCTATCGCACGGTGCTGGACTATGTGTTCGAGCGCCTGACGGTGTGGCTGTCGCCCCTGACCAGCTTCACCATGGAAGAGGCGTGGACGACGCGCTTCCCCGAGGCGGGCAGCAACGTCCTGCGCGTGATGCCGGAAACCCCGGCCGCCTGGCGCAACGACGCCGAGGCCGCCCGCTGGACCAAGGTCGAGGCCGTGACCTCGGTGGTGACCGCCGCCCTGGAGGTCGAGCGTCGCGAGAAGCGTATCGGTTCGGCCCTGGAGGCCGCGCCGGTCGTCCACATCGCTGAGCCCGACCTGCTGGCGGCCTTCGACGGCGTCGACGCGGCTGAAGTCTTCCGCACCAGCCAGGCGACCCTGGTCGCCGGGACCGCGTCCGGCGCCTTCGCCCTGGACGAGGTCAAGGGCGTGGCGGTCGAGCCCAAGCTGGCCGAGGGCAAGAAGTGCGCCCGCTCGTGGCGCATCCTGCCGGAGGTGGGAACCGATCCCCGCTATCCGGAACTTAGCCTGCGCGACGCCGAAGCTGTGGCGTGGTGGGACGCTCACCACACCGCAGCAAGCGCTTAGAACCCAACGGTTGTCATCCCGGAAAGCGCGCAGCGCTTGTCCGGGACCCAGGGGCGGCTGCACCGCGCCGGCCCAGTCCCCTGGGTCCCGGACAGCCCCTGCGGGGCTTCCGGGATGACAACGGTTTTGCGGCGGCTTAAGGACGAAGAATGCTCAAGATCACCCGCCTCGGCTGGACCGCCTATCTGATCGCCGCGATCACCGTCGTGCTGGACCAGATCAGCAAGGCCTGGATCCTCTCCACCCTGGGGACCGCGCCCGGCGCCAGCCAGCACGTGGCCGGGCCGTTCTACCTGACCCTCGTCCATAACCTGGGCATGAGCTTCGGCCTGTTCCGGGGTTCGGAGCTGAGCCGCTGGCTGCTGACCCTGTTCTCGGCCGTGGTGGTGATCGGCCTGGCGGTCTGGGCGCGCAAGGCGGCCAAGCCGCTGGTGGCGGCGGGAATCGGCCTGATCATGGGCGGGGCGTTCGGCAACAACCTGATCGACCGCATCCGCTACGGCTACGTCGTCGACTTCATCGACGTCTCGCGCCTGCACTTCCCCTGGGTGTTCAACGTGGCCGACTCGGCCATCACCGTCGGCGTCTGCCTGCTCCTGCTGGACAGCTTCGTGTCGGAAGAAAAGAAGCTGGCCAATCCGGACGGCCACGGGCTGTAGCCTCGCCCTCCCCTCCACCGTCATTCCCGCCCTTGTGGCGGGAAACCCTGCTTCAGCCCGCGAGGGAATCGCCGTGGCGCGCCGGCGCGCCACCCTGCTGCACGTGCGGCGGACAGAGGGGTTCCCGCCACAAGGGCGGGAATGACGATGCGTGGGGGAATTGGGGCCTGCCCTCCCGTCAAAACGCCGCCCGCGGGCTCTCCTCATCGCGACACAACCGCCCTAAGCTGGCCACGATCTGAACTAAGATTGGCGCCCGGCCTCGGATGTCGTATCGAGAGCGTCCGAATTTACGGCCCGGGGGGCCGCTGGAGCAGGTTCATGAGTTTCTATCGGGTCGCGACCCTGGGCGTTCTGGCCTCCGTGGCCGCCATGGGCCTCGCCGGTTGCCAGTCCACGTCCAAGGCGCTGGGCATGAGCAAGGTGGTTCCTGACGAATTCCGCGTCGTCACCAAGGCCCCGCTGGTGGTGCCGCCCGACTACAGCCTGCGCCCGCCGGCCCCCGGCGAGCCGCGCCCGCAGGAGCTGCAGCCCGAGAGCGCCGCGCGCCAGGCCCTGATCGGCCAGAGCAACGCCGCCGGCCGTTCGGACGGTGAGAAGCTGCTGGTCGCCAAGGCCGGCGTCGACAAGGCCGATCCGCTGATCCGCTTCGTCGTCGACGACGAGAACGGCGACCTGGCCCACAAGGACGAGAGCTTCTCGCAGAAGGTMATGTTCTGGAAGAAGGGCGACAAGACCGCCGCCCCGACCGCGTCCGAGACCGGCGCCACCGACGCCACCCCGGTCGACGCCGCCACCGAAGAGGCCCGCCTCAAGGAACTGACCGGCAACGGCACGATCGTCATCGCCCGCGAAAAGGATAGCAAGATCAAGCTGCCGGGCCTGTAGGGCCGGGTTTTGACCTGCTGAAGTTCGAAAGGCCCGGGGGGAGACTTCCGGGCCTTTTCTTTTGACCTCCGCCCCCTATGGGGGCGGACAGGCGGCGAAGCCGCCAGGTGGGGGCAAGGGGGTGAGCCTCGGCGCCCTATGACCCACTTGCCCCCTACGGATCGCTTCGCGATCGTCTTCCCCCACAGGGGGAAGAGGGCCTACTCCCCCGGCGTGCTCACCTCGAACCCGCGCGCCCGCATCTGGTCCAGCACCCCGCCCTTGGCCACCAGGCTGCGGATGCCGTAGACCGCCACCGCGTGCCCCGGCGTCTTCATCGCCGCCGACAACGCCGCGACCTCGTCCCCCGTCCCCTTGCGCTCCAGGTCGGCCATGCCCGGCAGGGCCAGCAGGCAGCGCTGGAAGTTCCTCGGCCCGGCGATCGCCCCGCGCACGTCGCCGCGCGCCCAGGCGCGGGCGGCGGCCCGGGCGGCCTCTGGGCCGGCGTTGACCTCGTCCAGCACGCCCTCCAGGCAGATCAGCCCGGCCTCGCGCGAGTGCTCGCGCACCGCCGTCTTGATCAGCGGCATCGCCTTGTAGGTGGCGGCCGGCCGGGCCTTGACCCCGTGCTTGCGGGCCAGGCGGCCGATCGTGCGCTCCGGCTCGGCCGTCTCCAGCCGCACCGACTTGCGGTAGTCGCCGGCCATCATGATCCCCGCCCCCAGCGGGCTCCAGCCTTCGTAGGCGTCCGGCCCCTTGCCCAACGTGGCGCGGGCCTTGGCCAGCTTGGGGGCCAGGGCGCCGGCGGACGCGTCCAGCGGCTCCTTCGACTTCAGCTTGCCGCGCAGGGCCAGGGCGGCCGGCAGGTCGCCGATCCCGGCCTTGCCCTCGGGCGGCAGGATCACCGCGAAGGCGCCGTCCAGCCGATGGTCCAGCACGCTGGTGTCCCAGGCCTGACCCTTGGGCAGGGCCTGCAGCACGCCCAGCATGTAGATCGTGGTGTCGCCGTCCGAGATCCGCCACCAGGCCGGTCCCGGCAGCCTGGCGCTGACCACCAGGGCCTCGACGACATTGGCCTCGGGATCGTCCAGGGCGGGCGGGGTCTGGGTCGAGGCCAGGGCCGGGGTCAGGGCGAAGCCCGCCGCCAGGATCGCCAGTMGCCGCATGTCTGATCTCCATCGGGAATCGCCGCGTCCCATCAGCGCCTTCCCGCCATCCTTATTCAACCGTCATCCCGGGCCTTGTGCCCGGGACCCCTCTGTCCGCCGCAGGTGCAGCGGGGGCGGTTCGCCAACGAACCGCTTGCGTCTCACCGTCAGCTGAACCAGGGGTCCCGGGCACAAGGCCCGGGATGACGGTTGTTGAAGTGGGCAGGTGAACCGCTCACTCCCCCGGCGTCGTCACCGTGAAGCCCTTGGCCCGCAGCTGGTCCAGCACCCCGTCCTCGGCCAGCAGCGAGCGCAGCTCGATCACCGCCACCGCCTTGCCGGGCGTCTTCAGCGCCGCGGAGATGGCCCGCACCGCGTCGTCCCGGCCGTCGCGCAGCTCGCGGGCGATCGACGGGGTCGAGGCCAGGCAGCGCTGGAACCCGCGGTCCGCCGAGACCACCTGGCGCACCTCGCCCCGCGCCCAGCGCTCGGCCAGGGCCTTGATCCCCTCCTGGCCGCTCTCGGCCTGCCGCAGGCCCGCGTCCAGGCACAGCTCCTGCAGCGGCTGCGGCGCCCCGCCCAGCGACTTGATGGCGTCCACCAAGCTGTAGCCCGGCAGGTTCTGGATGCGCGGGCGCTTGTCCAGGTCCTTGCCCTTGGCGATGTCGCGGATGGCGTCGGTGACGCCGCCCAGATGGATCGAGATGTCGCCGCCCTCCCCGCCGTTGGCCACCAGGAAGCCGGCGAAGGCGGGTTTGACCTCGTCCATGCTGTCGGGCTTTTCCTTCATCGCCGCCAGCCGCGCCTCCAGGCGGGCGCGCAGGTCCGGCGGCAGGGTCTGGCGCATCGGCTTGTCGGTGATGAAGTAGCGCTTGCCGGCCAGGGCCAGCGAGATCAGCCGCACCACGCTGACGTCGGCCTCCTGGCCCATGATCAGCACGTTGGCCCCGTCGACCCGCCGCTTGAACACCGACTCGTCGACCTCCAGCTTGGCGGGCGTCAGGGCCGGCACGCCCAGCACGTAGACCGTGGTGTCGGCGTCGCTGACCTTCCACCAGGCCGGCCCAGGCAGGCGGGCGTTGACCACCAGTTCCTCGACCATGTTGGCCTCGGGGTCGACCTTGCGCAGGTTGATCGGCCCGGAGGCGTCGACCGCCTGCTGGGCGAAGGCCGGACCGGAGAACATCAAGCCCATCGCGACCACTGGGGCCGCCAACGAGGCGGCCAAACGGAACTGCGTCACTATCTGTGTGTCTCCAGCCGAGGCGGAATCGATCTAGGATGATCGGTCTTCCACAGTTGGAAGGGCCCCAAGCTGGGCCGTCAAATTACCATGCTGCAATGCGGCCCCGGCCGCGCCGAAAGCCGTCCCCGATGCCCATCCGCCGCCTGCCGCCCGAGACCGTCAACCGCATCGCCGCCGGCGAGGTGGTCGAGCGCCCGGCCAGCGCCATCAAGGAGCTGGTCGACAACGCCATCGACGCCGGCGCAAGCCGCATCGAGGTCGAGGCCCACGGCGGCGGCCTGACCCGCATCCTGGTGGCCGACGACGGCTGCGGCCTGTCGGCCGAGGAACTGCCCGTCGCCATCGAGCGCCACGCCACCTCCAAGCTGGCCCCCGACGAGGACGGCCTGTGGGACCTGCTGCGCATCCACACCATGGGCTTCCGGGGCGAGGCCCTGCCCTCGATCGGCTCGGTGGCGCGCCTCTCCATCTCTTCGCKCGCCAAGGGCCAGCGCGACGCCTTCTCGATCCTGGTCGAGGGCGGCAGCGTCGGCGACGTGGCCCCCGCCGCCTTCGCCGGCGACCACGGGGCGCGGATCGAGGTGCGCGACCTGTTCTACGCCACCCCCGCCCGCCTGAAGTTCATGAAGTCCGAGCGCGCCGAGGCCCTGGCCATCACCGAGGAGCTCAAGCGCCAGGCCATGGCCCACGAGGCCGTCGGCTTCAGCCTGGACATCGACGGCCGCCGCATCCTGCGCCTGCCGCCCGAGCATCCCGGACCTCAAGGCCGCCTGGCCCGCCTGTCGGCCGTGCTGGGCCGCGACTTCCACGACAACGCCCTGGAGATCGACCAGACCCGCGACGGCGTGCGCCTGTCCGGCTTCATCGGCCTGCCCACCTACAACCGCGGCAACGCCGCCCACCAGTACCTGTTCGTCAACGGCCGCCCCGTGCGCGACCGCCTGCTGCAGGGCGCCCTGCGCGCGGCCTATGCCGACTTCCTCGCGAGGGACCGCCACCCGACGGCGGCCCTCTACGTCTCGCTCGACACCGCCGAGGTCGACGTCAACGTCCACCCCGCGAAAGCCGAAGTGCGGTTCCGCGACCCGGCCCTGGTGCGCGGCCTGATCGTCGGGGCCCTGCGCCACGCCCTGGCGGCGGCCGGCCACCGGGCCTCGACCACCACGGCCGCGAGCGCGCTGGACGCCATCCGGGCGCAGTCGATGGTCCCGCCGCCGGGCGGTGGCGGCGGCTATCCCGGCTACCAACCCAATTCTTATCAAGGGGGCCCCTCGCCCGCCGGCTTCTCGGCCTGGCAGCAGGGCGGCTGGACGCGACCCGCGCCCCAGGTGCTGCCGGGCCTGTCGGACGTCTCGGCGAGATACGAGGCCGCGCCGGAGGAGGCCTACGCCACCCGGGCCGAGGCCTTCGGGACCGGCGGCGGCGGCGTCGCCGAGGCGGTGCGCGAGGCGGCCTATGGCGGCTACGACGCCGCGCCCAGCATCGCCTATCCAGGCCAGCCGGACCACGGCCCCGCCCCGGCCTTCGACCCCGTCGACTTCCCGCTGGGCGCGGCCCGAGCCCAGGTGCACGAGACCTACATCGTCGCCCAGACCCGCGACGGCGTGGTCATCGTCGACCAGCACGCCGCCCACGAGCGCCTGGTCTACGAGCGGATGAAGGGCGAAATGGCCGCCGGCGGCGTCGCCCGCCAGACCCTGCTGCTGCCCGAGGTGGTCGAGCTGGACCCCGCCGAGGCCGAACGCGTCGTCGCCCGCGCCGAGGAACTGGCGGCCCTGGGCCTGGTCCTGGAAAGCTTCGGCCCCGGCGCCGTCCTGGTCCGCGAGACCCCGGCCCTGCTGGGCAAGACCGACGCCGCGGGCCTGGTCCGCGACATCGCCGACGACCTGGCCGAGAACGGCCAGGCCCTGGCCCTGAAGGAACGCCTGGAGGAGGTCTGCTCCACCATGGCCTGCCACGGGAGTGTGCGGGCCGGGCGGCGTTTGAACGCGGTGGAGATGAACGCCCTGCTGCGGGAGATGGAGGCGACGCCGCACTCGGGCCAGTGCAACCACGGGCGGCCGACGTATGTGGAGTTGAAGTTGGCGGATATTGAGAGGCTGTTTGGGCGGAGGTAGTTTTGGCAGGCCGAAAGCAGCATGAAATCCCCCGTCTATTTCAGCGAGGCTTTCTGATCCCTACCAGCGCGGATGCAGAGCGCATCTTCGTGTTCCGGCGCGGTGGCCGGTCGTTCGACCGCAATATCGAAAAGGTCGGCTACGGAGAGGACTTTTACTCCTCACCCGCCGCCGATGGGGAACGGACGCTCGACGACGACATCACCGACTATGAGAAGCACCTTAGTGGACTGGTGCGGACGCTGCGCGCCGTGGCACCCGGCGACGAGGCCGACGGATCGGTCGCAGCTGAAATCATCGTCCATCTGACGTTCCGCAATGCCCACCTGCGTGAAGTCTTCACCTTGGGGGCCCAAGGAATGCTCGGGGTGGTTACCGAGGTCATGCAAGACGACGAACTTCTGAGGCAGTTCCTGGGCCTCGACGGCCCGACCGGTTCAGACAAACTGCTAAAGCAAATCGTCGACAACCTAATGGCCGATCCCAGAGCGCAGGACCTCGGCATTCCCATGGCGGTCTTTGAGCGGCTGATCCTGGCGCTAGTCCGCGAGCACTTCCCAGCTTTGATGAGTTCGCAACGCCCGATGATGTTGGCAGCCTTTGGGGCCGTCCTCGGCGAAGCGCCTCAGATCGCCAAGGAGAGTCACAACAAGGCGCTCGCCACCCTCCCTACCAAATCGAACGAGCGCGAGACTTGGCTAAGGAAGCTCGTCTGGCGCGTAGTCGAAAGCCCCATCGACCTCGCCTTGCCTGATTGCGTCGCACTTGGCGTGGATACGGCCGGAAGAGCGCTGCCTTTTGCGACCAGCGGCGTCAAGGATATCCAAGAGGTGCTGCTGCCGCTGTCATCGCGGCGATTGTTAGTCGGCACCGCCGTTAACGTCTCACCGACCTTCGATATCAGCCACTTCAACCAAGCGGCCGCCGCATGCAGCCACACATACTTCCTCAGGGCCAGCCGAACACCCGAGACTCTGGCCTTGCTAAGCTCGATTGGTACGCGGTCGACCGTTGCCTTGGACGAAGTGATTGCGGAAGGTCCGCAGGGGTTCGTCGGCGGCAATGAACCCGCACCCCTACCATCGGGCGTGTTCGGCCTTGCCTTGACCTCACCGGATCACAGCTTCCCCATAACGTTCAGCGGCGACTTTGACGCCGCGATGGCGAATAAGGTCGCAGAAGCGATCAAGGCCATCATCTTCAATCCAACGTGGGACCTTCCGCTCGGCAAAGTCTCCGCCGTGACCTTCGCCGATGACTACGCTGAAGCGTTGGCAAGGATCGACCAGCATGACGCCGCCTTGCCGTCGCCGATCACGCCTGAACAGGCACAAAGCGTGGGGCAATTGGTACACGTCCGGCGCGACGGGGAAGTCCTGTGCCATCTCGTCTTCGATGGTGCCATCGCCCGCGCTCTGGTCGCCGATGACGATGCATTCTGGGAAGAAGGTGTGATGGTCGTCGCGAACCTATTCGCTCGCGCTGGCTTTTCCGCCGTCTACGACGCCGCCTTTAGGAATGATGGCACAAGACCCATGCTGCGACCATCCGAGGCAGCGATGCATGAGGTGACGCGAGATGCGTGGAAGGCTTACTTTGCCGCTCGTGCCAGCGCGGCTTTCGCTCCACGTACCTTGATCGTCGCTCAGGAGAATGTTCGTGCGGCGTTTCGGCAGGCCGTGGAGGGCGTGGCTGCGGCCCGCGAAGCGCTCCATCGAACAGACGACTACGGGGCTTTGTGGCGCAGTTCGTCGGCCCTTGTAGAGACGCTGATTAGCCATCTGGGAATGTTGGCAGGTACCGCACACGGCATGCAGATCGATGCGATGATCGAGGCCGATGGCCTGGCTGATATGTTGGCTACACGAGGTCTTCGCGCCTGGTTCGAGGACTTCAAACGCGATCTCAATTATACTTGGAAGCGTCGCGGCCAATGGCGGTCATACAAAGAACTGATCGCTCTGGGCCGTCACGCCGAGCGCGTGCTCTGGGCGTTTGGCGTGTTTGTTTGGGAAGTCGACGATGATTTGAGGATTAACATTCTGCCGACAGGCATGGATGAAGCTTTCGCCACTGCTTTGTCGGATCCAAATATGTTTTGAATTTACGGCGTCCGAGCGTAGTTTAGCGGCGCCATAGAGAGTTTCACTGAGCAGACATCGGTGGAACGATAGCCGCATCCGCCCCGCCGGATGCGACCCCACCTTAAACCCTTGGTGGATGGGAGCTCTGGGGACTGACCGAGTCAAGGACCGCCTCCGGCGGCCGCGGAGCGGCGGCGCGGCGCGCCGTCCTTGACTCGGTCAGTCCCCAGAGCATGCTGGCAGCCAAGGTTTCAAGGCGCGGCCTCGCCGTTGCGGGCGGTCTTTCCGACACCCCCAACCTCCGTCATCCTCGGACTTGTTCCGAGGCCCCCTGTGTCCGCTGGTTTGCCGTTTGGGTTGGCCCACGACCTCGCCGCTTCACGGATCATCCTTCTTCTCGGCTGAGGCAGGGGTCCTCGGAACAAGTCCGAGGATGACGGACGTGGGAAGGGCGTTGGGGATGGGTTCGCGGGGATACAGCGCGCTCAATCCCCGCGAACGCCACGGCGAACTCCAGCTTATTCAACGCCCTGCAAAAAAAGCAGCGTCACAAGCACCGCCGCGCTGAAACCACCCGCATACTGGTCCTCGCCCTGTCGTGGGGAGGACGTCCGGCCGGCGACCGATACGTGCGACAGGGGCGGTCGAGCGGGAAGCGCTCGTCGGTGGTTCTTGAATGAACGCCTTCGCGGCGGTCCAGGGCAGGCTCCTCCATGAGGACGAAACCCTGGCGGCGAAGGATCGGCGGACGCGGCAGGCCCGGGCTGAAATCGCCCGGGCGGTCCGGAAGGGGCGTCAACCTTCCGCCCGTCGGGGGCCTCCATCGGAGCGGGTTAAAAATCCGCGATCCGAAGGCTTCCGGAAAACGATCCGC
>NZ_JBFTKU010000020.1:0-102949 GCF_056665975.1 Caulobacter sp. 05T431 | reverse complement strand
GGAAATGATCATGCCGGGCGACAACGCCGAGCTGGACGTCGAGCTGATCACCCCGATCGCCATGGAAGAGAAGCTGCGCTTCGCCATCCGTGAAGGCGGCCGCACCGTCGGCGCCGGCGTCGTGGCCAAGATCGTCGAGTAATCCTCGAACGATCTAGCTTCGGCTAAGACAAGCGAAGGCCCCGGAGAGCGATCTCCGGGGCCTTTTGCTATTGGGGCTCCCATTTTGCCCCGCCTGATCACATGAAAAAGGGCCGGAGGTTTCCCTCCGGCCCTTCGTTCCGTCGGTGGCAGCCGCCTAGAACCGAGCCTTCACCCCCACATAGAACCGCCGCCCCAGAACGTCGTAGGTCGACGGGTCGGTGTTGGCCTGGACGTACGAGCTGAAGTACGGCGGGGCCTTGTCGGTGACGTTGGTCACCCCGCCGCGGATCTCGTAGGCGCTGTTCACCCGCCAGGTCCCGTTGAGGTCGAAATAGTCGATGTTCGGCGTGGCGCTGTCCTCGTCGGCATAGTCCTGCATGCCGTCGATGTGCCGCCAGGCCACGCCCAGGTCGACCGGGCCCAGGCTGTAGGTCAGCGAGGTGTTGAGCTTCCATTCAGGGTGGGCGACGGCCGTGTTGCTGACCTGGTCGTTGCCGATGGTGCCCTTCAGCTCGACGAAGTCCTCGCCCGGCAGGCTCTGGATCTGGAAGCTGTCGAGCCAGCTGCCGATCAGGTTGACGCGCAGCGAGCCGTACTTGTCGTCCAGCCCCACCGCGCCCAGGCCGAAGGCCMAGTCGACCTGGAAGTCGACGCCCCGGGTCTTGTACTCAGAGAGGTTCAGGTTGATCAGGCTCATCGACGACACCTCGCCGGTGGCGGCGCTGCGCGTGAACAGGCTGCAGTAGTAGTTGCTGGTGCTGGCCGTCGGGTTGGCCGTGGCCGAGTAGCAGTTCTGCAGGGCGTCCTCGGCCGAGATGGTGCCGATCGCGTCCTTGATGTCGATCGAGTAGTAGTCGGCCGACAGCGACAGGCGCCGGAACAGCGGGTTTTCGATCACCGGCGTCCAGACGAAGCCCACGCTGTAGGTGTCCGCGGTCTCCTCGTGCAGGTCGCTGTTGCCCCCGACCGTCGCGTCGACCTGGGTGTTGGCGTAGGTGTAGCTGTCGATGATCGCCGCCGGCACGCCCTGGGCCAGGCAGATGGCGCGGGCCGCGGCGGCGTTGGAGCCGGTGCGGACCGAGCTGTCGATCGCGCAGGGGTCCTCGGTGATCGTCTCGTAGCTCTGGTTCTGCGGCGAATAGAGCTCGCCCAGGCTCGGGGCCCGGACGGCGCGCTGGTAGCCGCCGCGCAGGCGGAAGCCCTCGACGATCTCCCAGTCGCCGTCGACCTTGTAGGCCGAGACGCCGCCGATCGTCTGGTAGTCGGAATAGCGGTAACCGAGGTCGAGGTTCAGGGCCTTGATGAAGGGCAGGTCCTTCAGGACCGGGACCAGCAGCTCGCCGTAGAGCTCCTTGACGTCGGTGGAGGCGTCGATGGCGTCGGCGGCGTTGAAGCCGACCACGTCGCCGGTCGAGAGCAGGCTGTCGGGCACGTACTTGAAGCTGTCGTACTTGTAGTCGGCCCCGAAGGCGCCGCGGACCTCGCCGGCCGGCAGGTCGAACAGCCCGCCCTGCAGGTTGGCCTCGACCACGCGCTGCTCGGCCGCCGTCCAGTTCTTGGTCGTGCGCGAGATGTAGCTGCGGCAGGCCGAGGACAGCTCGTTCAGGCCGAACGGGTCATAGCCGCCGCTGCAGATGCTGGCGCCGCCGTCGGCGGCGTTCAGCAGGGTCTGGACAGCCGAGTGGCTGATGTTGCCCGACTGGATTTCGTTCTGCTCGGAGCGGCCGAACGAGCCGTAGACGTCGTAGGTCCAGTCCTTGAAGCCGGTCTCGCCACGCACGCCGGTGGCCAGCTGGAAGACGTTGAAGGTGGTGTCCGACACCCGTGGGCCGACGTCGGTGAAGCGCTTGCGCAACAGGAAGTCGGCCGTGGGATCGGCGCGACTGGCCAGCAGGGTGGCCAGGTCGTCCGGGATGAACGGGTTAGTCACCGGCACGGTGAAGCCCGTGGTGCTGGCGGCCGGGGCGGGGGCCAGCACCGTGCGGGAGTCGTAGTGGGTGAAGTTGAACGAGCCGTAGGCCTCGGCGTGCGGATTGATCTCGTACTGGGCCTCGCCATAGGCCGAGTAGCGGGTCAGGGGCAGTTGCAGCAGGTTCAGGGCGCCGGTGTTGTAAGTGCCGTTCACCGGGATGGTGGCGTAGTCGATCGCCGTCGAGCCGCCGTAGTTGACGCCGTTGTAGAACAGCGTGCCATCGTCGTTGAAGCCGAGGTTGGCGCCGGCCTTCACCGTGCCGGCCGCGATCCCGTACTTGGCGAAGACGGCGTCCATGGCCGCCTGGGTCGGCAGGTTGGTGCCCGTGGCGTCATAGCGACCGTAGGGCGTGGTGGACGAGGCGCCGGAGACGGCGGCGAAGTCGCGGGCCGAGTTGAACACCTCGCCGCGCTGGGAATAGGCCAGCGCAACGGCGGCGTGGCCGCGGTCGTCGGCGAACTTGCCGCCGGCGGTGACGCTGACGGCGGTCTCCTTGCCGTCGCCGTGCTGGCTGATGCCGTATTGGGCGTCGACCTCCAGGCCGGTGAAGTTGTGGTCCAGCTTGAAGTTGACGACCCCGGCGACGGCGTCGGACCCGTAGGTGGCCGAGGCGCCGCCGCTGATGACCTCGATGTTCTGGATCAGGGCGGTGGGCAGGATGTTGATGTCGACGCTGCCGTCGGAATTGGAGGCGACCACGCGGTGGCCGTCCAGCAACACCAGGGTGCGGGCGGTCCCCAGGCCGCGCAGCTCGATATTGGCCTGGCCCCCGTTTGACGGGTTGTTCGAAGTCGACGACACCGACGGCACGAACTGCGGCATCTGGTTCAGCAGCGTGTCGACCGTGACCGAGCCGGTCTTCTGGATGGCGTCCTGGCCCACCGTGACGATCGGGCTGTTGGAGACGTAGTCGCGGCGGGCGATGCGCGAACCGGTGACGACGATCTCCTCGACGGCGCTGGCCGAGGTGTCCGTCGGGGCGGTCTGGGCGTGGGCCGCCAGGGGCGCGCCAGCGACCAGGCAGGCGAGCGCCGACGCGCCCGCGAGGTAGTGCGTTCTCGACATGAAGTATCCCCAAATGGGCCATCGTGAGAGCGACGATGGCCGGTACCGGCGAAAGGAAATTCGCTTGGGACCTTGGGTATGGGGCGGCTTTTTCTCGAATGTGTGCGGGCGTACGCCCTGGAGTCCCGATGTTTCAGACTCGCAGGGGCGATTGTGCCCCGTCTGTGGATTGTCGCCGAACCGTCATAGAGGCGCGCGGCGGCGCGAACCGGATCACGGGGGAAGACATAGGGGCGGGCAGGGCGCGGTTTGTTGCGGAACCGACGCGAAGACGGCCGTGGCCGGCCGGCCACAGTGCGTCATGGATCTGTCTTGGGGGCGGCGTCAGGCCGTGGTGACGGGCTCGGCCAGGTAGGCGTGGATCGCCGCCACCACCTGCGCGCCTTCGCCGACCGCCGCCGCCACGCGCTTGACCGAGCCCGCCCGCACGTCGCCGATCGCGAACACGCCGTGGCGGCTGGTCTGGAGCGATGGGTGGCCGGGGGCCAGGTCCTGGCCGGTGCGCACGAAGCCATGGTTGTCCAGCTCGACCCGGCACTCGGTCAGCCAGGCGGTGTTTGGCGCGGCGCCGATGAACAGGAACAGGTGGCTGATCTCGCAGCGGTCCTCCTCGCCGGTGTCGAGGTTGCGATGACGGATGGCGCGCAGCTGGCCGTCCTCGCCCTCGAGTTCGACGATCTCGTTGCGGGTGACGACCTCGATGTTGGGCAGGCTCTCGATGCGCTCGATCAGGTAGCGCGACATGCTGGCCGCCAGGCTCTTGCCCCGGATCACCAGCCAGACCTTCTTGACGTGGGCGGCCAGATAGACCGCCGCCTGGCCCGCCGAATTGCCGGCCCCGACCAGGGCCACTTCCTGGCCCGCGCACAGCTTGGCCTCCAGCGGCGAGGCCCAGTAGTGGACGCTGCTGCCCTCGAAGGCGTCCAGGTTGGAGACGTCCAGCCGCCGATAGCGCGCGCCGCTGGCGATCACGATGGTCTTGGCCTGGGTGGTCTCGCCGCTGACCAGCTTCAGGTGATAGCCGTCCAGGGCGCTGTCGCCGGTGGCGTCGGCGGTGCATTCCAGGCTGGCGACCTCGTCGGGGATGGCCAGGTTGGCGCCGAACTTCTGGGCCTGGTTGTAGGCGCGGGCCATCAGGGCCATGCCCGAGACGCCGGTGGGGAAGCCGAGATAGTTCTCGATCCGGGCCGAAGCGCCGGCCTGGCCGCCGAACGCCCGGGTGTCCAGCACCAGCACCGACAGGCCCTCGGAGGCGGCGTAGACGGCGGTGGCCAGGCCCGCGGGGCCGGCCCCGACCACGGCGACGTCATAGATGTGGTTGGGGTCCAGGTCGCCGACCATGCCCAGGCATCGGGCCAGCTCGGCGTTGGACGGATGGCGCAGGATCTGGCCGCCGGGGCAGAGCACGATCGGCAGCTCGGCTTCGTCGATCGAGAACCGCTGGATCAGCACCTTGGCGCAGTCGACCGTGTCGGGGTCCAGCTGCTGGTAGGGATGGCCGTTGCGCGACAGGAAGCCCGACAGCCGGATCACCTCGCCGTCGCCCGTCCGGCCGAGAATCACGGGCCCCGCGCCCGCCTCGAGCAGGCCGACACGGCGCAGGATCAGGGCTCGCATGATCCGCTCGCCCAGCTCGGCCTCGGCGATCAGCACTGCGCGCAGGCGGTCGGGCTTGATGCGCAGGACCTCGACGTCGGTGACGGCCTCCACGTCGACCAGCGAAGGGCGGTTCGACAGCTGGGCGATTTCGCCGATGAAGTGGCCGGGCTCGTGCTCGACGATCACGTGGCTGTCGTTGTGGGCGTCGCGCCGGCTGACCCGGGCGCGCCCTTCGAGGATCACCATGAGCCCGGGCGAGACCTCGCCGGCCTGGGCCAGCATGGCGCCGGCCTTGGCGTGGGCGATGTCGCCGAAGCGGCGGATGCGGTCGATCTCCTCCGGCTGCAGGCGGGGGAACATCTGATCGCGGCGGGTATCGATGACGGCCATGACCCTAGAGTGCGTCAGGATCGCCGTTCGGTCATCTACATCCGCATCGGATTTGAACGTTCGCGCCGTGAAGAGCGCCCTTGGACGCGGGGGCGGCCAGGCGGTAGAGTCCGTCCATGTCGAAAGCCGCCGCTCAACGCCGTTCCGCCACCCAGTGGCGGGTCGGGGCCGGGTCCGAGACCATCGCCCGTGACACCCCCCAGGAAGTCGCCGTGGGCCTGTCGTTCGACGGCCGGCCGCACACGGTGCTGATGGCCACCCCAGACGATGTCGAGGACCTGGTCCTGGGCTTCACCGTCACCGAGGCCGTGGCCAAGGCGGCGGACGTTCTGGCCATCGAGGTCACCCGGAACGACCTGGGCGTTCTGGCCGACATCAAGCTCCAGCCCGGCGCGATCCAGCGCAAGGCCCGGCCGCGCACGTTGGAGGGACGCTCCAGCTGTGGGCTGTGCGGGGTGCAGCGCCTGGCCGACGCCGTGCGGCCTCTGCCGCGCCTGGAGGGCGGGGCCAAGGTCTCGCACCAGGCCGTGCAGCGGGCCGTCGACGCCCTGGGCGACGCCCAGGCCCTGGGCCGCMTGACCCGGGCCACCCACGCGGCGGCGTTCGCGGACGGGAAGGGGGCGCTGGTCGTGGTCCGCGAGGACGTCGGCCGTCACAACGCCCTGGACAAGCTGGCTGGCGCGATGGCGCGCGAGGGGCGCGATGCTTCCGAAGGCTTCGTGCTGGTCACCAGTCGCTGCTCGTTCGAGATGGTCGAGAAGACCGTGCGGATGGGCTGTTCGATCCTGGTGGCCGTCTCGGCCCCGACCGACCTGGCGATCCGCCGGGCCGAGGAGTCCGGCCTGACCCTGGTCGCCCTGGCCCGCGCCGACGGCCACACGGTGTTCACCTATCCCGAGCGCCTGCTCGACACAGTCCCGGAGTATGCGTGATGGCCCACGACAAACCCAATGCGGGCGTCCGCGGCATCCATCGCTACGACAACGCCGCCGGCGGCTGGGGCGCGCTCAAGGCGGTGGCCGGGGCGCTGACCGACCAGGCCACGGTGATCGAGGGCGGCAAGACCCTGCTGCGCGCCAACCAGCCCGAGGGCTTCGACTGCCCAGGCTGCGCCTGGCCCGATCCCAAGCACACCTCCTCGTTCGAGTTCTGCGAGAACGGGGCCAAGGCCGTGGCCTGGGAGGCGACCTCCAAGCGCGCCACGCCCGAGGTGTTCGCGACCCACACCGTGACCGAGCTCCTGACCTGGAGCGACCACGCCCTGGAGGATCTAGGCCGGCTGACCCATCCGATGGCATATGACCGGGCGACGGATCGCTATCTGCCGATCAGCTGGGAGGACGCCTTCCAGCGCACAGCCGACGCCCTGAAGGCGCTGGACCATCCCAACCAGGCCGAGTTCTACGCTTCGGGGCGGGCCTCGAACGAGGCG
Organism: Caulobacter sp. 05T431; assembly: GCF_056665975.1. Classification (NCBI taxonomy): domain Bacteria; kingdom Pseudomonadati; phylum Pseudomonadota; class Alphaproteobacteria; order Caulobacterales; family Caulobacteraceae; genus Caulobacter; species Caulobacter sp. 05T431. The sequence continues at coordinate 96,347 of NZ_JBFTKU010000020.1, read as the reverse complement.
GCGTTCCTGTTCCAGCTGCTGGGCCGGCGGGTGGGGACCAACAATTTCCCCGACTGCTCGAACATGTGCCACGAGCCGACCAGCGTGGGCCTGCCGGACTCGATCGGCATGGGCAAGGGCTCGGTGACCCTGGAGGATTTCGACCACGCCGACCTGATCCTCAGCTTCGGCCACAATCCCGGCACCAACCATCCGCGCATGATGACCACCCTGCGCGACGCCTCGAAGCGGGGCGCGACGATCCTGGCCTTCAATCCGCTGAAGGAGCGGGCGCTGGAGAAGTTCGCCTCGCCGCAGGACCCGGTCGAGATGGCGACCCTGACCTCGACCCCGATCGCCTCGTCCTACTACCAACTGACCGTCGGCGGCGACGCCCTGGCGGTGCAGGGGATCATGAAGGCGGTGCTGCAGCTGGACGCCGAGAGCCAGGGTACGGTTCTGGACCGCGCCTTCATCGCCGAGCACACCGAGGGCTTCGAGACGGTGAAGGCCGTCGTCGAGGGGCTCAGCTGGGACGAGATCGAGGCCGGTTCGGGCCTGACCCGCGCCCAGATCGAGGAGGCGGCCCGGGCCTACGCCGCCGCCAAGGCGACGATCCTCTGCTACGGCATGGGCCTGACCCAGCACCGGTCGTCGTCCAGCACCGTGCAGCAGCTGGTCAACCTGCTGCTGCTGAAGGGCAATATCGGCCGGCCGGGGGCGGGAATCTGTCCGCTGCGGGGACATTCCAACGTCCAGGGCGACCGGACGGTGGGGATCTGGGAGAAGCCGTCGGCGGCGTTCCTGGATTCGATGGACCGGGTGTTCGCCTTCAAGTCGCCGCGCGAGCACGGCCACACCGTGGTCGAGACCATCGCGGCCCTGGAGGCGGGCGAGACCAAGGTGTTCATCGGCCTGGGCGGCAACTTCGCCGTCGCCGCGCCCGACCCGACCCGGACCCACGCGGCGATCCAAAAGGCGGAGCTGACGGTCCATGTCGCCACCAAACTGAACCGCACCCACCTGCTGCACGGCGAGGAGAGCCTGCTGCTGCCCTGCCTGGGCCGCACCGAGATCGACCTGCAGGCCGGCGGCCGCCAGGCGGTGACGGTCGAGGACTCGATGTCGATGGTCCACGCCTCGCGTGGTCTAAACCCACCGGCCTCGGACCAGCTGAAGTCCGAGCCGGCGATMATCGCCGGCATCGGCGCGGCGCTGTTCGGGCCGGACGACATCGTCGACTGGCCGGGCCTGGCCGCCGACTACGACAAGATCCGCGACCTGATCGAGGCGGTCTTCCCCGAGGCCTTCGCTAATTATAATGACCGCGTCCGCCAGCCGGGCGGCTTCCGCCTGCCGGTGCCGCCGTCCGACCGGGTGTGGAAGACCCCCAGCGGCAAGGCCCAGTTCCTGGCCCATCGCCACGACGGCCAGGACGCCCGGCGGGGCGAGGCCGACGTGCTGCTGCTGACCACCCTGCGCAGCCACGACCAGTACAACACCACCATCTACGGCCAGAACGACCGCTATCGCGGGGTGTTCGGCCGCCGCGACGTGGTCTTCGCCCATCCCGACGACATCGCCGCGCGGGGGCTGAAGGCCGGCGACCGCATCGACCTGACGGCCGCCTTCGACGACACGGGCCGGCGGGCCGTGCGCGGCTTCACCCTGGTGGAGCGTGACATCCCGCGCGGCTGCCTGGCCGCCTACTATCCTGAGACCAACCTGCTGGTGGCGCTGGAGGACCACGATCGCCGCAGCGGCACGCCGGCCTACAAGTCGGTTCCGGTGCGGCTGGCCGCCAGCGCCAATTGAGGCCCAATCATGACAAGGGGGTCATGACCTCGAATTAAGTCGTCTCCCGACAGGGGCCCGGCTAGCCTTCCCTCAACAACACATTCGTTCGAGGGAACATTCGATGCGTGCTCTTCTGCTTCTGGCCACCGCCGCGACCGCCGCCAGCGCCTTCTGGGGCTTCGCCGGGGCCGCCGCCGCCGATCCGTCCGTGAAGATCAAGGACGCCGTGGCCCGGGTCGAGGTGATCCCGGAAGCCCGCAGCGACGTGAAGGTCGAATTCCTGACCACCAACCAGAGCCTGCCGCTGAAGATCCGTCAGAACGGCTCGGACGTGACGGTCGACGGCGGCCTGCGGATGAACCGCATCAACGGCTGCAACACGGTGATGGGCAAGCGCGTGATCCATGTGCGCGGCGTCGGCGACGTGAAGTGGGAGGACATCCCGCAGATCGTGGTCCGCGTGCCGATGAAGGCCGAGGTCGCCKCCGGCGGCGCGGTGTTCGGCAATGTCGGCCGCACCGAGCATCTGGAGCTGTCCAACGCCGGCTGCGGTGATTGGACGATCGCTAACGTGCGCGGCAAGCTCGACCTGAACCAGGCCGGTTCGGGCGACGCCCGGGTCGGCAGCGTCGGTTCGGCCGAGATCAACATCGCCGGTTCGGGCGACGTGAAGCTGCAGGACGTCGGCGGCGACCTGGAGATCAGCATCGCCGGCTCGGGCGGGGTGACGGCCGCCAGCGTCAACGGCAGCCTGGAAGCCAACATCGCCGGCGCCGGCGACGTGACCGTCAGCGGCGGCCGCGCGCGCTCGCTCGAGGTCAACATCATGGGTTCGGGCGACGTCGATTTCGGCGGCGAAGCCGGCAATGTCGAGGCCTCCATCGCCGGCTCGGGCGACGTGCGCGTCGCCAAGGCCACGGGACCGGTGAGCAAGCATGTGGCCGGCTCGGGCAACGTGATCATCGGCCAGTAGTCGGCGACACTTTATATATAGACGGCTGTCATCCCGGCCCCGCGCTCCGCGGTGGCTGGGATTTCATTATGCGGGACCATGTCCCACGTTGTGATTTCCCTCGAACCGGCTAGGCTGGCGCCGGTTCATCGAGGGAAACGGCATGAAGCTGCGGACCCTGATCCTGGCCCTGTCGTCGGTCTGGGCGCTGGCTTTGCCCGGCGTCTCCCACGCGGCCGCGCCCAAGCCGCTGTATCGCGATCCGATCACCGACGGGGCGGCCGACGTGTCGATCGTGTTCGACAAGGCCCATCGCCAGTGGGTGATGTTCTATACGAACCGCCGCGCCACCCTGAAGGACCCCGACCCCAAGGACGTCGCCTGGGTCCACGCCACGCCGATCGGCATGGCGACCTCAAGGGACGGCATGGCCTGGACGTACAAGGGCGTGGCCGCCATTCCGGCCCAATGCACCGGCCCGACCCTGTGGGCGCCCGAGCTCTATGCCGAGGGCGGCGTCTATCACATGTGGCTGACGGTGGTGCCGGGGGTCTTCCACCGCTGGGGCGACAAGGCGGCGACGGCGCGGATCGTCCACCTGACCAGCAAGGACCTGGCCACCTGGACCTGCGGCGACACGCTGCACCTGGGTTCCGACCGGGTGATCGACGCCAGCGTGGCCAAGATCGGCGACCATTATCGCCTCTGGTACAAGGACGAGCGCAGGGGTAGCCGGATCCTGGCGGTCGAGAGCGCCGACCTGGTCCATTGGGCGCCGACGGGCGACAAGCCGGCGGTCGACATGGCCGCCGAGGGCCCCAAGGTGTTCCGGTTCAAGGGCGCCTGGTGGATGATCGCCGACGCCTGGAAGGGCCTGATCGTCCTGCGGTCGGACGACGCCCGGACCTGGACCCTGCAGTCGACACGTCTMCTGGAGCAGCCGGGTCTCCAACCCACCGACACYGCCAAGGGCCAGCACCCGGACGTGGTGGTTAGCGGGGGCAGGGCGTTCCTCTACTACTTCGTCCACCAGTCCAACGAACCGCAGGCCAAGGCCGACCCCTATTACGGACAGCGGACGGTGGTGCAGGTGGCCGAGCTGAAGGAAGAGGGCGGGGCGCTGGCGGTCGACCGGGAGGCGCCGGTGGAGGGCGGGATGGTCGCGCCGAGGTGAGGGCGGTTCGGGGAACCGCGCTCTGGCGACATATATATAAAGTGAAACGCCCCGGAGCCTGAGCTCCGGGGCGTTCCTTCAGTCCGCTGATCGCGAACGGGTCCGTGTTTAGCGGACGCCGAAGCCGAACAGGGTGTCGGCATCGATCAGGTCGGCGCCCGAACGGTCGCGGGTCTTCAGGCTGCCGCCGAAGGTGTAGCGGAAGCCGACCTTCACTGCTTCAGCGTTCAGGTCCGCCAGGTCCTTGGACTCGGTGTGGGTGTACTTGCCGAAGGTCGACCAGCCGGTGTTGGCGAACTTGTATTCGCCGCCCAGGTTGACGTCCCAGATGTCGGCGCTCGAGAAGCCCTTCGGGTCCAGGTTCGAGTAGCCGGCGCCGGCGTCCAGACGGAAGTCGTCCGAGACGAAGTAGCGGGCTTCGCCACGGACGGCCCACAGGTCGGCGTCCAGGTCGTTCGACTGGCCGTAGGCGGCCAGGCCGGTCACGGTGACCTTGTCGAAGTATTTGGAGGCTTCGGCGCCGACGGCCCACAGGGTGTCGTTCGACGGACGCGACAGGGCGGCGAAGCCGCCGACGCGCACGGTGTCGCCGGCGACCAGGGTCGTGGCGTGGGCGGCGGTCGAGGCGACGGTCTCGTCGCTCAGGTCGTTGTCGCTGACCGAGACGTTGCCGTTCACGGTGACGGTCCAGGCGCCGGTCGGGATGGCGACGTTGCCGTCGACCTTGAACGAGGTGCCGTCGGCGTCGATGCCGGTGGCCTTGACGTCGGTGTAGTTCACGGCGGCGCCGACCGAACCGACGTTCTGGGCGAAGGCGGGAGCCGAGACGGCCAGCGCCAGGACGGCGGCGGCGGCAAAGAGTTGGGTCTTCATAGTGGGTAATCCCCTTACTGTGTGGCCTCGATCGGCGGGCGGTCGTTTGGGGAGGGCCGCCCGTCCGTCGAGGAGCGGCGGATTTATGGAGCTTCGCCCTGGGCGGCAAGGCCGGTGGAGGCGGTCGGCGGCGAATTGATGCAGTTTTATGACACTTGCGGAGGCGGGTTAACGTCCCCATCGCGTGCACCCGCACGTTCATGCTTCTCTGCGCCTAGATTTGAGCAGTTTCATGCGACAGGGTTCTTTATCGAAGGACGCCTTGGTCGTTTGAGCCTTCGGCCTAGCGTCGGGACCAGGATTTGGAAGAACCCCGATACGCTCAAGCTCCACTTCAAGAGCTTGGCCGGACCCGAGGATCGGGGAGGGGCGGCGCGTCCTGTCCGTCCCGCAAAACGGTCCCGAGAAGCGCTTGACGAAACCGATTCACACACGTAAAAGCCCCCCTCTGTTGGACCGGCTGTGAGCTTTCGAGCTCAGACGCGGTTCGCGAACGACTGCCGATCGCGCCTTTTGGGGCGCAGTTTTCAGTCACAGGCCCTCTCGGGAGACCGGGCGGGCCAATTTGTTTTGCGGACGCTGCGTTCGGATGTCTCGAAAGAGGGATCCGGGTTGGTCTTTGAAATGGTTCGAGACGCGGGCGCAGCCCACTAGGAAACCGAGCGATATGGATCGTCAGAACATCCGCATCCGGCTCAAGGCCTTCGATCACCGCGTGTTGGATCATTCCACGCGCGAGATCGTGAATACGGCCAAGCGCACGGGTGCGACGGTACGGGGCCCGATCCCCCTGCCCACGCTTATCGAGAAATTCACCGTCAACCGCTCGCCGCACGTCGACAAGAAGTCGCGCGAGCAGTTCGAGATCCGTACGCACAAGCGCGTCCTCGACATCGTTGATCCGACTCCGCAGACCGTGGACGCGCTGATGAAGCTCGACCTGTCGGCCGGCGTCGACGTCGAAATCAAGCTGTAAGGAGGGCCGAACAGATGACTCTCCCCGCTAATCGTACTGGCGTGATCGCCAAGAAGCTGGGCATGACCCGCTTCTTCGATGAAACCGGACAGCACGTCCCGGTCACCGTCCTGTCGCTGGACGGTTGCCAGGTCACGGGCCAGCGCACGGTCGAGAAGGACGGTTACACCGCCCTGCAGCTCGGCGCCGGCGCCAAGAAGCCCAAGAACACCTCCAAGGCCCTGCGCGGTCACTTCGCCAAGAACTCGGTCGAGCCCAAGCGGGTCGTCGCCGAATTCCGCGTCGATGAAGCCGCCCTGATCGAAGTTGGCGCCGAGTTCACGGCCGACCACTACGTCGCCGGCCAGAAGGTGGACATCCAAGGCCTCACCGTCGGTAAGGGTTTCGCCGGCGCCATGAAGCGCTGGAACTTCGGCGGTCTGCGCGCCACCCACGGCGTCTCGGTCTCGCACCGTTCGCACGGCTCGACCGGTAACCGCCAGGATCCGGGCCGTACGTTCCCGGGCAAGAAGATGGCCGGTCACCTGGGTCAGGAAACCGTCACCACCCTGAACGTCACCGTCTGGAAGGTCGATGTCGAACGCGGCCTGATCCTGGTCAAGGGCGCCGTCCCCGGCCACGAAGGTTCGTACGTCAAGGTTCGCGACGCCATCAAGAAGGCCGCTCCGGCCGACGTGAAGCGTCCGGGCGCCTTCCGCAAGGCTGGCGAGGCTCCGGCCGCCGCCGCTGAAACCCCCGCTGAGGAAGCCCCCGCGGCGACGACCGAAGAGGGCGAAGGCTAATGAAACTCGACGTCATCAAACTGGACGGCGGCAAGGCCGGCTCCGTTGATCTCGACGACGCCATCTTTGGCATCGCCGACATCMGCGGCGACATCCTGCAGCGCGTCGTGACCTGGCAGCTGGCCAAGCGCCGCTCGGGCAACCACAAGATTCAAGTCCGCAACGAGGTCTCTCGTACGGGCAAGAAGATGTACAAGCAAAAGGGCACCGGCTCGGCCCGTCACGGTTCGCGCCGTGCGGCTCAGTTCGTCGGCGGCGCCAAGGCCCACGGCCCTGTCGTCCGCAGCCACGCTTTCGACCTGCCGAAGAAGATCCGGGCCATGGCTCTGCGCCATGCCCTGTCGTCGAAGGCCAAGGCCGGCGCGCTGGTCGTGCTGGACAGCGCCGTTCTGACCGACCCGAAGACGGCCGCCCTGCGCGCTAACTTCGACAAGATCGGCCTGAAGAACGCCCTGGTCATCGCCGGTCCGGAAGTGGACGCGAACTTCAAGCTCGCCGCCCGCAACATTCCGAACGTGGACGTGCTGCCGAACGCCGGCCTGAACGTCTACGACGTGCTGCGTCGCCAAACGCTCGTCCTGACCAAGGACGCGATTGAGGCGATCTCGGCGCGTTTCGCTGAGAAGGAAGCCGCGTAATGGCCGCTACCGCCCGCCACTACGACACGATCCTGTCGCCGGTGATCACCGAGAAGGCCACCCTGCTCAGCGAGCAGAACAAGGTCGTCTTCCGCGTGGCCGCCGATGCGTCGAAGGACGAAATCGCCGCCGCAGTCGAAGAGCTGTTCAAGGTCAAGGTCACCAAGGTCAACACCCTGGTCACCAAGGGCAAGACCAAGCGCTTCCGTGGCATCGTCGGACGCCGTTCCGACGTCAAAAAAGCCATCGTGACCCTGGCCGACGGCCAGTCGATCGACATCACGACGGGGCTCTAAGACATGGCCTTGAAGCACTTTAACCCGACCAGCCCCGGCCAGCGCGGCCTGGTGCTGATCGACCGCAGCGAGCTCCACAAGGGCCGCCCGGAAAAGAAGCTGGTCGAAGGTCTGACCAAGTCGGGCGGTCGCGGCGGCAACGGCCGTATCGCGGTCCGTTTCCGCGGCGGCGGCGCCAAGCGCCTGTACCGTCTGGTCGACTTCAAGCGTCGTAAGCAAGGCACGGCCACGGTCGTCCGCCTCGAGTACGATCCGAACCGCACCGCCTTCATCGCCCTGATCAAGTATCAGGACGGCGAACTGGCCTACATCCTGGCMCCGCAACGCCTGAAGGCCGGCGACGAAGTCGTCACCGCCGACAAGGTCGACGTGAAGCCGGGCAACGCCTCGCCGCTGCGCACCCTGCCGATCGGCACGATCATCCACAACGTCGAGCTGAAGCCCGCCAAGGGCGGCCAGATCGCGCGTTCGGCTGGCGCCTACGCCCAGCTGGTGGGTCGTGACGCCGGCTACGCCCAGATCCGCCTGAACTCGGGCGAACTGCGCATGGTGCTGGACACCTGCATGGCCACCGTCGGCGCCGTGTCGAACCCGGACCACATGAACGAAAACCTCGGCAAGGCCGGGCGCGTTCGTCACATGGGCCGTCGTCCGCACGTCCGCGGCGTCGCCATGAACCCGGTCGACCACCCCCACGGTGGTGGTGAAGGCCGGACCTCGGGCGGTCGTCACCCGGTGACCCCGGCTGGTAAGCCGACCAAGGGCGCCAAGACCCGTGTCAACAAGGCCACGGACAAGTTCATCATCCGTTCGCGCCACAAAGCGAAGAAGGGCCGCTAAGCCATGACCCGCTCCGTCTGGAAAGGCCCGTTCGTCGACGGGTACCTCCTGAAGAAGGCCGACGTCGCTCTGTCGTCGGGCCGCAAGGACGTCATCAAGACCTGGTCGCGCCGTTCGACCATCATGCCGCAATTCGTCGGCCTGACCTTCGGCGTGCACAACGGCCAGAAGCACGTTCCCGTCTCCGTGTCGGAAGACATGGTCGGCATGAAGTTCGGTGAGTTCGCTCCCACCCGCAACTTCCCCGGCCACGCCGCCGACAAGAAGGCGAAGAGGAAGTAGGCCATGAGCCAAGCTAAACAACCTCGCCGCCTGCCGGCCAATGAAGCGATGTGCAAGGTTCGCACCCTGCGCACCAGCGCCCGCAAGCTGAACCTGGTCGCTCAGTCCATCCGTGGCCTGAACGTCCAGCGCGCTCTGAACGAGCTCGAATTCAGCCACAAGCGTATCGCTCAGGACGTCCGCAAGGCGCTGTATTCGGCGATCTCCAACGCCGAAAACAACCACAACCTCGACATCGACTCGCTGGTCGTCGCCGAGGCCTATGTGGGCAAGAACCTGGTGATGAAGCGCTTCTCGCCGCGTGCTCGCGGTCGGGCCACGCGCGTTGAAAAGCCGTTCTCCGAGATCACCATCGTGGTCCGCGAACTGGGTGAGGCCGCCTGATGGGTCAGAAAGTCAATCCGGTCGGGCTGCGGCTCGGCGTCAACCGTACCTGGGACAGCCGTTGGTTCGCCGACGGCGAGCAGTACGGCAAGCTCCTGCACCAAGACCTCGCGGTCCGTGCGATGCTCAAGAAGCGCCTGTATCAAGCCGGCGTCTCGCGCATCATCATCGAGCGTCCCCACAAGAAGTGCCGCGTCACGATCTATGCCGCCCGTCCGGGCGTCATCATCGGCAAGAAGGGCGCTGACATCGACAAGCTCCGCAAGGACCTGTCGGTGATGACGGAAGGCGAAGTTCACCTGAACATCGTCGAAATCCGTAAGCCCGAAACCGATGCGCAGCTGGTGGCCGAGTCCATCGCCCAGCAGCTCGAGCGTCGTATCGCCTTCCGTCGCGCCATGAAGCGGTCGATCCAATCGGCCGTCCGTCTCGGCGCCAAGGGCATCCGCATCAACGTGTCGGGCCGCCTCGGCGGCGCGGAAATCGCTCGTATGGAATGGTACCGCGAAGGTCGCGTGCCGCTCCACACGCTGCGCGCCGACATCGACTACGGCTTCGCGGAAGCCAAGACCACCTACGGCATCATCGGCGTGAAGACCTGGATCTTCAAAGGCGAAGTGCTGGAGCATGACCCGATGGCGCTCGACAAGCGTCTCGCCACTGAATCCGGCCCGGCCGGCGAAGGTGGTGGACGCGAGCGCGGCGATCGTCCCGACCGGGGCGACCGCGGCCGTCGCGATCGGGGCTAAGGATAGAGCGCTATGCTGTCACCGAAAAAAACCAAGTATCGCAAGCAGTTCAAGGGCCGCATCCACGGCACCTCGAAGGGCGGCACCCTGCTGAACTTCGGTTCGTACGGCCTGAAGGCCGTCKAGCCGGAGCGCATCACGGCTCGCCAGATCGAAGCTGCTCGTCGCGCCATCACCCGCCAGATGAAGCGTCAAGGCCGCGTCTGGATCCGTATCTTCCCGGACGTGCCGGTCACCGGCAAGCCGGCCGAAGTCCGGATGGGTAAGGGCAAGGGCGCCGTGGACCACTGGGCCGCTCGCGTGGCTCCGGGCCGCATCATGTTCGAAATCGACGGCGTGCCGGACGATATCGCGCGCGAAGCCCTGCGCCTCGGCGCGGCCAAGCTGCCGATCCGCACCCGCGTCGTCACCCGCATCGACGCCGGTGCGGCTCTGGAGGCCGAAGCGGCATGACCAAGATTGCTGACATCCGGGGCATGACTCCCGACCAGCTCGCCGAGCAGCTGCTCAACCTGAAGAAGGAGCAGTTCAACCTGCGCTTCCAGGCGGCGACCGGTCAGGTGGAAAAGACCCACCGCGTTGGCGAGATCCGCAAGGAAATCGCCCGCATCAAGACCGTGCTGCGCGCCAAGGCCGCGGCTTAAGGAGAACGATATGCCCAAGCGTATCCTCGAAGGGGTTGTCGTCTCCGATAAGGGCGACAAGACCGTAGTGGTTAAGGTTGAACGCACCATCGTTCACCCGCTGCTGAAGAAGATTGTGCGTCAGTCTAAGAAGTACCACGCGCACGATGAGAGCAATGCGTACAAGGCGGGCGAAGTTGCCCGTATCATCGAGTGCGCTCCGAAGTCCAAGCTGAAGACCTGGGAAGTCCTTCCCAAGGCTTCTGCTTAATCTGGAAGGTTTGAACCATGATCCAGATGCAAACTAACCTGGAAGTCGCCGATAACTCCGGCGCCCGCCGGGTCATGTGCATCAAGGTGCTGGGTGGCGCGGGTCGTCGCTACGCCAGCGTCGGTGACGTGATCGTCGTGTCCGTGAAGGAAGCCATTCCGCGCGGCCGCGTGAAGAAGGGCGACGTGCTCCGCGCCGTCGTCGTTCGCGTGAACCAAGGCATGAAGCGTAAGGACGGGTCGCTGATCCGTTTCGACAAGAACGCCGCGGTCATCGTCAACAAGCAGAGCGAGCCGGTCGGCACGCGGATCTTTGGCCCGGTTCCCCGCGAACTGCGCGCCAAGAACCACATGAAGATCATCTCCCTCGCCCCCGAGGTGCTGTAATGGCTGCCAAGATTAAGAAGGGCGACCGCGTCGTCGTCCTGGCCGGCAAGGACAAGGGCAAGCAAGGCGCTGTGACCCAGGTTCTCCCCAAGGAAAACCGTGTCCTGGTGCAAGGCGTGAACCTGGTTCAACGCCACACCAAGCCGACCCAAGCCGAACCGCAAGGCGGCATCAAGACCAAGGAAGCCGCGCTGCACGTCTCGAACGTCGCGCTGGTCGACTCCAAGGGCAAGCCCACCCGCGTCGGCTTCAAGATCGAAGGCGACAAGAAGGTGCGCGTGGCCAAGACCACGGGCGAGGTGATCAATGGCTGATCAAGCTTATGAACCCCGGCTGAAGACCGTTTATCGCGAGCGCATCCGCGCCGCGATGAAGGAGCAATTCAGCTACACGAACGAAATGCAGATCCCCAAGCTGGACAAGATCGTCCTGAACATGGGTATCGGCGAGGCCGTGGCCGACTCCAAGAAGGCCCAGACCGCGCTGAAGGATCTGATGGCTATCGCCGGCCAGAAGCCGGTCGCCACGAAGGCCCGCAAGTCCATCGCCGGCTTCAAGCTGCGCGAAGGCATGGTGGTCGGCGCCAAGGTGACCCTGCGCAAGGACCGGATGTACGAATTCCTGGACCGCCTGGTCACGATCGCGCTGCCGCGCGTGAAGGACTTCCGCGGCCTGAACGGCAAGAGCTTCGACGGCCGTGGCAACTACGCCATGGGCCTGAAGGAGCACCTGGTGTTCCCGGAAATCAACTATGACCAGATCGAACAGATCTGGGGCATGGACATCATCGTCTGCACCACTGCGAAGACCGATCAGGAAGCCAAGGCTCTCCTGAAGGAATTCCAGTTCCCGTTCACCAATTAAGAGCGGGCAGGGAAACACACCATGGCCAAGAAAAGCGCCGTTAACCGTAATCTCGCGGTCAAGGCCCTCGTCAAGCAATACGCCGACAAGCGCGCCGCGCTGAAGGCGATCGCCAACGACGAAAGCCTGCCGCTGGAAGAACGCTTCGAAGCCCGCCTGAAGCTCGCGAAGCTTCCGCGCAGCTCGTCGGCTGTTCGCATTCGCAATCGCTGCGAAGTGACCGGCCGCCCGCGCGCCTACTATCGCAAGCTGAAGATGAGCCGGGTTGCTCTCCGCGAACTGGGTTCGCAGGGGCAGATCCCCGGCCTCGTCAAGTCGAGCTGGTGAGGACGATCAGATGTCGATGAACGATCCCCTGAGCGATATGATCGCTCGCATCAAGAACGCCGCCACGCGCAAGCGCGCCAAGGTTGCGACGCCGGCTTCCAAGCTGCGCGCCCGCGTCCTGGACGTGCTGGCCGACGAAGGCTACATCCGCGGCTACTCGCTGGTCGAGAAGCCCGGTGCGTTCCCCGAATTCGAGATCGAGCTCAAGTATTTTGACGGTGAGCCCGTGATCGCCGAGATCAGCCGCGTGTCCAAGCCTGGCCGTCGCGTCTATTCGTCGATCAAGGACCTGAAGCCGATCAAGAACGGCCTGGGCATCTCGATCCTTTCGACGCCGAAGGGCGTCATGTCGGACTCTGCCGCGCGCGACGCTAACGTCGGCGGCGAAGTCCTCTGCCGCGTCTACTAGGCGCGGGAGGGAAAGAGCATGTCACGTATCGGTAAGAAGGCCGTCTCGATCCCCAAGGGCGTCACCACGACGCTCGAAGGCCAGACGGTGTCGGTGAAGGGGCCCAAGGGCCAACTCTCCTGGACGGTTCCCGAAGAGATCGAAGTCAAGCAGGAAGGCGAAGAGCTGACCCTGACTCCGCGTTCGGAAACCACGCGCGCCAAGGCGATGTGGGGCCTGTCCCGCACGCTGGTGGCCAACATGGTGCACGGCGTCAGCACGGGCTTCGAGGAAACCCTCGAGCTGGTGGGCGTCGGTTACCGGGCCGCGATGAAGGGCACCGCCCTGTCGCTGCAGCTCGGTTTCTCCCACGAAGTCGACGTCGCGGCTCCGGCCGGCGTCACCTTCGCGGTGCCCAAGCAGACCGAAATCAAGATCGCCGGCGCTGATAAGCAGGCGGTCGGCGAGATTGCCGCGAAAATCCGCCGCATTCGTCCGCCGGAGCCCTACAAGGGCAAGGGCGTGCGCTATGCTGGCGAGAAGGTTCGCCGCAAGGAAGGCAAGAAGAAGTAAGCCATGGCGCTCTCTCCTCGTGAATCCGCCGCTCGTCGCGCCCAGCGCACGCGCACCCGTCTCAAGTCGCTGGCCAACGGCCGTCCGCGTCTGTCGGTCTTCCGTTCGTCCAAGAACATCTACGCCCAGGTCATCGATGATGAGCGCGGCGTGACCCTGGCCTCGGCCTCCACCCTCGAGGGTGAAGGCAAGGCCACGGGGGCGAACAAGGACGCGGCCGCCCTGGTCGGCAAGCTCGTCGCCGAGCGCGCCATCGAAAAGGGCGTCAAGGACGTCGTCTTCGATCGTGGCGGCTACATCTTTCACGGCCGGGTGAAAGCCCTGGCCGACGCCGCGCGCGAAGCCGGCCTGAACTTCTAAGGGAAACATCATGGCTCGTGGTGACCAACAGCGCGGTGAAGGCGGCCAACGCCGGGACCGTCGCGACCGCAACGCCCCCGAGGAGCGGGTCGACAGCGACATCGTCGAAAAGCTCGTCCACATCAACCGCGTCGCCGCCACCGTTAAGGGCGGCCGTCGCTTCAGCTTCGCTGCTCTGATGGTCGTCGGCGACCAAAAGGGCCGCGTCGGCTACGGTCATGGCAAGGCGCGTGAAGTGCCGGAAGCCATCCGCAAGGCGACCGAAGAAGCCAAGAAGACCATGGTCCGCGTCCCGCTCCGCGAGTCGCGCACCCTGCACCACGACGGCTACGGCCGTTGGGGCGCCGGCAAGGTCATGATGCGCGCTGCCCCTCCCGGCACGGGCGTCATCGCTGGTGGTCCGATGCGCGCGGTTCTCGAAACCCTGGGCGTCCAGGACGTCGTGGCCAAGTCGACGGGTTCCTCGAACCCGTACAACATGGTGCGCGCCACGTTCGAGGCCCTGAAGGTTCAATCGTCGCCCCGCCAGATCGCCGCCAAGCGCGGCAAGAAGGTCGGCGACATTCTCGGCCGCCGCGCCGACGGAGCCTCGGCTCCGGACGCCATCGAGGGCTAAGACATGGCTACTGCAAAGACCGTCAAGGTTCGCCAAACCGGCAGCCCKATCCGTCGCGAAAAGGACCAGCGCGCCACGCTCGCCGGTCTGGGTCTCAACAAGCTGGGCCGCGTGTCCGAGCTGGAAGACACCCCTTCGGTTCGCGGCATGATCCGCAAGGTCCAGCACCTGCTGGAAATCGTCGAGTAGTTCTGCTACGAGACGTCGAAATCGCCACCCCGGTGAAAGCCGGGGTGGTTTTCGTTTTAAGTTTCTTTGTTTCCAAAAGCCGAGTCCGGCCATTGGCCGGGCGCAGATCTCCAAGGAGAGGCACATATGACCAAGCTTAACGAACTGGCTCCGGCTCCCGGCTCCACCAAGGGCCGCATGCGCATCGGCCGCGGCCCGGGCTCGGGCAAGGGCAAGACCGGTGGTCGCGGCGTGAAGGGCCAGAAGGCGCGCTCGGGCGTCGCCATCGCCGGCTTCGAAGGCGGCCAGATGCCGCTGCACATGCGCATGCCCAAGCGCGGCTTCAACAACCCGTTCCGCCTGCAGTTCGCTGAAGTGAACCTGTGGCGCCTGGAGCAGGCCGTGGCCGCCGGCAAGTTCAAGAAGGGCGCCGAGCTGGGCGCCGCTGAACTGGTCGCCGCCGGCGTGATCCGTCGCGAACTGGACGGCGTGAAGCTGCTGGGCAAGGGCGAGATCAAGACCGCCCTGAAGCTGACCGTCTACTCGGCCACGGAAGCCGCCATCAAGGCCGTCGAGGCCGCCGGTGGTTCGGTCACCGTGACCAAGAAGGCCAAGGCGCAAGCCGAAGCCTAAGACCATAATGTCATCCCGGAGGCGCTCTCGGAGCGCCGTCGCCGGGATCGCGGAGAGGCCAGGGGACACCCCGCCGGACCCGCCGTTTCCCACCGGGATGACAGAATAACGAGGCTCGCCGTGACATCGCGGCGGGCCTCACCTATGTACGGCTCCGTACTCGGGCTTTGTCCGGCCCCCGGCGATTCATCGCCGACCGGACCTGGCCCTGCATAATGCTAGGAGCGCGACTTGGCCGCGGAAGCGGCGCGCGCTCTCGACGTGGGGATTTGAATGGCCTCGGCCGCCGAACAACTCGCAGCCAACATGAACTTCGGGTCCTTCCAGAAGGCCACCGAACTTCACAAGCGCATCTGGTTCACGCTCATCGCCCTGATCGTCTACCGGCTCGGCACCTATGTGCCGATCCCGGGGATCAATCCGGAAGCCTTCGCCGCCGCGTTCTCGCAGCAGTCGAAGGGCATCCTGGGCATGTTCAACATGTTCTCGGGCGGCGCCGTGCAGCGCATGGCCGTCTTCTCGCTGAACGTGATGCCCTACATCAGCGCCTCGATCATCGTGCAGCTGATGGGCTCGGTGTATCCGCCGTGGGAAAAGCTGAAGAAGGAAGGCGGCGAAGCCGGCCGCAAGACCCTGAACCAGTACACCCGCTACCTGGCGGTCGTGCTGGCCGTGGTCCAATCGGCCTCGATCGCCTTCGGCCTGCAGAGCCAGGCCAACATGGTGGTGGGCGGCATCGCCCCGCTGTTCTTCGTCGCGTCCACGGTCGTGGCCCTGACGGGCGGCACCCTGTTCCTGATGTGGCTGGGCGAGCAGATCACCAGCCGCGGCGTCGGCAACGGCGTCTCGCTGATCATCTTCACCGGCATCGTCTCGGCTCTGCCGCTGGGCGTGGTGCGGATGTTCACCCAGGTCCAGACCGGCGCCATGTCGGGCTTCGCCCTGTTCGCCGTCGGCGTGCTGGCGATCGCCGTGATCTTCGCCATCGTCTTCGTCGAGCGCTCGCAGCGCCGCCTGCTGGTCCACTATCCCAAGCGCCAGCAAGGCAACCGGATGATCGGCGGCGACACCTCGTTCATCCCGCTGAAGCTGAACACCGCCGGCGTCATCCCGCCGATCTTCGCCTCCAGCCTGCTGCTGCTGCCGACGACCGCCATGGGCTTCCTGGCCACGGCCAACCTGCCCAGCTGGCTGCAATGGCTGCCGACCGTGGTCGGCGCCCTGCAGCACGGCCAGCCGCTGTTCATGGTGCTGTACGCGGCCCTGATCATCTTCTTCTCGTTCTTCTACACCTCGGTCGTGTTCAATCCCGACGAGACGGCGGAGAACCTGCGCAAGTACGGCGGCTTCATGCCGGGCATCCGTCCGGGCAAGCGGACGGCGGAGTACCTGGACTACGTCCTGACCCGCCTGACCGTGATCGGCGCGGCCTACATCACCGCGGTCTGCATCCTGCCGGAACTGCTGATGAACAGCATGGGTCCGACCAAGTTCACCCTGGGCGGCACCTCGATCCTGATCGTCGTGACCGTGACCATGGACACGGTCGCCCAGATCCAGTCCCACCTGCTGGCCCACCAGTACGAAGGGCTGATCAAGAAGTCGAAGCTGCGGGGCGGCAAGGGGCGCTAGGCGCTTCTGGACCCTACGGAAGGCCAAAACGCGGAAGCCGGTTTGTGACAAACCGGCTTCCGTTTTTATCGAACCCACTCTAGGTCTGGGCGGGACGTGGGCGGCAGACCCGCGAAAACGCAGGAAGCGCATTGATGAACTTGATCCTGTTCGGGCCGCCGGCGGCGGGCAAGGGCACCCAGGCCAAGCGCCTGGTCGAGCAGCGGGGCATGGTCCAGCTGTCGACCGGTGACATGCTGCGCGCCGCGATCGCCTCGGGCTCCGAGCTGGGCCAGAAGGTCAAGGGCGTGCTGGACCGCGGCGAGCTGGTCACCGACGAGATCGTCATCGCCCTGATCGAGGAGCGCCTGCCCGAGGCCGAAGCCGCAGGCGGGGCCATCTTCGACGGCTTCCCGCGCACCGTGCCCCAGGCGCAGGCGCTGGACGCCATGCTGGCCAAGCGGGGTCAGAAGATCGACTCGGTTCTCCGACTCAAGGTAGACGAGCCCGCGCTCATCGAGCGGATCAGCAAGCGATTCGCCGAGCAGGGCCGCCCCGACGACAACCCGGAAGTGTTCGTGACGCGCCTGGCGGCCTACAACGCCCAGACCGCGCCGCTGCTTCCGTACTACCGCGAGCAAGGCAAGCTCACGGAACTGGACGGCATGGCCTCGGTGGAAACCGTGGCCGCCTCCATCGACGCCGCGCTTTCGGTCGTGGCTTAAGACTTCGTTGGAATCCTCTCGATTGAGCGGATTCCGCCATTGACGGACGCGCAACTATCCCTATAACGGGGCGCTTCCGCGAAAGGGCGCGATCTGTGCGCGCCGGACTGGGTCGCAAGACCGGGCCGGGCGCGCCGTTCGCGTCTTTAGTGCGTGACTAGGAGAACATTAGACGTGGCCCGTATTGCAGGCGTCAACATCCCGACGAACAAGCGCGTTTTGATCGCGCTTCAGTACATTCATGGCATTGGCCAGAAGTCCGCTCGTGACATCATCACGAAGGTGGGCATCGACGACGCTCGCCGGGTCAACCAGCTGACCGACGCCGAAGTCCTCGCGATCCGCGAAGCGATCGACAAGGACTTCACCGTCGAGGGCGACCTGCGCCGCGAAAACTCGATGAACATCAAGCGTCTGATGGACCTGGCCTGCTATCGCGGCCTGCGTCACCGCAAGGGCCTGCCGGTCCGCGGTCAGCGCACCCACACCAACGCTCGTACCCGCAAGGGTCCGGCTAAGCCGATCGCCGGCAAGAAGAAGTAAGGCAGCCTGACCGATGGCCAAGGAACCGGCTCGCGTTAAACGTCGCGAACGCAAGAACATCACCTCGGGCGTGGCGCACGTGAACGCCTCGTTCAACAACACCATGATCACCATCACCGACGCTCAGGGGAACACCATCTCCTGGTCGAGCGCCGGCATGATGGGCTTCAAGGGCTCGCGCAAGTCGACCCCGTACGCCGCTCAGATGGCTGCGGAAGACGCGGGCAAGAAGGCCGCCGAGCACGGTGTGAAGACCCTCGAGGTCAACGTGTCGGGTCCGGGTTCGGGCCGTGAGTCGGCCCTGCGCGCCCTCCAGGCCGCCGGCATGACCATCACGACCATCCGCGACGTGACGCCGATCCCGCACAACGGTTGCCGTCCGCCCAAGCGTCGTCGCGTCTAGTACTTTTAAGACCCAATTCTCCTTCGCCGGCTGCGCAAAACGCGGCCGGCGAGTCGCGTTCAAGGGATCGACCACGTGATCGAAAGAAACTGGAACGAGCTGATCCGTCCTGAGAAGCCGCAAATCGAGACTGGCGCCGACGCGACCMGCAAGGCTCGCATCGTGGCTGAACCGCTCGAGCGCGGCTTTGGTGTGACGCTCGGCAACGCTCTCCGCCGCGTCCTGCTCTCCTCGCTGCAAGGCGCCGCCGTCACCGCCATCCAGATCGATGGCGTGGTGCACGAATTCTCTTCGCTCGAAGGCGTCCGCGAAGACGTCGTCGACATCGTTCTGAACATCAAGCAACTGGCCGTGCGCATGCACGCCGAAGGCCCCAAGCGCATGACCCTGCGCGCCACGGGCCCCGGCCCGGTGACCGCGGGTCAGATCGAAACCCCGGCCGACATCGAGATCCTGAACCCCGACCACGTGCTCTGCACGCTGGACGACGGCGCTTCGGTGCGCATGGAGTTCACGGTCAACACCGGCAAGGGCTACGTTCCGGCCGACCGCAACCGTCCGGAAGACGCGCCGATCGGCCTGATCGCCGTCGACGCCCTGTACTCGCCGGTCAAGCGCGTCGCCTATCGCGTCGAGCCGACCCGTCAGGGCCAGTCGCTGGACTATGACAAGCTGATCCTGGAAGTGGAAACCAACGGCGCTGTCACGCCGGTGGACGCGGTGGCCTACGCCGCCCGCATCCTGCAAGACCAACTGCAGATCTTCATCACCTTCGAAGAGCCCAAGGCCAAGACGGCCKACGAGGCCAAGCCGGAACTGCCGTTCAACCCGGCCCTGCTGAAGAAGGTGGACGAACTGGAACTGTCGGTCCGCTCGGCCAACTGTCTGAAGAACGACAACATCGTCTACATCGGCGACCTGATCCAGAAGACCGAAGCCGAAATGCTCCGCACGCCGAACTTCGGCCGCAAGTCCTTGAACGAAATCAAGGAAGTGCTGGCCGGCATGGGCCTGCACCTGGGCATGGACGTGCCGAACTGGCCGCCGGAAAACATCGAAGACCTGGCCAAGAAGTTCGAAGACCAGATCTAAGAGTCGTATATCGCGTATCGCGCTTAATCCGGGCCGCTCTTTCGAGAGCGGCCTGGGCCTTTTGAAGCCGCAACAGCGGTGGAGGGCCCCGGCGCTTCGTTCTGAACCCGGCCGGGACGCAGCTGGGATTGGTGACAATCAGCGCTTCTCCATCGCGCTACAGCGGGCCAAGGCCCAGGAGAGACCACAATGCGTCACGGTAAAGCTCACCGTAAACTGGGCCGTACGTCCGCTCACCGCACCGCCATGTTCGCCAACATGTCGGCCTCGCTGATCAAGCATGAGCAGATCGTCACCACCCTGCCGAAGGCCAAGGAACTGCGTCCGTTCGTCGAAAAGCTGGTCACCCTGGCCAAGCGCGGCGACCTGCACGCCCGTCGTCAGGCCATCTCGACCGTCCGCGACGTCGAGCAAGTCGGCAAGCTGTTCGCCACCATCGGTCCCCGCTACAAGGACCGCCAGGGCGGCTACATCCGCGTCCTGAAGGCCGGCTTCCGCTACGGCGACAACGCCCCGCTGGCCGTCATCGAGTTCGTCGACCGCGACGTCTCGGCCAAGGGCAAGGACTCCGGCCCGGTGTTCACCGCGGACTCGGAAGACTAAGATTTTAAGCCTCGGCTGACGGAAGAGGCCCCGGAGCGATCCGGGGCCTTTTTTGCGTCCAGGGGGCGTGCGACAGGTTGCATCAGCCCCTGTCGTGGCTCCGGTAGAGTTTTGTTCACCTCGTCGCCCCATCCTTCGCCGCTAAGTACTCGGGGGAGGGATGGAGATGAAGATCTCCGGTGTCATGCGCGGCTTCGGCGGCGCGCTCGCGGTCGGGGTGATCCTGGCCGGCGGGCTGGCATTGTTCGCGATCGAGGGCCTGCGGGTCGGCGGTCCGCTGTTCCGCCAGATCGTCGACAACAAGGACATCGTCGCCGACATCCTGCCGCCGCCACTCTACGTGGTCGAGGCCGACCTGGTGGCGACCAAGCTGGTGGCCCATCCCGAGACCGTGGACGCCGCCGCCGACAAGCTGGCGGCGCTGCGCAAGGACTACGACACCCGCAACGCCTACTGGAAGACCGCGCCGATCGACCCGGCCATGCGCGCGATGCTGGTCGACGAGTCGTCCGCGCCGGCCATGGTGTTCTGGCGCGAGATCGACCAGGAGATCCTGCCCGCCGTCCGCTCGGGCGACATGGACCGCGCCCGCCAGGGTTTGGCCCGGGCCGACGTGGCCTACGAGGCCCACCGCGCCGTGATCGACAAGGTGGTGGTCATGGCCAACCACGACGCCGCCGCGGTCGAGGCGCGGGCCGTCGAGCAGACGCGCCTGACCTTCATCCTGCTGGCGGGGGCCGGGGCCCTGATGCTGCTGGTCGTCGGCGGCGGGATCGCCCTGATGAGCCGACGGATCGTCAAGCCGATCCAGGCCATGACCGGCTTCATGGGCCGGCTGGCGGCCGGCGACTACGACCGGGCCGTGCCCTTCGCCGGGCGTGGCGACGAGATCGGCGAGATGGCCAATTCCGTGGCTGTGTTCCGCGAGGCGATCGTCGCGCGCCAGGCGGCCGAGGACCGCATCGCCGCCGAGCGTGACGAGACCGAGTCCGCCAAGGCCCGCCACGACGCCGAGCGGCGCAGCGAGGAGGCCGGCCGTCTGCAGGTGGTCGAGGCCCTGGTCGCGGCCGTGGCCCGGCTGAAGGCCGGCGATCTGACGGCGCGGCTGGAGACGGCCTTCCCCGGGGCCTACGAAGGCCTGCGGGGCGACTTCAACCGGGCGATCGCCGGGCTGGCGGCGGCCATGAGCGAGGTGGTCGAGGGCGCGGGCGGCCTGCGGGTCGGGGCCGGCGAGATCAGCGGCGCGATCGAGGACCTGTCGGCCCGCACCGAACGGCAGGCCGCCAGCCTGGCCGAGACGGCCTCGGCCCTGGGCGAGGTCAGCGCCAGCGTCAAGCGCACCGCCGAGGGCGCGAACGAGGCCAACGCCGCGGTGATCGACAGCCGGGCGGTCGCCGACCGCTCCAGCCAGGTGGTCGGCCGCGCGGCCGAGGCCATGAGCCAGATCGAGAGCTCCTCGGCCAAGGTCTCACAGATCCTGGGCGTGATCGACGAGATCGCCTTCCAGACCAACCTGCTGGCTCTGAACGCGGGCGTGGAAGCCGCCCGGGCCGGCGACGCCGGTCGCGGCTTCGCGGTCGTGGCGCAGGAAGTGCGGGCCCTGGCCCAGCGCTCGGCCGAGGCCGCCAAGGAGATCAAGGGGCTGATCGCGGAGTCGTCGGACCATGTCCGTTCGGGCGTGACCCTGGTCGGCGAGGCCGGGGCGGCTCTTGGCGACATCGTCGAGCGGGTGGGGGTGATCGGCGGGCTGATGGAGGAGATCGCCCAGTCCAGCCGCGAGCAGGCCGCGGGCCTGGCCGAGGTCGACCTAGCGGTCGGCCAGATGGACCAGGTCATCCAGCAGAACGCCGCCATGGCCGAGCAGGCCACGGCCGCCAGCCGAGGCCTGGCCGACGACGCGGTGCGCCTGGAGGCCCAGGTCGAGCACTTCCAGGTCGGGGCCGACCAGAGGACCTGGGCGGCCGCCTAGGTCCCGCTGGAGGCGGCTACTCCTTGGTCAGGTCCTGTCGCCGGAATAGCGCCACCGCGCCGCCGGCCAGCACCACCAGCCAGGCCAGCAGGAACACCAGGGCCAGCCCGGCCTGCCCCGCGTCGGTCCGGGCTTCCGGCGGCGAGATGACGAAGGTCTTGAGCACCCGTCCGGCGAAGGCGGGGATCAGCAGGCTCTTCCAGGTCGCGGCCTGCATGGTGGCGGCCAGGGTCGACTGCACGAAGACGACCACCAGGCCGGCGATCACCGCGCCCATGGTCGAACGGGTCACGACGCCGATCAGGGCCCCCAGGGCGCCGACCAGCAGCACCTCCAGCCAGGTCACCAGCACCACGCCGGCGTACTGGCTGACGAAGGCCGGGCCGGCCGGCGGTCCGACCAGGCGGGCGTGGTTGGCCACCGCGCCGAACAGACCCGCCAGCACGGCGGTGATCGCGGTCAGCAGCAGGCTCCAGGCCGCGACCTCGGCGAAGACGATCAGCTTGGCCGCCAGCAGGTTGATCCGGCTGTTGCGCGGCGTGATCAGCCGCCAGGTCTCCCAGCGATAGTCGCCGGCGAAGATCGCCGCCKCGCCGATCAGCAGGAACAGGGCGGTGAACGGGCCCGAGGCCCCGGCCACCGCGCCCATGGCCCGGTTGGCCAGGTCGGCCGTCTCGCCGGGGATGGTACGGTGCAGGACCGCCCGGGCGAACATGTCCATCGCGATGCTGAACAGCATGGTGATCAAGGGCGCGAAGGCGAAGCCCCAGAACAGCGAGACGCGGTCGCGGGACAGGCGGAAGCGCTCGGCGGCGATGGCGTCAGCGAGCATCGACCAGATCCTTCGGTTCGAGAGCGCCCAGATAGGCGCTTTCCAGGTCGGCCTCGCGCCAGCGGGCCTCGGTGATCTCGACCCCGGCCTCGACCAGGGCGCGGATCAGGGCGGGGGTTTCGGCGCGCAGCACGTCGGCCAGCACGGCGTTCGGGCCGTCCGCCTGCCCCTTGTCGCCCAGCACGGCCAGGGCCTTGTCGACCGGCGAGACGGTCAGGCGCAGGCGCGGCTTGCCGCCGGTCAGGGCTTCGACGTCGCCCTCGGCGGCCAGCTTGCCCTTGGACAGGATCGCCACGCGGTCGCAGACCCGCCGGACCTCGTCCAGCTGGTGACTGGCCAGGATGATGGTCACGCCTTCCTTGTCGGCCAGGTCGCGGATCAGGGCGCGGATCTCCTGGATGCCGGCCGGGTCCATGCCGCTGGTCGGTTCGTCCAGGATCACCAGCTCGGGGCGGGTGAAAAAGGCGGCGGCCAGGCCCAGGCGCTGCTTCATGCCCACCGAGAAGGTGCCCGCCTTGCGGTCGGCCGCGCCGCCCAGGCCCACCCGTTCCAGCCAGTAGTCGATGTCGGCCGATCCGCCGGCGCCGCTCTCCAGCGCCAGCATCCGCAGCACTTCGCGGGCGGTCAGATAGGGCGGATAGCGCGGGGTCTCGATCATCGCCCCCGCCCGACGCAGGGACGAGGACTGGCCGGCCGGGGCGCCGAACAGCCGGGCCGTGCCGCTGGTGGGACGCACCAGGCCCAGGGCGATACGGAACAGGGTGCTCTTGCCCGCGCCGTTGGGACCCAGCACGCCGAACACGCCGCCGGCGGGAATGCTCAGCGACAGCCCGTCCAGGGCGCGCACCGCGCCGTAGGTCTTGACCAGGCCGTCGGCCTCCAGGGCGAAGCTCATGTCGAGCGATTTCCGGTGGCGATCATGCGGGGCGACTCCCTGAAAGGCCAAGTGACCTAGGCGTGGCGACTATGGCCGGGCGGCCGAGTCCCGCCAAGTTAAGTCGCGGTCATGCGTGGCGGGGCGTCATATGACTGGGCTATAGCCAGGACTCCTTAAGTTCGAGGTGCGTGATGGTCGTCGTCTTCCGCTGGATGGTTTTGGTTCTGGCCCTCGCCCTGGGAGCCGGCGTGGGCGCCGGCGCCGAGGCGGCGGCCAAGGCGGCTCCGAGGCCGGCCCTGACCATCCTGATCTCGCTGGACGGCTTCCGGCCCGACTATCTGGATCGGGGCAACACGCCGGCCCTGAACGCCCTGGCCGCCKACGGCGCGCGCGGCGCCATGCGCCCCTCGTTCCCGTCCCTGACCTATCCGAACCACTACACCCTGGTCACCGGCAAGCGGCCCGACCACCACGGCATGGTCAACAACACGCTGGAGGCCGAGGAGGTCCCGGGCGTCAGCTTCAGCATGTCCAACCACGAGGCCGTGGGCGACGCCCGCTGGTGGGACCAGGCCAAGCCGATCTGGGTCAGCGCGGAAGAGCAGGGCGTCCACGCGGGGGTCTTGTTCTGGCCGGGCTCCGAGGCGGCGATCGACGGCGTGCGGCCCACCTACTGGAAGGTCTATGACGAGAAGCTGGCCTATGACGACCGGGTCGACACCGTGCTGGCGTGGATCGACGCCAAGGCCCCGCCGCTGGGCCTGGCCACCCTCTATTTCGACGCCACCGACACCGATGGGCACCACTACGGCCCGGACTCGCCGGAGGTGAACGCCGCCGCCCGCCGGGTCGACGCCGCGATCGCCCGGCTGGTCGCGGGGCTGAAGGCGAGGAGGCTCTACGAGACCACCAACATCGTCGTCGTCGCCGACCACGGCATGGCGCCCCAGCCGCTGAGCGGTCTGGTCGACGTGGCGACCCTGGTCGATCCGGCCAAGGTCAAGTTCGTCAGCACCGGCTCGATCGTCGGCGTGCGCGCCTTGCCCGGCTTCGCGGCCGAGGTGAAGGCGGCGATGCTGAAGCCGCATGATCACCTGACCTGCTGGGAGAAGGACAAGATCCCGGCCCGATACGCCTACGGCACCAATCCCCGTGTGCCGCCGATCGTCTGCCTGGCCGAACGCGGCTGGTACTTCGCCACCGCCAGCACGATCGCCAAGCGCTGGAAGGAGCATCCGCGCGACGGCGGGGCCCACGGCTACGACCCCTATGACCCCGTCAT
The DNA here is from genome assembly GCF_056665975.1 of Caulobacter sp. 05T431. Classification (NCBI taxonomy): domain Bacteria; kingdom Pseudomonadati; phylum Pseudomonadota; class Alphaproteobacteria; order Caulobacterales; family Caulobacteraceae; genus Caulobacter; species Caulobacter sp. 05T431. Next base: position 71,479 of record NZ_JBFTKU010000020.1, on the reverse strand, counting down.
GCGGGCGGTGTTCGTCGCCCACGGCCCGGCGTTCCGGTCGGGCGTGACGCTGCCGGTGTTCGACAATGTCGACGTCTATCCGCTGCTGGCCCGGCTGATCGGCGTCAAGGGCGACAAGGGTGACGGGTCGTTGGGGCCGGTGAAGGCGGCGCTGCGCTAGGGCCTCACCAGTCGGGGCCGAGGTAAGGGGTTTTGAGCAGAGGCGCGGTGATCGCCGCGTCCAGAGCGGCGCAGTCGGGCCTCTCGAAAACGACGTGCCTCGCCAAGGGGCCGGCATAGGCGTCGTAGGCGAAGTCGGCGTTGTAGGTCAGCAGGTCGACGTGATAGCCGCGCCCGCCGTGCTCGTAGGCCACGACGTAGCGGTCMTTGTAGTGCACGGCGGCGATGAAGCGCGTGCGCGGCCCGGAGCCGACGTCACTGGCGCTGAAGGGGCCACCGGCGGGCGACAGCTCTGGAGCATGGGTCTTCAGGTCGATGCGAAGAGCTATGGGAAGTTGGTCGAACGGGACCGCCTCGACCTCATCCAGATGAACGCACGCCCCAGCTTGGGCGGGCTCGGGAGCGGGCGTCATGGGCAGCAGGAACATCGGATTCTCCGTCGGCCTTCAACCTTCGGCTGAACGGCGGCGGATTTGTGACGACGGCGCTTGCCTAGATAGTTTCGATATGCGTTAAATATTGCTGATATCGGAAACGGAGCTTCGCCATGCAACGCGCCGCCCTGACCTCGGCCCTCTGCTATCGCGACCCCAAGGCCGCGCTGAAATTCCTGGAAGCGGCCTTCGGCTTCGAGCTGACCATGCTGATCGAGGACAACGAAGGGAACCTGGCTCATTCCGAGATGGGCTTCGGCGACAGCCTGATCATGATCGGCAACGAGTGGACCGACCGCCACAAGAGCCCGGCCTCGATCGAGGGCTTCAACACCCAAAGCGTCCACATCCATCTGGAAGGCGACATCGACGCCCATTGCGCGCGGGCGCGGGCGGCCGGGGCCGAGATTCTGATGGAACCGGAAGACCAGTTCTACGGCGACCGCACCTATCGCTGCCGCGATCCGGAGGGGCACTTCTGGACCGTGGGCGCGCCGATCCGCGCCGTCGGCGTCGAAGAGGCCGAGGCGGCCTCGGGCCTGAAGGTCGTGAAGGGCTGGGCGTGACTCCCGACGATTTCCGCCGCCTGGCCCTGGCGCTGCCGGACGCCGTCGAGAGCTCGCACATGGGCACGGTCGACTTCCGGGTGGGGCGGATCTTCGCCACCCTGGGCTATCCCAACGCCAATTTCGGCATGGTGCAGCTGACCCGCGAGCATCAGGACGTCATGGTGGGCGTCGAGCCCAAGGTGTTCCGGCCGGTGCCGGGGAACTGGGGACTGAAGGGCGCGACCCTGGTCGTGCTGGCAGAGGCCGACGAACCCACCTTGCGCGGGGCGCTGGAGGCGGCCTGGCGACTGAAGGCCAACAAGCGCCAGCTGGCCCTGCTGGACGCGGCGCGGGCCCCCGCGGGCTCGTCGTGAGCGCCTCGCTCGACGCCACCCTGGCGGCCCTGGCCGACCCGCACCGTCGGGCGACCGTCGACCTGCTGCGCCAGGGACCGCGTCGGGCGGGCGAGCTTGCCCAGGCCGCCGGCCTGTCGCCCCCGGCCATGAGCCGCCACCTGCGCGCCCTGCGCCAGGCGGGCCTGGTCGAGGAGACCCATCCGCCGTTCGACGCCCGGGTCCGGGTCTACGCCCTGCGTTCCGCGCCGATGGCCGAGCTGAAGGCCTGGGCCGAGGCGGCCGAAGGGCTGTGGAGCGACCAGCTGCTGGCTCTGAAGGCGCATATCGAGGGGGAGACGGCGTGAGCTCCAAGGTCCTCGTCGCCTTGCGCATCAAGGCCGCGCCCCTGCGGGTGTTCGAGGTGTTCACCGCCGACATCGGGGCCTGGTGGCGGCCCAACGCCCTGTTCTCGTTCACGCCGCGCTCGCCCGGCGTGCTGGCCTTTGAAGGCGCGGGGGAGGGGGCGCGCCTGGTCGAGCGCCTGCCGACGGGCAAGGTGTTCGAAATTGGTCCCGTCCACATCTGGGACCCCGGCAGGCTCCTGGTGTTCGGCTGGCGCCAAGCCAGTTTMGCGCCGGGCATGGACACCCAGGTGGAGGTCCGCTTCGAACCCGTCGGGGAGGAAACCCGCGTCACCGTCGAGCATCGCGGTTGGGACAGCGTGCCGATCGAGCACGTGGCCCGTCACCGGTTCCCAGACGCGGTGTTCCTGCAGCGCCATGCCGAGTGGTGGCGCGCGCTGCTGACGAGTCTCGCCAGCCGGACGGCTATGGACGTAGAAGGAAGCACCAGGGAGGGCGACGCATGACCAAGGCCATCAGCCGAAACCATCGACAGGCCGCGCTCGGCTTCATCTTCGTCACCGCCTGCCTGGACGTGCTGTCGCTGGGCGTGATGATCCCTGTCCTGCCCGAGCTGATGAAGCGCTTCAACGGCGGGGACACCGCCTCGACGGCCCTGTGGGTGATATTGTTCGCCACCACCTGGGGCGTGATGCAGTTCTTCTGCGCGCCGATCCTGGGCCTGATGTCGGACCGCTGGGGCCGCCGGCCGGTGATCCTGACCTCGATCTTCGGCCTGGGCGTCGACTTCCTGTTCATGGCCTTCGCCCCGACCATCTGGTGGCTGTTCGTCGGCCGGGTGTTCAACGGCATGACGGCGGCCAGCTTCTCGACCGCCGGCGCCTATGTGGCCGACGTCACCAAGCCCGAGGACCGGGCCAAGGGCTTCGGCCTGATGGGGGCGGCGTTCGGCGTCGGCTTCACCTTCGGGCCAGCCCTGGGCGGTTGGCTCTGGCAGTTCGACCACCGGCTGCCGTTCCTGGTCTGCGCGGGCCTGGCCCTGTGCAACTGGCTGTACGGCTTCTTCGTGCTGCCGGAATCCCTGTCGCCGGAGAAGCGGGTCCATCGCTTCGACTGGAGCAAGGCCAATCCGATCGGCTCGCTGAACCTGCTGCGCAGCAAGCCCGACCTGGTGGGGCTGGCCGGGGTGGGGTTCCTGTTCCAGCTGGCCCACAACGTGCTGCCCAGCGTCTTCGTGCTGTACATGGGCTTCCGCTATCACTGGTCGACCGAGGTGATCGGCCTGACCCTGATGGGCAGCGGCGTGGCCGGCATCCTGCTGCAGAGCTTCCTGGTGGGGCCCATCGTCAAGAAGGTCGGCGAGCGCGGGGCGCTGCTGATCGGCCTGTTCTCGGGCTGCGTCGGCTTCATGATCTACGGCCTGGCGCCGACCGGCTGGCTGTACCTGTGCGGCCTGCCGATCTTCGCCTTCTCGGGCCTGATCCAGCCCGGCCTGCAGGGCCTGATGACCCGCCGGGTCCAGCCCTGGGAGCAGGGCCAGTTGCAGGGCGCGAACTCGGCCATGATGGGCATCACGGCCATCGTCGGACCGGCGCTGTACCTGCTGCCGTTCTCGTGGGCCGTGCGCCACGACGCCACCCTGCACATGCCGGGCCTGCCGGCCCTGATCGCCGCGGTCCTGCTGCTGGCGGCGACGGCCCTGGCGATCCGCGTGGCGCATCCGGCGGCGGTGGAACCGAGCGTCGCCTGACCGGCTTTGATTAGCGGGCTCATTCCCGAACCTTGGCCGCCATCAATGCGCCCGAAAGCTCGGCTGAGTTCGCGGATTGAAATCCACGGAGTCGCCTAACACCCATGCGATCCTATCGCGCCGTGCTTCCCGTCCTGGCCGTGCTGGCGGCCTGTTCGCCTCAAGGGCCGTCGAAGGCCCAGTCGATCCCGGACCTGGCCCAGCCGACCCGCCGCGCGCCCTCCGACCCGATGTCGATGAAGGCCTCGTTCGCCCCGGTGGTGAAGAAGGCCGCCCCGGCCATCGTCAACGTGGCCAGCAAGCGCGTGGTGCGCCAGCGCGTCGATCCCTTCTGGGACTTCTTCATGGGCGGGGGCGGCGGGGCCACCCGCGACCAGGTGCAGGGCTCGCTGGGTTCGGGCGCCATCGTCCGCGCCGACGGGGTGATCATCACCAATCACCACAACATCGAGAACATGAGCGACATCACGGTCCAGCTGGCCGACCGTCGGGAGTTCCCGGCCATGGTGCTGCTGGACGACCCGCGCTCGGACCTGGCGGTGCTGAAGATCGACGTCAAGGGCGAGCGCCTGCCGGTGATCGCCATCGACGACCAGGAACAGCTGGAGGTCGGCGACCTGGTCCTGGCCCTGGGCAACCCGTTCGGCGTGGGCCAGACCGTGACCAACGGCATCGTCTCGGCCCTGGCCCGCACCGACGTCGGGGCCGCCGAGTTCGGCAGCTACATCCAGACCGACGCCTCGATCAATCCGGGTAATTCCGGCGGCCCGCTGGTCGACATGGACGGCGACCTGATCGGCATCAACACCTTCATCATCTCGCGCTCGGGCTCCTCGGCCGGCGTCGGCTTCGCGATCCCGGCCTCGGTGGTGCGCCAGGTGGTCAACGCCGCCCTGGGCGGCGGCCACAGCGTGGTGCGGCCCTGGCTGGGCGTGAAGGGCCAGCCGGTGACCGGCGACATCGCCAAGAGCCTGGGCCTTTCGGCCCCGCGCGGCGTGGTGATCTCCGACGTCTATCCGGGCGGCTCGGCCGAGCGGGCCGGCATCCGCGACGGCGACGTGATCCTGTCGATCGACGGCCAGGCGGTGAACGACGAGGGCGGGGGCGCCTTCGCCATCGGCACCCACAAGGTCGGCGACCGGGTCTCGGTGCTGATCAACCGCAACGGCAAGGAGCAGACCCTGACGCTGCGGGCCGAGGCGGCCCCGGAAAGCCCGCCCCGCGACGAGCGGGTGCTGAAGGGCCGAAATCCGTTCGACGGCGCCACCGTGGTCAACCTGTCGCCGGCCGTGGCCCAGGACCTGGGCGTCGACGCCTTCGCCGGTCGCGGCGTGCTGGTCACCAAGATCGGCCAGGGTTTCGCCCTGAACGCCGGCCTGCGCCCCGGCGACTTCGTCCGCGAGGTCAACGGCAAGACCATCAACACCACCGCCGAGCTGGCGTCGGTGTCGAACACCGCGGCCTCGGTCTGGGACGTGACGATCGAGCGCAACGGCCAGCGGATCCGGGCGCGGCTTCGGGCCTAGGGGCCGCCTCGAACCTCAGTCGTAATAGTAGGGCGACCGCTTGGCCCAGCTCGACTTGGGATACCGCGCGTGCAGCAGGCTGAACGCGCGGTGACCCAGGTGATCACGGCTGGGGCCCCAGCGGGTGACGTGGATCAGCCAGTACAGGGTCTCCGGCGACCGCGCGTCCTGGGGATGGTCGCGGGCGTAGGCGTACAGCTCCTCCCAGACGCCCAGCGATCCCTTGGGCAGCTTGCGGGCGTCGCCGTTGGCGGGATCGGGGCGCTCGTCGACGAAGGTCGCGCGCTCGGCGGCGGCGCGCGGCTGGACCGCGGCGACGAAGTCGGGAAGGCGTAGCGGGAACCGGCCCGGACCGCATTCGCCCATGCAGGTCAGATCGCCGACTTGATCGTCGCCCATCCACGAGTGCTCGTAGCTGGCGAGAACCGGCGGCGCCGGCGAGCCCAGCGTCCTGCCGCGCGGAACGATGACCCAGTCGGTCCAATAGCCCTGGAAGTCGGGGATCTTGCCTTCCGGCCGCGTGTAGCCGTTCAGGTCGGCGCGCAGGCCCGGGATCTTGGCCATCGCGAAGAACTCGGCGTAGCGCTTGGCCGGACCGGGCGGCGTTGACGCGATCGTCGCCCAGTCGGCCTTCATCTGCGGCAGGAGCCTGGTCAGGTCGCGCGCCAGCCCGTCGATGGCGGCGTCGTCCTGCAKGTGGACCGCCCGCGCGTAGCTGGTGAGGGCGACGTCCAGGCGCAGGTCGGCCGGCAGCCTGGCGCTGCGCGACACCGCGATCCGCTGCGACAGGGGCATCCGGTCGATCACCGCGCGGGCGTCCTCGCCAAACCCGATCTTGGGGGGATCGTTCAAGGCGTCGCGGGACGTCAGCTCCTCGCAGACGCCGCTGCAGTCGGCGACGCGGGTCGAACGGCCGACGAAGTCCGCAAGGCCCGTGGCCACCTGCAGCCGGGCGGAGACGAACAGATACCGATCGCTGGCCGAGAGGGTCTTGCGGGTCAGGATGCGATCGAGCCGGGCGCGGGTCACGGCCGGATCGCTGGCGGCGATGGTCAGGCGGGTCAGGTGGTACTGGGCGGTCAGCCAGCCCGGATGATCGGCCGGCACGCGGGCGGCGTCGGTGGCCAGGGCCTTGGCCTCGGGCTGATCGGGCGAGACCAGGCTCAAGGCGGCGATCAGCCAGGCGACGTCGTGGGTCTGGGCCCAGCGCTCGCGCGCGTGGTCCACCAGGTCCTGGGCCGTTCCGCTGTTCTCATCCGGTTGCAGCGTGTTGAGCCAATCGGCGATCTCGGGCCGGGTCTCGGCCTTCCGGCTCAGGGTGAGATAGTCGCGGAAAGCCACCGCGACGTCGGGCGTCGGCTCGGGCTGGGCCAGCTCGCTCGACAACTGGGCCAGCAGGCGGTCGGGCTGGTCGCGATAGGCCAGGGCGCGCAGCATGCCTCGGGCCTGGCCCTTGCCGAAGGTCCCGTCCGGCGCCGCGGCGAGCTCGCCGATGGCGGTCCGCGACCGGGTGAAGACGGCCGGAGAGGGCTTGGCCAAGGCTTCGCGCTGGATCGCCCTGGCCTTCAGATAGAKACCCATGGGGCGCCAAGGCGAGTTGGGATCGCGGGCGATGTCGCCGAAGCGCTCGGCGGCGGCGTCGTTATAGCCGTTGTAGAGCGCCAGGGCCGCCGACTGGTAGGCGCGGTCGGCCCGCAGCCAGCCGGGCTGGTTCGGCATAATCGGCGGCATCTCCACGCCCTCGTCGTGGCAGGCCCTGAACACCGCGTCCTGACCGGCCAGCCAGGCCTGGACGGCCGGAGAGTCCGCGCCATAGCGCTTGACCCGGTCCTTCACCGTCGCGGTCGCCGTGTCGAAAGCCTCGCGGAAGCAATTGGGGTAGGTCGCGTAGTCGCCGCTCGGCCGGTCGGTCGAAAGGAAGGGCGGTCCCTCGGGGGCGCCAGTCACCAACTTGCGCGCCTCAAGCCAGCCGTCCACCCCGCCGCCGTCCCCGTAGGAATAGGCCGGGGGCGGTGTACAGCAGTCGGCCGACAGCGCTTCGCCCGCGGACTGTCCGACCTTCTGCCCGTGCAGCAGGCGCCATTCCAGGTACAGCATCGACCGCGGCGAACCGGCCATGACCACACCCAGATGGCCGCCATAGAGGCGCTGCAGCTCGCGCGTGGTTCCCCCGCCGGCGGTGATGTACCAGGGGCCCTCTTCGTAGCCCCCCGAGGCGTTGGCCTGGCCCACGCCGAGGCTCGCGGCGATCAACGCCGCCAGAAACGTCCGAACCCGCCGCGCCACCGCCATGCCCCCACCTCGCGCCGCATCTGTTCGTAGTCGTGCGAAGTCCAGCTGTGCGGATTGAACAGGTAGATTCGGCGCCCCGGCGGCGCTTGAACTATAGGCGTGTCGGTGGAGAGCGCCAGAGCCGTGCGACACTTTGGGTTGCGAAAATCCCCGCCCTTCTCGAGCCTGCGAACCAGTGCCTGACCGCCCTGCATGCGGAACAGCATCGGCACGATCTCGTCCACCGGCGCCTGGTCCAGCCAGGCCTCGGTGTCGCACCAGGAGGCGAGGGCGGTCATCGACAGCCGCGTGTCCGCCGGCAGGCCGCGACGGACGTCGTCCAGCACCTCCAGGAGGATCTTCCGCTCCGAGGCGCGGACCTCGAAATCGACCTGCACGCGCCCGGCCGGCGCCGCGCTGGCGTAGTGGAGGATCGCCGCGCTGGCCTGGGCCCGCAGGCGCGGCGACCAGACCAGGGGACGCGTACGGTCGATCTGCACATGGACCAGGGTGGTGGTCGGCGGCCGCGCGACGTGCAGCGGGAAACGACGGCCCCGGGTCCGCATCTCGTCGCCCGACAGTTCGACGAAGCCGGTCTGGACCGCCACCTCGGCCTGGTCGTCGAGGAAGCGCAGGTCCTCGGGCCGCTCCCAGGCCCAGACGATCAGCGTCGGCGGCGCGCGGCCGACGGGTCCGCAACCCGCCAGCGCGAAAAGGCCGGCGAGGGCGAGAAGGGCGGCGGTCCTGCGAATGGCGGCTAGGCCTTGATCTTCGCGGCGATGGACCAGGTGTGGCCGAACGGGTCGCGGACCTGGCCGTAGCGATCGCCCCAGAACTGATCGGCCAGGGGGAAGACCACGGTCGCGCCGGCCTCGACGGCCCGGTTCCACCAGGCGTCGGCGTCGTCGACCTGCAGGTGCAGGGTCACGGCGGCCGGCGGGGTGTAGTCGCCGTGGGCCATTTCGCTGAAATGGTCCGACAGCATCACCCAGTCGCCGTTGATGATCATCCGCGAGTGCAGCAGCCGCTCGCCGTCGTCGGCGATGTTGCGGAACGTCTCCTCGGCGCCGAAGGCCCGCTTGTAGAAGTCCACGGCCGCCTTGCCGCCGACCACGGAAATATAGGGGATGACGCCGGACTCCGGGGCCCGTGTGGGATCGCCTTCGTTGGTCATGGTGGTTCCCTCCGCGATTAAGTAAACCTAGCCCATGTCCGATCTTTTCCAAGCCGCCGGCCTGACGCCCCATGCGCCGTCGCCGCTGGCCGACCGCCTGCGACCCCAGAGCCTCGACGAGGTGGTGGGGCAGGAGCATCTGCTGGGCCCTGATGGTMCCATCGGCCGCATGGCCGCGGCCAAGCGCCTGGCCTCGATGATCCTGTGGGGGCCGCCCGGCACGGGCAAGACCACCATCGCCCGCCTGCTGGCCAAGGCCGGCGGCTACGAGTTCATGCAGATCTCGGCCGTGTTCTCGGGCGTCGCCGACCTGAAGAAGGCCTTTGAGCAAGCGCGCATGCGCCGCCAGGCCGGCCAGTCGACCCTGCTGTTCGTCGACGAGATCCACCGCTTCAACCGCGCCCAGCAGGACGGCTTCCTGCCGTTCGTGGAGGAGGGGATCGTCACCCTGGTCGGCGCCACAACCGAGAACCCGTCGTTCGAGCTGAACGGCGCTCTCTTGTCCCGCTGCCAGGTCTTCGTGCTCAAGCGGCTGGACGAGGAGGCGCTGGAGGCCCTGCTGGTTAAGGCCGAGACGGCCGAGAACCGCAAGCTGCCGTTGGACGACGAGGCGCGTTCGACCCTGGTCGCCATGGCCGACGGCGACGGCCGGTACCTGCTGACCCTGACCGAGACCCTGCTGGCCATCGGCACCGACACGCCGCTGAACCCCACCCAGCTGACCCAGTTCCTGCAGAAGCGCCGCCCGGCCTACGACAAGAACCGGGAGKAGCACTACAACCTGATCTCGGCCCTGCATAAGTCGGTGCGCGGCAGCGATCCGGACGCGGCCCTCTACTGGCTGGCGCGGATGCTGGAGGGCGGGGAGGACCCGCTGTTCATCGCCCGCCGCCTGGTGCGCATGGCGGCCGAGGACATCGGCGCGGCCGACCCCCTGAGCCTGCTGCTGACCACGGCCGCCAAGGACGCCTACGACTTCCTGGGATCGCCCGAGGGCGAGCTGGCCCTGGCCCAGGCCGTGGTCCACATGGCCAGCGCGCCCAAGTCCAACGCCGTCTACAACGCCTACAAGGCCGCCCGCCGCCTGGCCAAGGAGACCGGCAGCCTGATGCCGCCGGCCCACGTCCTCAACGCCCCGACCAAGCTGATGAAGACCCTTGGCTACGGCGACGGCTACGCCTACGACCACGACGTCGAGGGCGGGGTCTCGGGCCAGAACTACTTCCCGGACGGGATGGAACGGCCGACCCTGTACGAGCCCAAGCCGATCGGGGCCGAGGCCAAGGTCAAGGAACGGCTCGACGCCTGGAACCGCCTGCGGAGAGACGGCAAGTGAAGCTTACCCCCGCGGTCCGCGTGATCGCCGCGATCGCCCTGGTCCTGCTGCTGGCGGGCGGCGTCCTGCTGTGGCTGGCGGCGGCGACGCCCTGGCATACGGATTCCAACGCCTATTTCGCCGAGCTGCAGCGGCTGCGCGCCACGCTCTATTTCGGCCAGCCCGACGCCGAGACGTTCAAGGTGGCCACCACCCGGTTCGCGACCCTGCAGACCCAGTACGCCACGCGCAAGTGGCTGTACGCCGACCTGGCCTACGCCTGCTTCAGCCTGGCGCTCTGCGCGGCGGTCGTCACCGGCCTGGCGATGCGCTTCGGGACGCGGCTGCTGCGCACCCAGAAGAGCGCCCTGGTCGTGATCGGCGTGACCGTGCTGGCCCTGGTCGCGACCTTGGCCGGGCTGGCGGCCGATCCACTGCACCGGTTCTATCGCGAGCAGTTGCCGGAATGGTCGGACGCCCTGGAGATCCCGCTGGCCGGGGCGCTGGTGGCCATGATCCCGATCGCGACGGTGACCCTGCTGCTGGTGTTGCCGCCGCTCGTCTTCCGTCGCCGGGCCAGCGGGCCGCTGCTGGTCTTCACCCGCCCGCCGCACTGGCCCTCGATCCTGGCCAACGCCGTCTACGCCCTGCCGCTGGCCTTCGCGGTGTTCCTGATCACCAGCTTCGCCTCGCGCGGGGGCTGGGCCCTGGCGCCCGCCGGGCTGCTGCTGCTGTGGCTGTTCCTGAACGGCCGGGCGCTGTGGATCGCGCCGAAGGGGGAGGGCGCCGCATGAGCCGCCCGCCGCCCCATAAGCCGCCGCGCCGCCCGCCCGGCGTCGCCAAGCCCAAGGCGTCCGACACGCCGATCGCCCTGACGCCGGAGGAGATCGCCTTCACCCGGTCGCTGGTGCTCCACGAGGACGACAGCGTCTTCGTGCTCAACAAGCCCGCCGGCCTGTCCAGCCAGGGCGGGCGCATCCAGGCCCACACGCTGGACGACCTGCTGTGGGCCCTGGCCCGGCGGGACCGGCCCCGGCCGCGCCTGATCCATCGACTGGACCGCGACACTTCGGGCGTGATCCTGACCGCCCGCACCAAGCCGGCCGCGACCTTCCTGGGCAAGGCCCTGATGGGCAAGCGCTTCCGCAAGACCTACCTGGCCATCGTCACCCCCGGCGCGCCCGAGCCGCGCGGCGGTCAGATCGACGCGCCGCTGCGCCGCGAGTCCATCGGACGCGAGGCCTATATGCGGGTCTGCGCGGCCGACCATCCGGACGCCGAGACCGCCCGCAGCCGTTACCGCACCCTGGCCGCCGTGGACGGCGCGGCCCTGGTCGAACTGAGCCCCGACACCGGCCGGATGCACCAGCTGCGGGTCCACATGGCCTCGATCGGCCGGTCGATCGCCGGCGACAGCCGCTATGGCGGGACGCTGATGCTGGGCGGGGCGCCGGTGCCGCGCCTGATGCTGCACGCCACCAGCCTGGTCTTCCCCCATCCCGAGGGCGGCGAGCGCCGGATCAGCGCGCCGATTCCGGACGACATGCGCGCGGTTCTGGATAAGCTTGGCCTCGCGGTCCCCAAGGGGGCTGTTCCGGAACAGGGACGCCCGGAGACTCGTTAAGCCTGGCAGGAGAGTCCGCCATGAAACGTCTGATCGCCCTCGCTTTTTCAGCCGCCCTGCTGACCGCCTGCGCCACGACGCCGACGGTGTACGCGCCGCAGTCCGCGCCGCACGGCGCCGGCTATTCGGAATATCGCCTGGAGAACGGCCGCTACCGGGTCACCTTCCAGGGCAATCCCGGGGCCTCGATCAACCAGGTTTCCGACTACGTGCTGCTGCGATCGGCCGAACTGGCCCTGCGCGACGGCTATGACTGGTTCCGGGTGGCCGATCGCATGACCCAGCAGAACGGGTCGAACAGCGGCTCGACCCTGTCGGTCGGCGGCGGCACCAGCAGCTACGACTATGGCCATCACGGCGGCGGCAGCTCGGTGGGCCTGGGTGTCGGGACGACCTTCAACCTCGGCCCCAAGCCGTCGATCACGAGCTCGATGGAGGTGGTGTTCGGCCGGGGCCAACCGCCCCGCGACGCCGACGTCTACGACGCCCGCGCCATCGTCCGCACGGTGGGCGAAGGGCGCGCGGCGGTCTAGCCGACCGCCTTCTTGCCGGTCGCGGCGATGGGGTGCGACGCGCGCAGGGCCGCGTGGGTCAGGCCCGCGGTCTCGGCGGCGGCGAAATAGCCCTCGGCCGGAAGGCCCTGCAAGGTCACCATCGGGGTCAGGCCCTTGGCGTCGCGGCCGAAGGCCATGATGTCGGCGGCGATTTTCTCGGCCGGACCGGCCAGGTCGCTGGCGTCCAGGGTCAGGCCGGCCAGGCGGGCGTCGCGCAGTACGCGCAGCGCTTCCTTCTCGGGCGGCACGCGGGCGATCACGCCGCGCGTCAGGGCCTTGAGCAGGCCCACCACTTCCAGCAGGCGACCGGCGGGCGTGCCGCGGGTGACGTCGACCAGCTCCATCATCACCCCGCCGCGCAGCAGCGCCAGCGACAGGCCCGAGGTGCCGGTCAGCATGTCGCGGCCGCGCTGGGTGCCCAGGGTGCGGAACGAGGCCGGCACGATCAGGTCGGGCCGGTCGTGGCCCTGCGAGGCGCGGGCGAAGACGGCGGCGTACTTCAGGGCCGCTTCGTCGATGAAGGCGGCGTCGCGGTCGGGCAGGCGCGAGACGGCGCGGGCGCTGATCTGCTTGCCCGAGCCCAGGTGGGTGACGACCGGCTCGATGCGCACCGCCGTGGCGACGTTGCGCTTGAGGTTGATCACGTGCTCCAGCGTGAAGTCGACGCGCAGGGCCGCGCCGCCGGCGGTGGTGAAGGCCACGGGCGTGCGCCGGGTCTCCTCCAGCGGATCGATGTCGAAGCGGATGGGCGAGCGGGTCGAGTCGCGGCGGGCGCGGGCCGCCAGGATCACCGAGGCGTCGACGGGGCGGCAGACGACGCCGCCGGCCTCGACGCCGATCACGGCGCGCACGCCCAGGTCGGTCGGCTCGGCCGCGCCCAGCAGGTGGGTCAGCACGTCTTCCAGGATGCGCACGCTGGTGGCCTGGGCCGCCAGGCCCTGGTCGTTGTTCATGGCGATCAGGAAGTCTTCCTCGCCGATCCGGGCGCGCAGGTCGCTGCGGTCCAGGTGTTCGGCCAGCTTGCGCTCGACATAGGTCCAGACGTCGACGCGCTTCTTGTCCCACCAGTCGCCCGCCCAGCGGCGGATCGCCTTGACGCTGATGATGTTGACCGAGCCGCGCGCGATCAGCTCGGACCCCGCCAGCCTTTGGAGCACGGGCCCGCTGAGAGCCAGATGCTCGTTCCGGTCGTCGCTATGGCTCGAATCGAAGGGCATGTTGGCCTTGGCGCGGGAGGAGACCATAGGATGCCTTTACAGCCTTAACGGTCGGTGCAGGAACACGGTTTTCAAACGAGGTTACCGTAGGGGGCTCAAACGTTAAATTGCACGTTCCACGGGCTTTTTACCGCCATTCGAGCGTCGTTTCGAGTTGCCGGTCGCGGAAGGGCTTGCGTCCTATCGACGCGACGATCGCTCCGCCGACCGGGCGCGTCGGCGGGACATCGAAGGGTTAAGACGATCGTGCGACGGGGCATGGGCCGTCTCCCTGATGATGAACGATACTACCCTGAGCTGCATATCGTGGCAATCGCCGCCGCTCTCCAGGCGCGCGATCGGCGGCCCGGMTTGGCGTTCGCGGCCGCCCGGCGCATAAGGGCGCGATGACCAAACTCCTCCTCGTCGCCGTCGGGGGCGCCTTCGGCTCCGTGGCCCGCTACCTGGTGGGTGTGCAGGCCTTGCGCCTGTTCGGATCGAACTGGCCCTACGGCACCTTCATCGTCAACCTGACGGGCGGGCTGCTGATGGGGCTCCTGGCCGCCTGGCTGGCCCTCAAGGGCGGCGAGCAACAGGAACACTGGCGCGTCCTGCTCGGCGTCGGCGTCATGGGCGGCTTCACCACCTTTTCGGCCTTTTCGCTGGAGACCGCGCTGATGATCGAGAAGCGCGCCTACGCCCAGGCCTTCACCTATACGACCGCCAGCGTGATCCTGTCCGTGGCGGCCCTTTTCGCGGGCCTCTTGATCGCCCGCAGGATTTTTTCCGCATKAAAGAAGTTCGTACGCTCTATGTGGACGCCGGCGAAGACGGCGTCCGCCTGGACCGCTGGTTCAAGCGCCGCTGGCCGCACCTGAACCACATCCAGCTCAACAAGCTGTTCCGCTCCGGCCAGGTGCGGGTCGACGGCTCGCGCGCCAAGGCCGACACCAAGCTGGCGGCCGGCAGCCAGATCCGCGTGCCGCCGCTGCCCGACGCGCCTGATCCGTCCGAGAAGGGCAAGCTGTCGCCGCGCGACATCGCCTTCGCCCGCTCGCTGGTGCTGTACGAGGACGAGGAGGTGCTGGCCCTGAACAAGCCGGCCGGCTTGGCCGTGCAGGGCGGCACCAAGACCACCCACCACATCGACAAGCTGCTCAGCGCCTGGGGCGAGGGCGTCGACCGGCCCAAGCTGGTCCACCGCCTGGACCGCGACACCTCGGGCGTCCTGCTGCTGGGCAAGACCCCGTCCGCCGCCGCCCGCCTGTCGGGGGCCTTCGCCAAGCGCCGTGCCCAGAAGACCTACTGGGCCATCGTCGCCGGCAATCCGCACCCCACCGAGGGCGTGATCGAGCTGCACCTGGCCAAGCGCGGCGTGGGCGATCGTGAACTGGTGGTGCCGGCCGAGCCCAAGGACCCGGACGCCCAGCCGGCCGAGACGGAATTCGTCTCKATCAGCCGCGCCGGGCCGCGCGTCACCTGGATGGCCCTGCGCCCGCACACGGGCCGCACCCACCAGCTGCRCGCCCACATGAAGGCCATCGGCCACCCGATCCTGGGCGACCCCAAGTACAGCGACGACAAGTCCGCGCCGCTGTCGGAAGGGCTGAAGCTGCAGTTGCACGCCCGCTCGATCGTGCTGCCGCACCCGACCGTMGGGACCCTGGCCATCGAGGCGCCGCTCAGCCCCGAGATGAAGGCCGGCTTCGCCAAGTTCGGCTTCTCGGAAGACGAGGCCGAGTACGACCCGTTCGCGCGCCGGCAGACCAAGCGCCGCTAGAGCGCTTGAGTGCTCCTTTCGGCTGTGGAAAGCTGATCCCTCAACCTTGAGGGATCGCCCGCCATGGCCTTCGTGAGCTTCACCCGCCCGGACGACTCGCCGGTCTCGATCAACACCGGCGAGGTGCTCAGCTTCGCGCCCGTGCCGACGGAGGGACCCCTGATGGGGCCACTGAAGGTCGGCACGCGCATCGCGTTCAAGAACGGCAAGCACCAGGACGTCAAGGAACTGGTCGAGGCGGTCGAGAAGAAGCTGAACGCGGCGGGGTAGGGGCTAGACCAGGCCCGTCACCGCCTTGGCGTCGGCGCTGTCGGGGAACACCTTGGTCTCCAGGGCCGCGCGATCGACGCCCATGTGCTCGGCCAGCACGCCCTTGAACAGGCCGCGCATGTCGAGGGTGGGGCGCACGTCGCGGTTCTCGAACAGGGCCTCCTGCTTGAGGGTGGGCCAGTCGCCGATGATCCCGCCCGTCTTCAGGCCGCCGCCCAGCACCAGGGCGGTCGAGCCGGTGCCGTGGTCGGTGCCGCCGGTGCCGTTGACCCGGGCGGTGCGGCCGAACTCGGTGGCGGCCACCACGACGGTGTTGCTCCATTCCGCCCCCAGCCCGGTGTTCAGGCCGTCGAGCACGGCGTCCAGATAGGCCAGGCGCGTGTTCAGCTGGCCGACCTGGCCGGCGTGGGTGTCCCAGCCGTCCAGCGAGATGGCGGCGATGCGCGGGCCGCCGGCCTGGGTCATGAAGCCGGCCAGGGTCGAGCCCAGCTGGCGCGCGGCCTCGCGACCCTGGCGCTGGGCGACGATGGCCTGGGCGCCGGGAGCCATGGCCGGCGGGGCCATCCCCTGCGGCGTCGCCGTCGAGGTGTTCACCGCGTTCCGCCACATGGCTTTGGGCGCCATCGAGGCCGCGTCGGCCGAGACCGGCGTCGGCGCGGGGTTGAGCGCCGTCATCGCCTGCTGGGCCATGGCCTCGGTCTCCAGGCCGCGCGCGAAGGCCCGGCCCATCATCGGGTCGGCCTTGTAGAGGTCCTGCAGCAGGGTGGGCAGGCGCGCGGTCTCGTCCACGCCCTTGCCCGGCGACCAGCTGGCGGCCTGAACCTTGCCGCGCAGGATCAGCGGCGCGGTGGCCCCCACCGACAGGGCCTCCACCTTGGACGGTCCCATGACTTCCAGGGTGCGGTTCAGCCAGCCGGTGTTGACGCCGTAGACCTGGGCCGCGCCCGTTTCCAGCACGTCCTGGGCCTCGAAGTGCGAGCGGGCGCGGTCGGGGCTGGCGATGGCCGGGGCGATGCGGGCCTGGCCCTTCAGCGCCAGGGCGTGCACCGACTCCAGGGCCGGATGCAGGCCGAAGGTCCCGTCCAGCTTCAGCGCCTTGTCGGGCGCCACGGCCACGTCGCCGCGCAGGGTCGCGTAGTCGGGATCGCCGACCGGCGGGCTGACGGTCAGGCCGTCCATGCCGCCCCGGCAGATGACCACCACCATCTTGCGCCTGGCCATCGGCCCGTCGGCGGCGGCGAAGGCCGAGCCGCCCAGGAAGCTGACGGTGACGCCCAGGCCGGCGGCCTGCTGGAGCAGCGAACGACGAGAAAGGGGCGCGGTCATCGGCGTTGGAACTCCGGACTCATCAACAACAGGGCCATGGCCTCGCGGCGGGTCTCGGCCCGGGCCACGGCCTTGGCCACCGGCGGGGTCAGACGCGCTCCGAGGGCGGACTGGGCGAAGGCGTTCGGGTCGAGGCGGTCGGCGGCGACGGCCGCGAAGCCCTCGCTGAACCGCAGGCGCTTGATCAGGGCGTCGGGCGCGCACCAGGTCTGGGCCTGGTCGTCCCAGCCCTTGGGCGAGGGCGGCGAGAACGGTTTCTGGCCCAGGCCCGTCAGCACCGGCGCCAGCTTGCCGATCCCCGACGGCTCGGCGCCCACAGCCCGCCAGGTCGAGATCGCGAACTCGTAGGGCGTCTTGAACTTGGCGGGGGCGGGGTCCCAGGCCTCCGGCGCGGCCACCAGGGCGCGGGCCATCTCGTCCAGGCGGCCGCCGGTGTCCAGGTAGGTCTTCTCCAGCCGGGCCACCAAGGCGGGCGGCGGCGTGTCGCCGACGAAGTGGGTCGCCAGCTTGGTCGAGACGTGGCGGGCCGTGTGGGGGCTGGCCGCCAGGTCGCGCATCACCGCCAGGGCCTGGGCCTGGCCCTCCTGCGGATAACGCTTGCCCATCACCGTCCGCGCGCCCGGCTCATGGGCGTTGTCGCGGAACAGGAACCGGTGCGGGTTGGCGTCCTGGGCGCGGCCGACGCTGAAGCCGGTCATGGCCCGGGCGAACTCGGTGACGTCGGCCTGGCTGTAGCCCGCCCCGACCCCGACCGTGTGCAGCTCCATGATCTCGCGGGCCAGGTTTTCGTTCAGCCCGCCGGCCTTGTTGGCGGTCTTGCGCCGGTACAGGGCCGCCTTGCTGTCGGGACCCACCGACTGGGCCTGGTCCAGGTACATCAGCATGGCCGGATGGGTGGACGAGGCCACCAGCAGGTCCTCGAACCGGCCGAACACGTGGGGGCGGATGGCCTCCTGCTCGAACGGGCCCGTGACCGAGGCGACGCCCAGGCTGGTGGACGAGACCGTGAAATGGTTGGCCCAGAACAGCGCCCAGCGTTCGCGGAAGCCGGCGTCGGTATTGGCGCCCAGCCGCGCCCGGGCCAGGAAGTCGTCGCCGATCTGGTCGCGCAGGGCCTTGTCGGCGTCCTTGACCACGGGGGTCTTGGGATCGCCCGCCATCTTGGCGTCGCGCTTCTGCATCTGGTAGTCGCTGACCTCGGCCAGCCGCTGGGCCGAGCTTTCGCCGTCCAGCGGCTGGTCGGCGCCCTCGGGGCGGATCTGGGCGGTCAGGAAACCGCGCGGGTCGCCCTTGGCGGCGTCGATCTCGCCGGGGCGGGCGCCCAGGCCGAAGCGTGTCGCGGCCAGCGCCGCCATCAGGTCGTTGGAAGGCAGGCTCACGCCGTTTTCTCTCCCTGTCTCCACCCAGACTTGCCTTGGGCGCGTTGTTTGATCATTCAACGCGGTGAAACCGATGTTTTGATGTCCGGATTGAAAAGAAGTTCCGCCTTGGCCGACAAGCCCGACCTGCAGCAACGTCCCCGCCGCTTCTACAAGGCCGCCGCGGCCGGGCCCGCCAAGGACGGCGAGGGCGGTTTCGCCGTGCTGCTGGACGGCCGCACGCCCAGGTCGCCGGCCAAGTCGCCGCTGGTCCTGCCGACCCTGGCCCTGGCCCAGCTGGTCGCCGCCGAGTGGGACGCCCAGGTCGAGGTCATCGACAGCACGGCCATGCCCGCCACGCGCCTGGCCTTCACCGCCATCGACCGCATCCGCGAGACCCGGGCGGAGGTGGCGCGGGAGGTCGCGGCCTACGCCGGCTCGGACCTGCTCTGCTACTGGGCCGAACATCCCACGCCGCTGGTCGAGCGCCAGAAGCGCGACTGGGGCGCGATGCTGGACTGGGCCAAGGCCGAACTGGACCTGCACCTGAAGCCCGCCGCCGGCGTGATCCACGCGCCGCAGTCGCCGGCCGCCCTGGCCAGCGTCGAGGCCCTGGCCCTGACCATGGACGACTACACCCTGGCGGGCGTGGCCTACGCCGCGGGCCTGTTCGGCTCGACCGTCCTGGCCCTGGCGCTGCGGGCCGGCAAGGTCACGGGCCGCAAGGCCCTGGACCTGTCGCGCCTGGAGGAGATCTTCCAGGCCGAGACCTGGGGGCAGGACGCCGARGCGGTCGCCCGCGCCGAGGCCCTGGCGGTCGAGGCCCTGGTGCTGGAGCGCTGGTTCGCGGCCCTGCGCCGCTAGGCGGCTCCAAGGCGTTCAAGCACTTAGCCGCTCCACAAGCGTTGCTGCGGCGCCGTAACGGACGGCTTGCCATGGAGGGCTCGCGCCATTACGGCTCGGCCCATAAGGTGGCCGTGAAGGTCCAGTGAGAGAGCAGGGGAGCGTCCGCGTGCAGCACATTCTCGAGGAACTCGATCGTCGTCGCGAGCAGGCCCGGGCCGGCGGCGGCGAGAAGCGCGTGGCCGCCCAGCACGCCAAGGGCAAGCTGACCGCGCGCGAGCGCATCGACCTGCTGCTGGACGAAGGTTCGTTCGAGGAGTTCGACATGTTCGTCGAGCACCGCGCCACCGAGTTCGGCATGGCCGAACAGAAGGTGCCCGGCGACGGCGTCGTCACCGGCTGGGGCACGATCAACGGCAAGGTCGTCTACCTTTTTTCCAAAGATTTCACGGTGTTCGGCGGTTCGCTTTCKAACACCCACGCCCAGAAGATCGTCAAGGTCCAGCGCCAGGCCATGAAGGTGGGCGCGCCGATCATCGGCCTGTTCGACGCCGGCGGCGCGCGCATCCAGGAGGGCGTCGACAGCCTGGCCGGCTATGCCGACATCTTCCTCGAGAACGTGATGGCCTCGGGCGTGGTGCCGCAGATCAGCGTGATCATGGGCCCCTGCGCCGGCGGCGACGTCTATTCGCCGGCCATGACCGACTTCATCTTCATGGTGAAGGACACCAGCTACATGTTCGTCACCGGCCCTGACGTCGTGAAGACCGTGACCAACGAGGTCGTCACCGCCGAGGAGTTGGGCGGGGCGCGGGTGCACGCGGCCAAGTCCGGCGTCGCCGAGGGTGCGTTCGAGAACGACCTGGAGGCCCTGACCCAGGTGCGCCGCCTGGTCGACTTCCTGCCGTCGTCCAACCGCGAGCCGGCCCCCGAGCGCGAGAGCTTCGACGAGGCCTACCGCGCCGAGCCCAGCCTGGACACCCTGATCCCCAGCGATCCGGGCAAGCCCTACGACATGAAGGAACTGATCCTGAAGATCGTCGACGAGGCCGACTTCTTCGAGATCAGCAGCGAGTGGGCCAAGAACATCGTCTGCGGCTTCGCCCGCATGGACGGCGAGAGCGTCGGCATCGTCGCCAACCAGCCCCAGGTGCTGGCGGGCGTGCTGGACATCGACAGCAGCCGCAAGGCCGCCCGCTTCGTGCGGTTCTGCGACGCCTTCAACATCCCGATCATCACCCTGGTCGACGTCCCGGGCTTCATGCCGGGCACCAAGCAGGAGTACGGCGGCCTGATCAAGCACGGCGCCAAGCTGCTGTTCGCCTACGCCGAGGCCACCGTGCCGAAGATCACCCTGATCACCCGCAAGGCCTATGGCGGGGCTTATGACGTGATGAGCTCCAAGCATCTGCGCGGCGACTTCAACTATGCCTGGCCCACCGCCGAGATCGCGGTCATGGGCGCCAAGGGCGCGGTCGAGATCATCTTCCGCCAGGAGGCCAAGGACCCCGAGGCCCTGGCCGCCCGCGAGGCCGAGTACAAGGACCGCTTCGCCAACCCGTTCGTCGCCGCCAGCCGCGGCTATATCGACGACGTGATCATGCCCCACGGCACCCGCAAGCGGATCGTCCGGGCGCTGAAGAGCCTGAAGGGGAAGGAACTGTCCAACCCCTGGAAGAAGCACGACAACATCCCGCTGTAGGGCCTCCTCGCCCCTACTTCATCACGTCCATCGTCACGCTGAGCGTGCCGTCGGCGTTGCCCGGCGACTTCGGCCCTCCGCCGAACGCGCCGGCGTAGGCGGGCGCCAGCAGGCCCTGGAAGGCCGAGACCGGCACGGTGACCTCGTAGTCGCCCTCGGAATAGGGGCCGACCACGTAGGGATCGATCAGGGCCGTCAACCCGCCGATCTTGCCGGGCTCGGTCGACGGGGCGAGGACTAGCACGGTCTGGCTCCACTTGGGGCAGCTGAACATGTCGTTCAGCGGCACGGCCCCTTCGCGATGGGTCTTGGCCGTGGCCACCGCGTCGCAGATGGCCTTGTCGAGGACGTTCATGTCGGCGCCGGGGCGGAACAGGGCCTTGGCCTGGATCTCCCGGTTCGCCGCCGTGTCCCAGATCAGGGTCGAGGCGCCGTGGTTGGGGTGGGCCCCGCCGGTGTCCTCGAACCACAGGGCGCGCAGGCCCACCAGGGGCGCGGCGTCGGCGGCCAGGAACCACTGGGCCTGGCGGTTGTAGGGCCGCCAGGGGAACTTGCCATCCGAGGCCTTCTGGTCGGTCTGGGCCTTGGCGGCGAAGGTGCGCAGGCCGGCCACCTCGCGGTCGTAGAGCAGGGTGTGCAGGGCGGGATAGTTGGCGATCTCGGCGGGCAGGCGCAGGACGACCTTGGCGGCCGGGTCCGTCTGGTCGAAGGCCAGGGGGCGMGCCGCCGGGGCGGGAGCGGCGGCGACGGGGGCGGACGATCCGGCGGGCGCCCCAGGCGCCTCGGAGGCGGCCGGGGCGGGCTTGCGGTCGCAGGCGGCCAGGGCGGTGGTCAGGGCGGCGACGAGGGCGAGGCCGGCGGGGAGGGCTTTGAAGGACATCGCGAACATCACTCCTGAACGCCGCGGCGCGCCGGCTGGCTCCACCCTGCCTTGCAGGGCCGGACCCGTCCATGGGGCGGTTCCCGGGGCGGGGCGGATCGCCATCCGACGCGAAACGGGTTAGATCGGCGACGGGCCGATGTGGGGACAGGGCATGAGACGTCAGGGGTTGTGGCTGCTGCTGGCGGTCGGGGCGGTGGTGCTGGGCGCCTGCTCGACGACCGCGCCGCCCTTGGCGATGAAGCCCGCCGCCGCCCCCGACGGCATGAAGTGGAACGCCTTCACCACGCCCGAGAACGAGAAGCGCCTGGCCTACGGCCTGCCCGACAGCGACGTGGTCGGGGTAATCTTCTCGTGCCGCGGGAAGGCCTCGGCCGTGGGCTTCCACACCACCGTGTCCAAGGGCAAGCCGGGACCCGGCACGGTGCGCTTCCTGTCCGGCAAGGCCCAGGGCCGCTACGCCGCCCGGCTGACCCCGTCCGAGATCGCCGACGGCCTGGATGCGGTGGGCCAGATCCCGCTGGCCGACGCGGTGCTGGCGGCCTTCGAGAAGACCGGCCTGATCAGCCAGGTCGAGGACAAGGCCTATCCGCAGGACGCGCGCACGGCGGCCGAGCGGGCGGACATCAAGCGCTTCTTCGGCTTCTGCCGGGGCTGACCGGCGATCCGTTCACCCCCTCGCTTTTCGCGTCGAGACCTTTGGGTTGACGCCTCCCGCGGGCGCCCCTCAAATGCCCTCCGCCCGCGTCGGGGTGAACAATCGGTCGCGACCCACGAGATGGACGACCACGCCGCCTTTTTCCAGAGAGTCGAAGCCCTGCGCGCCGGGGTCGACCGGCGGCTGGCCGAGCTGGCGCCGCCCTTGGGCTCCGCGCCCGACCGGCTGGTCGAGGCGGTCCGCTACAGCCTCCTGGCTCCCGGCAAACGCTTCCGCCCGATCGTGACCCTGCTGGCCGCCGCCGAGTTCGGCGCACCGGAGGGCGCGGCCCTGGACCTGGGTTGCGCGTTCGAGATGATCCACGCCGCCTCGCTGATCCTGGACGACCTGCCGTCGATGGACGACGCTGGCCTGCGGCGCGGCCTGCCGACCATCCACCGGGCCTTCGACGAGGCCACGGCGATCCTGGCCGGCGTGGGCCTGCTGAACCAGGCCTATGCGGTGATCGCCGCCGACCAGGGGCTGCCGGCCCCGCTGCGCGCCGAGCTGGCCGGCCGCGCGGCCCAGGCCGTGGGCTTCTCGGGCCTGATCGCCGGCCAGGCCCGCGACCTGTTCGACCGCGACCGGCTGCGCGATCCGGCCGTCCTGGAGCGCCTCAACCACGAGAAGACCGGGGTGCTGATCGTCGCCGCCGCCCAGGGCGGGGCGATCGTCGCCGGTGCGCCGGACGAGGCGGTCGAGGCGATGGGCGTCTTCGCCCGCCACATCGGCCTGGCCTTCCAGATCCGCGACGACCTGATCGACGCCCAGGCCTCGACCGAGGCGGCCGGCAAGGACGTCGGCAAGGACGCGGGCATGGCCACGGTGGTCTCCACCCTGGGTCCGATCGGGGCCCGCGAGGTCATGGAGGACCATCTGGCCAAGGCCTCCGGCGCCCTGGCCCGGGTCGGCTGCGGCGACCTGCTGGGCCGCTACGTCGGCGACCTGTTCGCCCGGCGCAAGGCGGCGGCGTGAACGCCCCATCCGTTTCGCCGGACCCGCCCGTCGCCACKCCTGTCCTGACGGTGAACGGCGCGGTCCACGCCTATGGCGGCAAGCCCGTCCTGCGCGGCGTCGACCTGGTGCTGCGTCCCGGCGAAATCTACGCGCTGCTGGGTCCCAACGGCGCGGGCAAGACCACCCTGATCCGCGCGATCTGCGGACGCATCCGGCCTGACGAAGGCGTGGTCCTGGTCAAGGGGCTGGATCCCACCCGCGCGGCGGGCGCCCGGTCCGGCCTGGGGCTGGTTCCCCAGGAGATCGCCCTCTATCCGAACCTGACGGTGGCCGAGAACGTCCAGACCTTCGCCGCCCTGGCCGACGTGCCGCGCGCCGGACTGGCGGTCGCGGTGTCTCGCGCCCTGGAACTGACCCGCACGGCCGACCGCGCCCACGTGCCGATCAAGCACCTGTCGGGCGGCTACAAGCGCCGGGCCAACATCGCCGCCGCCATCGTCCACGAGCCCGGCCTGCTGATCCTGGACGAACCGACGGTCGGGGTGGACCTGGACGCCCGCGAGGCCGTGGACGCGGTGATCCGCGGACTGCGCGACCTGGGCGTGGCGGTGCTGATGACCACCCACGACCTCGACCAGGCCGGCGCCTTGGCCGATCGTGTCGGTTTCCTGCGCGAGGGGCGGCTGGTGCTGGAAGGCGAGCCCCATGCCCTGATCGCCGATGCGTTCGGCGCGCGGATGGAGGTCCAGGTCCACCTGGCCCACGAGGTCGACGCGGTCGGCGAGGGCCGCCTGGCCGCCGAGGGGCTGGAACGCACCAGCCGGTCGACGGTCTGGACGCGGCTGGACGCCGACGGCTATGCGGCGGCGGCGAAGCTGGACAAAGGGCTGCGCGAGGCGGGGCTGACGCCGCACGAAATCCGGGTGCGCGAACCGTCCCTGGCCAACCTGTTCTCGCTGGTGGCCGACCGGAAGCTGGCGGCGTGATGCAGCCGCTCTGGAAGATCGTCGCCATGATGCGGGTGATGGCGCTGGACCTCTGGCGCGACCGCGGCGCCCTGCTGATGACCTTCCTGCTGCCGCCGCTGGTGTTCCTGATCTTCTCGTCGGTGTTCGCCGGGACGACGGGCGACGACATCCAGTTGAAGCTGGCGGTGGCCGACACGGCCCATACGCCGGACTCCGGCCGGCTGGCGGCGGCGCTGGCGGCCTCGCCCGAGGTCCGCGCCGAGACCGCGCCGTCGGCCGGCGAGGTGCGGCGGCGGGTCAAGGCCGGCCTGGCCGACGCCGGCCTGGTGATCCGGGCCGACCCGGCCTCGGCCGACAAGCCGTTCCTGATCGTCGCCGATCCCGCCCGCGCCGTCGCCGCGCCCCTGGCCCAGGCCCGCGTGCAGCAGGTGCTGGCGAACGCCCTGCCGGACGTCACCCTGCGCCGCACGATCACCCAGCTGGAGCCCGCCCTGGGCGGCTTCACCGACGAGCAGATCGAGAACGCCGACAGCGCCGCGGCCCTGATGCGCCAGACGCCCACCCACGACGACGGCGGCTTCTTCGAGCGCGAGGCGATCAAGGACGCCAGGACCGGCGGCGGGGTGATCGCCTACTACGCCGGGGCGGTGATGATGCTGTTCGCCCTGTTCTCGGCCATGCAGGGCGCGCTGGGCCTGATGGACGAGCAGAGCACGGGCGTGGCCGACCGGCTGCTGGCCGGCACGGCGGGCATGGGACCGGTGGTCAGCGGCAAGTTCCTGTTCCTGGTGGGCCAGGGTGCGGTCCAGGCGCTGCTGATCTTCGCCACCGCCCAGGTCGTCTACGGCGTGGCGGTGGTCCAGCACCTGGCGCTGTGGCTGCCGACCACCCTGGCGGCCAGCGCCTGCGCGGCGGGGGTGGCCCTGGGGCTGGTCTCGCTGTGCCGCACGCGCGAGCAGGCCCAGATGCTGTCGACCTTCGTGATCCTGGTCCTGGCGGCGATCGGGGGCAGCATGGTGCCGCGCTTCCTGATGCCACCCTGGCTGCAGGCGGCGGGCTGGCTCACGCCGCACGCCTGGACCATCGAGGCCTATCAGGCGATCCTCTGGCGCGACGCCGGGATCGGCGGGGTGTATAAGGCCTGGTGCGTGCTGACCGTCGTCGGGCTCTTCGGCCTGGTGGTCGCACACACCTTGGCGCGCCGGCTTCGGCGGTAGACGGAACGACGATGGCGACCCTCGGTCTGGACCTGGCCCTGTTCCTGGCGGCCCTGGCCTTCATGGAAGGCTTCGCCTGGGTCACGCACCGCTACGTGATGCACGGCTGGGGATGGGCCTGGCACCGCTCGCACCACGAGCCGCGCACCGGCCGGTTCGAGCTGAACGACCTGTTCGCGGTCGTCTTCGCGACGCCGGCGATCGTGGCGATCTGGTTCGGCGTGCACGGCGTGCCCTGGCTGCTGCCGGTGGGGCTGGGGATCACGGCCTATGGCGCGATCTATTTCGTGTTCCACGACGGCATGGTGCATCAGCGGTTCAAGGTGCCGCTGGGCCGGTCACGCTACTGGAAGCAGCTGATCCAGGCCCACCGGATCCATCACGCGGTGCACACCAAGGACGGGGCGGTGTCGTTCGGTTTCCTGCTGGCGCGCCCAGTGCGGGAGCTGAAGGCGAAGCTGCGCGAAAGAGGTGTCGACGCCTAGGACGACAACCGGGGAGGGGACGATGACGCAAACAACGACGACCGGGACAACGGTCAGGACGCCTTGGCACCTGTGGCTGGTGGGCGTGGTGGCGGTGCTGTTCAACAGCATCGGCGTGTTCGACTTCGTGATGACCATGGCCCAGGGCGCGGCCTACCTGAAGAGCGCGGGCATGACCCAGGCCCAGATCGACCATTACCAGCACATGCCGGCCTGGATGACGATCGACTGGGCCGTCGGGGTGTTCGGGGCCTTCGCGGGCTCGGTGCTGATCCTGCTGCGCAACAAGCTGGCCTGGCCGGTGCTGGCCGTGTCGCTGGCGGCGTTCCTGCTGAGCGTGGTCTACACCTACCACCTGAGTGACGGCGGCAAGGTCATGGGCCATCAGATGGCGGTGATGAGCGGCGTGATCGCGGTGCTGCTGGCGTTGTTCACGGCGTATGCGTGGTGGATGACGCGGCGCGGGGTGCTGCGGTAGGGGCCTGAGCGGCGAACACTTGCCCCCTACGGGTCGCTTCGCGACCGTCTTCCCCCAAAGGGGGAAGAGGACCGCGGCCGGCGCGCCGCGCAACCTCCGCCCCCTAAGGGGGCGGACAGACCGCGAAGCGGTCAGGTGGGGGCAAGTGGGTGCGCCTCGACGCCTAGATCCGTGACCACATCGCCGGCCGTTCGGGCGCCTTGCCCCAGCGATCCAGCGTCGCCGACCTCAACGCCAGAACGCCGCCCTCCAGCGCGCGCCAGGCCTTCATCCGTCCACTGACCACGACCCGCTCGTCCCAGGCCGCGTCGCCGGCCTTCACCACGTCCAGGCCGATCTGGCGATAGACCMCGCGCGCCGCCCCGATCGCCCAGGCGCAACGCAGCGGCAGATCGCGCAGGCCCCAGCGGGCCGAAGCGTAATAGGGCTCGGCGGCGTCGACCAGCCTCTTCGCCAGCACCGCCACCGCGCTCCGATGCACGGGATCGGCCACGACGTCTTCCGGCACGCCCGCCTCGGCCAGCCAGTCGCCGGGCACGTAGACCCGGCCGTTCCGGGCGTCCTCGACGATGTCGCGGGCGATGTTGGTCAGCTGGAAGGCCAGGCCCAGGTCCTGGGCGCGGCGCAGGGTGGGCAGGGCGTCCGGCTTCACCCCCATGACCAGGGCCATCATCGTGCCGACCACGCCGGCCACGCCCCAGCAGTATTCCAAGAGCTCGTCGAGCGTCCCGTAGCGGCGACCGGCCACGTCCATGGCGAAGCCGTCGATCATGTCCAGCGCGTAGCGCTCGGGGATGCCCCGCCGTAGGGCCACGGTCTGGAAGGCGGCGAACACCGGGTCGGTCGGGGTCTGGCCGGCCATGGCCGCGCGGGTCTGGGCGTAGAGCGCCTCCAGCCGGGCCGGGGCGTCGGCCACCGGGCTCATGCCGTGACCCAGGGTCTGGCCGTCGATCACGTCGTCGCAATGACGACACCAGGCGTACAGCATCTCGGCGTCGGCCCGGGTCTGGGCGTCGAACAGGGCGGCGGCGGCGGCGAAGCTCTTGCTGCCCTTCTGGATCGCCTCGCGGCTCTGCTGCTCGAGATCGCTCACGCGGGCTCCGGCAGGTAGTCGTCGATCATCAGCCCGGCCGTCGCCTTGGCCGAGCCCACGACGCCCGGGATGCCCGCGCCCGGATGGGTGCCGGCCCCGACGAAATAGAGGTTGGGGATCACGTCGTCGCGGTTGTGGGTGCGGAAGAAGGCGCTCTGGGTCAGGATCGGCTCCAGCGAGAAGGCCGCGCCCTTCCAGGCGTTCAGGTCCGTCACGAAGTCGTCGGGCGTGATGAAGCGGCTGGTGACGAGATCGGCCGAAAGCCCCGGAATGTAATGCTTTTCCAGGTAGGCCAGGATCTTGTCGCGGTACCTGGGCCCCTCGACCGACCAGTCGATGTTCGCCGTCTTCAGGTTGGGCACCGGCGACAGGGCGTAGAAGGCCGAGCAGCCCTCGGGGGCCATCATTGGGTCGCTGGCGGTGGGGTGATGCAGGTACAGCGAGAAGTCGTCGGCCAGGCCGTCCTTGCCGTAGATTTCGCCGATCAGCTCGCGATAGCGGTTGCCGAAGCAGATGGTGTGGTGGCGGATCTCGGGGTGCGTGGTCTTCAGCCCGAAATAGACCACGAACAGCGAGGGGCTCCAGCGCTTGGCCTCCAGGGCCTTGCCGACCTTGGCGCCCCGAGGATCGTCCGCCAGCAGCGCGCGATAGGTGTGCATGACGTCGGCGTTGGAGGCGACGGTGTCGAAGGCCTCGAACTGGCCGTCGGCGCGGATCACGCCCGTGACGCGTCCGGCCTGGGTCGTGATCTTCTGGATCGGCGAGCCCAGATGGATCGTCCCTCCCAGGTCTTCAAGCAGCTTCACCAGGGCCCGGATCAGGGCGTGGGTGCCGCCGCGCGGGAACCAGACGCCGCCGCGCCGCTCCAGGGCGTGGATCAGGGCGTAGATCGACGAGGTGGCGAATGGGCTGCCGCCGACCAGCAGGCTGTGGAACGACAGCGCCTGGCGCACATGCTCGTCCTTCACGAAACCAGCGACCTTGTCATAGACGCTGCGCCAGGCCTGCAGCTTCATCAGGGCGGGGGCCGAGGCGATCATGCTGCCGAAGTCGAGGAACGGCACCGCGCCCAGCTCGACATAGCCCTTCTGGTACAGCTCCTCGGAATAGGCGTGGAAGCGGCGATAGCCCTCGACGTCGGCCGGATTGCGCTTGGCGATCTGGGCGTCGAGCTGGGCCTGGTCGTTGACGTAGTCGAAAACGTCGCCGTCCTCCCAGACCAGGCGGTAGAACGGATCGACCGGCAGCAGCTCGACATAGTCCTCGATCCTACGGCCGCTGAGCGCGAACAGTTCCTTCAGGCAGTCGGGATCGGTGACCACGGTGGGGCCGGCGTCGAAGGTGAAGCCCTCGTCGTGCCAGACATAGGCCCGGCCGCCAGGCTTCTCACGCCCCTCGAAGACGGTGACGTCGAAGCCCGAGGACTGCAGGCGGACGGCCAGGGCCAGGCCCCCGAATCCCGCGCCGATCACGGCGGCCTTCGGCTTCGGCGTCGTCGTCATGCGTCTTGTCCCCCGAACACCGAGCTCTCGCCGATGCATTTGATGGCCGCCGAGATCGGGACCGGCGGCTTGCCGATCAGGATGCGGGCCTTGTCGAACCGGCTCAAGCGCGCGGCGTAGAAGCGTTGGATCAGGCCCGGCGACAGACGATAGAAGCGCTCGAGCACCTTGTAACGATCCCCCGGCGCGCAGGCGCGGAACAGCATGCGGTTCAGCAGCCGCAGGAAGCGCCGCCGACGCCAGACGGTCTTGGACTGGGTCTCGACGCAGGCACGGACGGTGGCGCTGGTGATGCGGGGCAGGGCGGCGATGGTTTCGGCCAGACGCGCGGCGTCGGGCAGGGAATAGCCGGTGGTCGGCTGGAACAGGGCCGCGCGCAGGCCGACCTCGGCGATGTGCGGCCGCGCCTCGCGCCAGTAGGCGTCGATGTCGCCGCCCAGGGCGATGGGCAGGACCCCGTCCTCCTCGCGCTCGACCTTGGCGATGGTCCAGCCCTGGGCCTTGGCGTAGGCGGCGATCGTCTTGCGCAGAGCGGGGCGGTTCAGCTCGGGGCCGTCGCTGTAGCGGGTGTCCTCGATCAGCAGCCGCGTGGCGTCCAGCGGCAGGACGTAGACGAAGCGGTAGCCGTCCTCCTGCGAGACCGTGGCGTCCATGATGATCGGCCGGGTCAGGCCGTGCGGGGCGGACAGGCGCACGCCCTGGCCGACGAACTTCTGGTAGCCCAGGGCCAGGCTGCGGCTCTTGCGCGGCCCCCGCCCGTCGATCACCGCCCCCGCCGCGATCGTCCGGCCGTCGGCCAGGGTCACCTGGTGCGGATTGACGTCCGACACCGTGGCCGACAGCCAGGCGTCGGCGCCCAGGGCGGCGGTCACCGCCTGGTGCAGGCGCTGGGAGGTGATGGCCAGGTAGTCGGTGGGCAGCTGCCGGCTGTGGCCGGGGAAGCGGACCTCGTAGCCCGACCAGCGATGGACGATCAGCGGCCGCAGCCAGCCGGCCTCCACCGCGTCGACGTCGGTGGCGAAGTGGCACCAGGTGTGTTCGCCGCCCACGGTCGGGCCCTGTTCCAGCAGGATCACGCGCAAGGCGGGCCGCAGGCTCTTCAGCCGCAGGGCGATCAGGCCGTTGGCCAGTCCGCCGCCCACCAGGACGACGTCGGCGCGTTGGGAAGACGACGCGGAGACCATGCTTCGGCTCTAGCATGATTGGGCGAAGCTCAAGCGACTTCTGACGCGCGTCCGCACATATTGCTTGTGACCGACCGAGAGGCTAGGCACGCGCAAACAGGAGACGCCGATGTCGGAAGCCAGAATCATCGACGGCAAGGCCTTCGCGGCCAAGCTTCGCGAAGACGTCGCCGCCGAGGTGGCGCGGCTGAAGGCCGAGCACGGTCTGACGCCGGGCCTGGCCGTGGTGCTGGTCGGCGAGGACCCCGCCAGCCAGGTCTATGTGCGCAGCAAGGGCGAGCAGACCACCGCCGCCGGCATGCATTCCGAGACCCACCGCCTGCCGGCCGAGACCAGCCAGGCCGAGCTGCTGTCGCTGGTCGAGCGGCTGAACGACGACCCGGCCATCCATGGCGTGCTGGTGCAGTTCCCCGTCCCCGACCACATGAGCCAGGCCGTCATCGTCGCGGCGATCTCGCCCGACAAGGACGTCGATGGCCTGACCGTGACCAACGCCGGCCGCCTGGCCAGCGGCCTGCCGGCCCTGACCTCGTGCACCCCGGCCGGCTGCATGGTGCTGCTGAAGGACGTGGTCGGCGACCTATCGGGCAAGCGGGCGGTGGTGATCGGCCGCTCGAACCTGATGGGCAAGCCGATGGCCCAGCTGCTGCTGGCCGCCGACTGCACCGTCACCATCGCCCATTCGCGTTCCAAGGACCTGCCGGGCATCTGCCGCGAGGCCKACATCCTGGTGGCCGCCGTCGGCCGGCCCGAGATGGTCAAGGGCGACTGGATCAAGCCGGGCGCGGTGGTGATCGACGTCGGCATCACCCGCTTCCCGTCGCGCGATCCGGTCGCGGCGGCCGCCGGCAAGACCCGCCTGGTCGGCGACGTGGCCTTCGACGAGGCCAAGGCCGTCGCCGGGGCCATCACCCCGGTGCCGGGCGGGGTGGGGCCGATGACCATCGCCATGCTGCTGGCCAACACCGTCAGCGCCGCMAAGCGCCTGAACGGGATCGCCGAATAGTGCGTCACCTGGCCGCCCTGGTCCTGCTGACGGGTCTGGCGGCCTGTTCCCCGCCTGTCCCGCCCGCGCCGACGGCGGCCCAGGCCTGGGCGCTGGCGCCGGCCGATCCGAACCTGGCGGCGCTGTACGGCGAGTCCTGCAAGGCCTGCCACGCGATCCCCGGCACGGGCGCGCCGCTGGTCCACGACCGCAAGGCCTGGGATCCGCGCTGGAAGCAGGGCGAGGCCGTGCTGCTGGACCACGCCGTCCAGGGCTTCCAGGCCATGCCGGCCGGCGGCCAATGCGCCGCTTGCACCCCGAACGATTTCAACGCTCTGATACGCTTCATGGCGGGGCGCGAAGACTCCGCGACTTAAGGCCGGGGGCGGAACGGATGACGGTATCGAGACGCGGCGCGCTCCTTGTGGGCGGTCTGGGCGCGGCGGCGGTCGGCGGCGGCTATGCGGTCGCCACCCACGACAAGCCCGAGCCGCCGGCCCCGCCGACCACCGACGCCCAGGGCCACCTCCTGTGGCGCAACTGGTCGGGCGTGCAGCACGCCTATCCCGCCGCCCGCGCCGCGCCCAAGACCGAGGCCGAGGTCGCCCAGGTCCTGAAGGCCGCCCTGGTCCCGATCCGCCCCGTGGGGGCCGGCCACTCGTTCACCGCCCTGGCGCCCACCGACGGCACGCTGGTGTCGCTGGACGGGCTGTCGGGGATCATCGCCTGGGAGGGCGACGAGGCCGTCGTCGCCGCCGGCACGCGGCTGGGCGCGTTGGGCCCGGCCCTGGCCGCCAAGGGCCGGGCCATGGCCAATCTGCCCGACATCAACAAGCAGGCCCTGGCCGGGGCCCTGGCCACCGGCACCCACGGCACGGGCGCGACGCTAAAGGCCCTGCACGGCGACGTCACGGCCCTGCGCCTGGTCACGCCCAAGGGCCAGGTCATCGACTGCGGCGAGCACCGCGACGCCGACGTCTTCCAGGCGGCCAAGGTCTCGCTGGGCGCGCTGGGGGTGATCACCCAGGTCCGGCTGAAGACCACGGCCAACCGCCGGCTGGAGCGCAACGTCTGGCTGGAGCCGTTCGAGGACGCCCTGGCCCAGGCCGAGGCGCGCTGGGCCAGGCACCGCAACTACGAGTTCTACGCCGTGCCGTTCACGGGCCTCGCCGCCTGCATCAGCCACGACGAGACCGATGCGCCGGCGATCCCGCGCGGTCCGGACCAGGACACCGTCTTCCTCGACGCCCTGAAGGGCCTGCGCAACCTGCTGGGCTTCTCGGCCCCGCTGCGCAAGGCCGCCGCCCGGGCCCTGCTGGGCGGGACCAAGCCCGAGAAGGCGATCGACGAGGGCTGGAAGCTGCTGTCCACCGAGCGGCCGGTGCGCTTCAACGAGATGGAGTTCCACCTGCCGGCCGGCGTGCAGTTGAAGGCCCTGGCCGAGATCGTGGCGACCATCGAGAAGGAGCGGCCCGATGTCTTCTTCCCGATCGAATGCCGCCGCATCGCCCCCGACGACGCCTGGCTGTCACCTTTTCAGGGCGAGCCTAGGGGCTCCATCGCCGTCCACGCCCATTACAAGGACGAGTTCGCCTTCCTCTACACCCTGATCGAGCCKATCTTCCGCCGCTACGGCGGCCGGCCGCACTGGGGCAAGCTGCACAGCGTGTCGGGCGACCAGCTGGCCGGGCTGTATCCGCGCTGGAACGACTTCCTGAAGGTCCGCGCCAAGCTGGATCCCGACGGGCGGATGCTCAATCCGTACCTGAAGGGGCTGTTCGGGGTCTGAGCGGTCAGGCCGTCCGCGCCAGCACCACGTGGCCGCCGCGTTCGGGMGTCGCCCGGCCCGCGCCGGGCCAGTAGCGTTCGGCGAGGTCGCGTGGGCCCAGGTCCTCGATCTCGGCGAAGCCCAGTTCGCTCAGCGTCCCGCGCAGGGCCGGTGGTTCGAAGTAGCTGAGCCAGGGCTCGCCGAGCGCCGCGACGCGTTCGGCGCGGGCCTGATGCGCCGCGCGGGCCTCGTCCGACAGGGCGGCGGGCGGATCGGCGTAGTCGAAGGCGACCTCGGCCCCGCCGGGCAGGCCGGCGATGGCCGCCAGGGTGGCGCGCACCGTCTCGGCGGTCAGGTAGGGGACCACGCCCAGCCACATGAAGAAGGTCCGCCGGGTCGGGTCCAGGCCCGCCGCCGCCAGGCCGTCCAGCAGGGCCTCGCGCTCGAAGTCGACGGGGGCGTGGACGACGTCGTCGGGGACGGCGATCCCGGCCTCGTCCAGGCGACGGCGCTTCCAGGCCTGGGTGGCGGGATGGTCCACCTCGAACACCTTCAGGCGGTCGGCGAGGGGATTGCGATAGGCGAAGGTGTCCAAGCCCGCGCCCAGCACCACCAACTGGCGGATGCCCCGCTCGTCAACGCCCGCCGCCAGGGCGCTTTCGGCCAGGTGGGCGCGGGCGGCGATGAACACCCGCATGCCCCGTCGCTCGGGATGGGCCAGGGCGTCCTTCGCCACGCTTTCGGCGTCCTGGCCCAGGATGCGCAGGGCCAGCGGGTCGCTGAAGATGAGGCCGCGCTCCAGCACCTGGTGGGCGGCGCGGTGCGTGGCCGCCATCCAGGCCGTGCGGCTGGGTTCCTGTTCGAGCATGCGTTCCCCTGCGTCGTCGAGGTCGGGAGATAGGGCGGCGACCGCCCATGCAAAAGGCCCCGGCGCGGACCGGGGCCTTTGAAAGGTCTCTAGATTGGAAGGCCGATCAGCCGGCCAGGTATTCGGCGACCTTGGCTTCCAGTTCGGCGGCCAGCACCTTGCCCACCGGGTGGGTGTCGACGCGGATGTCGTCGCGCACGCAGGCCTTGATGGCGTCGATATGGGCGTCGACCAGGAACATCGGCGCGCTCAGGCGGGTTTCCGGGTCGTCGATCAGCCGGCACAGCGAGGCGGCCAGGCGGGTGATCAGCGGGAATTCGTAGGTGGCGCCCAGGCCCTTCAGGTCGTGGGCGCGCAGGTACAGGGTCTCGACCGTCTCGGCGGTCAGGCCCTGGGAGCGGACTTCCTGGCGCGCGGCCTCCAGTTTGACGATCTCGTCATTGAGCCACTGGGCGAAGTTGCCCGACAGGCTTTTCAGCGCGGCTTCGGCCTTGGCGATGGCCGCCATATCGATCCCGCCACGACCGCCAACCTTGAGCTTGAGCATGTTCGGCACCTGAATCACTTCCGCGGCGGACTTGTTGGTCACGGACGCTTCCCCCTGGGCATTGGTCTGAAATGTAGGATCAAGGCGTTAATATTAGATGAGACGCCCATTTCTACCCTGACCACTGGGCGGGGAGCGCCCTGACCAATAGTTCCAACGTTGTCAGGCCGAGAACTGCTCTGTCAGGACCCGCTCCTCGAGGCTTCGACCGGCGTCGAAGAGCATGGAGAGGCTGGCGCTGCTGTCCTCGGCGATGTGGACCTCGACAACGTCGCGGACCTCGAAGTTATCGGCCACGGCGCTGACCGGTCTCTTATCGCATTCCAGGATCTMGAACGTCACCCTGGCGGACTGCGGCAAAAGCGCGCCGCGCCAGCGCCGTGGGCGGAAGGCGCTGATCGGGGTGAGGGCCAGCACCTGAGCGCCGATCGGGATGATCGGCCCGTGGGCCGACAGGTTGTAGGCGGTCGAACCGGCCGGGGTGGCCAGCAGGGCGCCGTCGCAGACCAGCTCGCCCATCCGCACCTTGCCGTCGATGCTGATGCGCAGCTTGGCGGTCTGGCGGGTCTGGCGCAGCAACGACACCTCGTTGATGGCCAGGGCCCGGTGCTGCTTGCGGTTGGAGTCGATGGCGACCATGGCCAGAGGGTGGATCACGGCCCGCTCGGCGGCGTTGATCCGGGCCAGCAGGTCGTCCTCGCTGTACTCATTCATCAGGAAACCGACCGAGCCGCGGTTCATGCCGTAGATCGGGGTCTGGCGCTGCAGGGTCTCGTGCAGGGTCTCCAGCATGAAGCCGTCGCCGCCGAGCGCCACGATCACCTGGGCGTTCTCGTCGCCGACGTCGCCGTAGCGGGCGATCAGCCGCTCGCGCGCCTCCTGCGCCTCGGGGCGGTCACTGGCCTTGAAGGTCAGGCGAGTCACGAAGGGCAGGGGCTGGAACATTGCGCCAAGTGGCTGGATCGTCGGCGGGTTGTCAAACCCGGCGCGGGGCCTCAATCGCGCATGGGGTCCTGCTCATCGGTGAACGATCCGGAGAACCACGCCGCGAGCGCCCATCGCGTGGCGACGCAGGCGATCGAAGAGACGATCAGGGTCCCGACCAGAGCGAGGCGGACGGTCGGGTCGAAACGCCCTCCGCTGGCCAAGTCGAAGCCCAGGAGCGCGGCGGCGATCAGGGCCAGGGCCAAGGCCAGCCGCAGGCAGCGGACGGCGTGGACCCGTCCCCGATTGGAGGAGAAGCCGCTCATGGAGCCCTGGGGTCTCAGGCCGCGCTGACGGCCTGGCGGAAGGCCATGGCCGCGATGTCGGGCGCGAACGGGCCGAAGGCGCCGCTGGCCTTGCGGGCCGCTTCGGGACCACCGCCGGGGCGACCGCCGTTCAGTTCGCGCACGTGGGCCAGGATGGTCGGGAAGACGCTGCGGTCGATGCCGACGGCCGAGCAGGCCAGGGCCAGCAGTTCGGGGCGGTTGCTGTCGATCGCGCGGCGCACCTGGCGCACGTCGAAGCGGCCCAGGCGGGCCAGGGCGAACAGGAACAGCGGCAGGCGGCGCTCGCGCAGCACCCTCAGCAGGTAGCCGGGGCGCAGCTGGCCGGCGGCGTCCAGCTTCTCGACCAGGGCGGCCTCCATCTCCTCGCGGTCCTCGGCCTGTTMGACCGTGGGCTTGTCGACCAGGGCCGCGCCGGCGTGGGCGTTGCGCAGGGCGGCCTCGACGGCCAGGGCCATCTTGTCCGGGTCCAGCTGGAAACGCCCGATCAGGCTGTCGCGCAGGGCGCGGCCGACCCACAGGTACAGCTGCTCGGCCAGGTCGCTGGACAGGTTCGGATGCCGGGCCAGGGGCGAGCGCAGGGCCACCACGTCGCGGGCCTTGTCGACCAGGCGGCGTAGGCCCTCGGGCGAGATCTGGGCGGTCGGGTTGCTGGCCAGGGCGGTCAGCACGGCCGACTCGTCCTTGGCCAGGATCGCCTCGACCACGGCCGGCGACAGCTGCGGCCGGCGGGCGATCTCGATMTGGTGCTCCAGGGTGGCCTGGACCAGCAGGCGGATCAGGTCGTGGTCCTGCAGGATCGGGCTGCGGGCGATGATCGGGCGGGCGATCTCGATCTCGTCGAGGGCCAGGATGTTGATCAGGGCGGGCGGCGCCCAGGTGGCGTCGGCCAGGCTCTGGGCCAGGCGGGCGCGGATGTCGCGTTCGGCCTCGACCACCAGGGTCATGAAGATCGAGTCGAGCAGGATCTGGACCTCGGGCGCGGTCGGCTGGCCGCGCGCCTGGCCCGCGTCGCACATCTCCACGATGCCGGCGAGCAGGCGCTCGCGATCGGCCGGCTCGCGGCTGCGGGCCAGGGACAGGAGCTGCGCGGTCTGGGCGGCCTGGTTCAACCAGCCTCCTCGAAATCCAAGCTTAACCAAGACGGACCTTGGCGGCGTCAGATGAAAACATGCTTAAACAGGTGAATCCACGCAGGGCGACGACAAGCGTCGCGATGCCGCAGGACAAGACGCCGTAAACGGCCACCGAGATCGCCAGGGAGACGAAAGACGCATGGGCCAACCTCTGATCCTCGCGCTCGATCAGGGCACCACCAGCACCCGGGCCATCCTGTTCCAGGCCGACGGCAAGCCGGTGCGCGACGCCAGCCGGCCGCTGCGCCAGAGCTATCCCCGCGACGGCTGGGTCGAGCACGACGCCGAGGAGATCTACGCCGCCTGCGTGGGCGTGCTGCGCGACACCGTCGAGAAGTGCGACCGCGACGCCGCCGACATCGCCGCTCTGGGGATCACCAACCAACGTGAGACGGTGGTGGTCTGGGACAAGGCCACGGGCCGCCCGATCCATCCGGCGATCGTCTGGCAGGACCGGCGCACGGCCGATGTCTGCGACCGCCTGCGCGAGGCGGGCCACGAGCCCGCCGTCACCGCCGCCACCGGCCTGCTGCTGGACCCCTATTTCTCGGGCACCAAGATCGCCTGGATCCTGGACAAGGTCCCCGGCGCGCGGGCCCGGGCCGAGGCCGGCGAGCTCTTGTGCGGCACCATCGACACCTGGGTGATCTGGCGGCTGGCGGGCAATCGGGTCCACGCCACCGACGCCACCAACGCTTCCCGCACCCTGCTGTTCGACATCCAGGCCCAGGCCTGGTCGGACGAGATGCTGGCCCTGTTCAACGTGCCGCGCGCCCTGTTGCCCACCGTGCTGGACTGCGCGGCCGACTATGGCGAGGTCACGGCCGACATCCTGGGTCGCGCGCTGCCGATCCGCGGCGTGGCCGGCGACCAACAGGCGGCGCTGATGGGGCAGGGCTGCATCCATCCGGGCGAGATGAAGGTCACCTACGGCACCGGCGGCTTCATGCTGGTCAACACCGGCGAGGACCGGCCGCATTCGGCCTCGCGCCTGCTGACCACGGTGGCGGCGCGGGTGGGCGGCCGCACGACCTACGCCCTGGAAGGCTCGATCTTCGTGGCCGGGGCGGCGATCCAATGGCTGAACGAGGGACTGGGCGTCCGCAATGGGCCGCGCGGCGCCGAGGCCCTGGCCCGGACCGCGCGCGAGGACCACGGGGTGGTCGTGGTGCCGGCCTTCACCGGCCTGGGCGCGCCCTGGTGGGACGCCGAGGCGCGCGGCGCGATCTTCGGCCTGACCCGCGACGCCGGCGCGGCCGAGATCGCCCAGGCCACGTTCGACAGCTGCGTCTTCCAGGGGCGCGACCTGATCGAGGCCATGCGGGMCGACGCGCCCTCGGCCTTCGAGGACGCGGCCCTGCGCATCGACGGCGGCATGGCCAAGAGCGTCTGGTTCAGCCAGCGCCTGGCCGACCTGACCGGCATCCCCGTGCACCGCGCCAGCTACCAGGAGACCACGGCCCTGGGCGCGGCCCTGTTCGCCGGGGTCGGGGCAGGGGTCTACGCCTCGGTCGAGGAGGCGGTGCGGGCGCGACCGGAGGCGGAGGTCCTGACGCCGACCGTCAGCGTCAACGTCCGCGAGCAGGCCTATGCGCGGTGGTTGGACGCGTTGCCCAGGGTGCGCTCGTGAGCGTGGGTTCCACCATGACCTATCCCGTCGTCGGCCGGATCCACCGCCTTTCCCCGAAGCTCGACGCCGTGATCGCGCCGGACGCCCAGATCCAGCAATTGGCCGACGGCTTCATCTGGTCGGAGGGGCCGGTCTGGGTTCGCGACGGCGGCTACCTGGTGTTCTCGGACGTACCGGGCAACGTCATGTACCGCTGGAGCCAGGCGGACGGCCTGTCCGAGTTCCTCAACCCGTCCGGCTATGACGGCCCGCCCACCGACGCCTTCGCCGAGCCGGGCCAGAACGGCATGGCGCTGGACGCCGCCGGTTTCCTGCTGGCCTGCGATCACGGCAACCGGGCCCTGGCCCGGATCGACCTGAAGACCAAGAAGAAGACGTTCGTGATCGACCGCTGGGAGGGCAAGCGGTTCAACAGCCCCAACGACCTGGCGGTCGCCAAGTCGGGCGCGATCTACTTCACCGATCCGACCTACGGCCTGAAAGGCCGCAACGCCTCGCCGCTGCGCGAGCTGGACTTCAACGGCGTCTACCGCCTGCGGCCGGGCGGCGGCCTGGACCTGCTGGACGCCGAGCTGACCTTCCCGAACGGGATCGCCCTGTCGCCGGACGAGCGGCGGCTGTACGTCTCGGTCTCCGATCCGCACGGCCCCCAGCTGGTGGTCTACCACCTGGGGCCGGACGGCCTGCCGACGAGCAAGGCCCTGTTCTTCGACGCCATGCCGTTGCGCGAGGCGGGCGGGGCGGGCCTGCCGGACGGCATGTGCCTGGACACCGAAGGGCGGCTCTACGCCACGGGGCCGGGCGGGGTGCTGGTGTTGACGCCGGACGCCGAGTTGATCGGGGTGATCGAGACCGGCACGGCCATCGCCAACTGCGCGTTCGGCGAGGACGGCTCGACCCTGTTCCTGGCCTCGAACCACACCCTGGCGCGTGTGCGGCTGAAGACTGTTGGGTTGGTTTGGTGACGACTTAGGGGACAGACACTCACTCGATGCGCGTCGCCATTCCGGCAAGGCCTTACCGTGAGTGTCTGTCCCCACCTTGAGGCGCGGCGCCTAGGGATTGCCGTCCAGATACGCCTTCACCCGCGCGAACAGCTCCTCGAACATCGGCGTGGTCAGCCGCCCCGTGTTCGTATTCAGCCGCGAGCAGTGGTAGCTGTTGAACACCCGATAGGGCCCGGCCTGGAACTCGGTGCCGTGGCCGGGCAGGCCCGCCGAGGCCTTCAGGCCCAGGGCCTTCAGCAAGTTGCGGCGCGAGACGTCGCCCAGGGTGACGATGGCCTTCAGCTTGGGGAACATCTCCAGCCGCGCCGTCAGGAACGGCCGGCAGTTGTTCTCCTCGGACGTCTCGGGCTTGTTGCCGGGCGGGGCGCAGCGGACGGCGTTGGTCACGGCCGCGCCGATCAGCTTCAGGGAGTCGTCCGGCCGGGCCTCGAACCTGCCGGTGGCGAAGCCGTACTTGATCAGGGTGTCGTAGAGCAGGGTCCCGGCATAGTCGCCGGTGAACGGTCGGCCGGTGCGGTTGGCGCCCTTGCGGCCGGGGGCCAGGCCCACGACCAGCAGGCGGGCGTCATGATCGCCGAACGACGGGGCCGGGCCGTTGAACCAGTCGGGATACAGGTCCTTATTCTCGCGGCGATAGGCCACCAGGCGCGGGCACAGCGGGCAGTCGCGCGGCGGTTCGGCGGGCGAGGGGACGACCTCGCCGGGGATGTTGGAGTGTTGGGCCATGGTCAGTCCTCGTCGCCGTCGTCGTCGTGGGCGGCGGGACCACGCGCCGGCTCGGTGACGAAGCGGGGGAGGCCGCCCGACCGCTGCGGGCGGCCGATGATGTTGCCCAGGTCCGCCAGGTCCACGAAGTTGTCGGCCTGGCGGCGCAGGTCGTCGCTGGTCATCGGCGGCTGGCTCTTCATGGTGGACACCACCGTGACCCGGCGGCCCTTGCGCTGCACGGCCTCGACCAGGGCGCGGAAGTCGCCGTCGCCCGAGAACAGCACCAGGTGGTCGACCGTGGCGGCCATCTCCATCATGTCGACGGCGATCTCGATGTCCATGTCGCCGCGCCAGCGCTTGCGGCCCTGGCTGTCGGTGAACTCGCGGGCCGGTTTGGTCACCAGGGTGAAGCCGTTGTAGTCCAGCCAGTCGACCAGCGGCCGGATCGGGGAATACTCCTCGTTCTCGGCGATGGCGGTGTAGTAATAGGCGCGCACCAGCACACCGCGCTTGCGGAACTCGTCCAGCAGCTTGCGGTAGTCGATGTCGAAGCCCAGGGCCTTGGCGGCGGAAAAGAAATTGGCCCCGTCGATGAACAGCGCCAGGCGCTCGGTCGGGTAGAAGGTCACGTGATCGGAATTCCTTGAAAAATCAGTTCGATCAAAATCAGTCGGACCAGGCGGTGGTGGTCGCCCTGGGCTGCAGCCTGCCTGGATCATACCCGAGTCGCGAGGCCCTGCTGGAGGCGGCCGTCGCGGCCCTGGCGGCCGAGGGGCTGGCGGTGACCGCGCGCTCGTCCTGGTGGACCTCGGCCGCCTGGCCCGACCCGACCGCGCCGGCCTATCTGAACGGGGTGGCGCTGGTCGAGACGACCTTGCCGGCCGAGGCGGTCCTGGCGGTCCTGCACCGCATCGAAGCCCGCTTCGGCCGGGTCCGCGCCGAGCCCAACGCCCCGCGCACCCTGGACCTGGACCTGATCGCCCACGGCCGGATGGTCCTGGAGGGCGCGGTGGTCGTCCCGCATCCCCGGGCGCACGAGCGGCTGTTCGTGATGGGCCCGCTGGCGGAGATCGCGCCGGACTGGCGGCATCCGGTCAGCGGGCGCACGGCGACCGAGCTGGCGGCGGCGGCGACGGTGGGGACGGACGCCGTTCCCGCCGACATTGCCAAACTTTAATTCGCCCCCCGACGAAGCCGGTTCGATAGTCCGCGCCAAATCGTGCTGAGCGCCTTCGCGCCCGCGCCCCCTGGGGACCATCCTTCATGACCTTCACCCGTACGCTGCTCGCCTGCGCCGCCGTCGGCGCGTTGCTGTCCTCCGCTCCGGCCTTCGCGGCCGACCTCCAGAGCGGTGTCGACAAGTCGGCCTTCGACACCTCGGTCAAGCCGGGCGACGAGTTCTGGACCTACGCCAACGGGACGGCGATCAAGGCCAACCCGATCCCGCCCGATCGCAGCAGCTACGGCGTCGGCGCCATCCTGGTCGAGAAGACCGCCAAGCGCACGGTCGACCTGATCCAGGACGCGGCCAAGGCGGGCGGTTCAGCGGACGCCAAGAAGGTGGGCGACTACTACGCCAGCTACATGGACGAGGCGGCCATCGAGAAGGCGGGCCTGGCGCCGATGCAGGCGGGCCTGGCGCGGATCGCGGCGATCAAGACCCGCACGGACCTGGCCAAGGTGCTGGGCGGCAACGTCCGCGCCGACGTCGACGCCCTGAACGCCACCGACTTCTACACAGACAACGTCCTGGGCCTGTGGGCCTCGCCGGCCTTCGACGACACCAGCAAGTACGCGCCGTTCCTGCTGCAGGGCGGCCTGGGCATGCCCGACCGCGAATACTACCTGTCCGACAAGGACGCGATGAAGACCGTCCGGGCCAAGTATCAGGCCCACATCGCCAAGGTCCTGGCCCTGGGCGGCGTCGCCGACGCCGAGGCCAAGGCCGCCCGGATCATGGCGCTGGAGACCAAGCTGGCCCAGGCCTCGGGCAGCCGCGCCGACAGCGCCGACGTCCAGAAGGCCAACAACAGCTGGACCCAGGCCGACTTCGCGACCAAGGCCCCTGGGCTGGACTGGAAGACCTTCTTCACCGCCGCCGGCCTGGGCGGCCAGCCGCGCTTCATCGTCTGGCATCCGACCATGGTCGTCGGCCTGGGCAAGGCCGCCGCCGACGAGAGCGTCGATACCTGGAAGGACTACCTGGCCTTCCACTACCTCGATCACTATTCGAACCTGCTGCCCAAGGCGTTCGTCGACGAGCGCTTCGCCTTCTACGGCAACGCCCTGTCGGGCACGCCGCAGCTGGCGGCCCGCTGGAAGCGCGGGGTCAATTCGACCAACGCCGTGCTGGGCGAGGTGGTCGGCAAGCTCTATGTCGAGAAGTACTTCCCGGCCCAGTCCAAGGCCGAGGTCGCGACCATGGTCGACAACATCAAGGCCTCGTTCGTGCGCCGCATCGACGGCCTGGACTGGATGGACCCGGCCACCAAGGCCGAGGCCCGCCGCAAGGTCGAGGTGCTGAAGGTCGGCGTCGGCTATCCCGACACGTGGCGCGACTATACGGCCCTGGAGATCGTACGCGGCGACCCGGTCGGCAACGTGCAGCGCTCGGAGAAGTTCGAGACCGCCTACTGGATCAGCCAGCTGGGCAAGCCGGTCGACCGGGGTCAGTGGGTGATGACGCCCCAGACCGTCAACGCCGTGAACCTGCCGATGCTGAACGGCCTGAACTTCCCGGCCGCCATCCTGCAGTCGCCCTATTTCGACGCCGCGTTCGACGCGGCGGCCAACTATGGCGGCACCGGCGCCACGATCGGCCACGAGGTCAGCCACAGCTTCGACGACCAGGGGGCCCAGTTCGACAGCCAGGGCCGCCTGCGCAACTGGTGGACGCCCAGCGACTACGACCACTTCCAGAAGGCCGGCGTGGCCCTGGCCGACCAGTTCGACGGCTACAAGCCGTTCCCCGACCTGGCCGTGAACGGCAAGCAGACGCTGAGCGAGAACATCGCCGACGTCGCCGGCCTGGCCGCCGCCCTGGACGCCTACCACGCCTCGCTGGGCGGCAAGCCGGCCCCGGTGATCGACGGCCTGACCGGCGACCAGCGGTTCTTCCTGGCCTTCGCCCAGAGCTGGCGCGGCTATGACCGGCCCGAGGCTCTGCGCCAGCAACTGGTCACCGACGGCCACGCCCCCGACCAGTACCGCGCCGACACCGTGCGCAACCTCGACGCCTGGTACGCCGCCTTCGACATCAAGCCGGGCGACGCGCTGTACCTGCCGCCAGAAAAGCGTGTGAAGGTCTGGTAGGGCAGGTTCCTCAGGTCCCGGGCCTCGCGCCCGGGACGCTCTTGCCCGAGAACCGCCCATGGCCCCGATCAAGGTCAACCCCGACCACGTCCGCGAATTCGTCGACGCCGACGCCTTCTATGACTGGCTCTCGCGTCACCACGACAAGCAGGACGAGGTCTGGATAAAGATCCACAAGGTCGACTCCGGCCTGCCCTCGATCAACGCCAAGCAGGCGATCGACGTGGTGCTGTGCTGGGGCTGGATCGACGCGGTCCGCAAGGCCTTCGACGACAAGAGCTTCCTCCAGCGCTACACGCCGCGCGGCCGGAAGAGCATCTGGAGCCAGATCAACGTCGACAACGTTGCCCGCCTGGTCGACGAGGGACGGATGACCCCGCACGGCCTGCGCGAGGTCGAGGCGGCCAAGGCCGACGGGCGCTGGGACCGGGCCTACGCCGCCGGCAAGGCCATGAAGATCCCCGACGACCTGCAGGCCGCGATCGACGCCAGCCCGGCCGCCAAGGCGATGCTGGCCAAGCTGTCGGCGCAGAACCGCTTCGCCCTGGCCTTCCGCACGCACAACATGAAGACCGAGGCCGGACGGAAAAAGAAGATCGAGACCTTCGTCGCCATGCTGGAGCGCGGCGAGACGATCCATCCGCAGAAGAACCGCTAGGGCGGGGCGCCTGCGCGCCGTTCCGCTGGACTTCTCCGGACGAACACGGCATAAGCGCCCCCTCGCGAAAGCCGGGACTCTACCGATGCGGCGTTGTGTAACGCCGCCTGAGACCCTATTTTGCGATAACCAAGGCTCACAGCCCGAGGAATTCATGGCCCGCGTCACCGTCGAAGATTGCGTCGAGAAGGTCCCGAACCGCTTCGC
Organism: Caulobacter sp. 05T431; assembly: GCF_056665975.1. NCBI lineage: Bacteria > Pseudomonadati > Pseudomonadota > Alphaproteobacteria > Caulobacterales > Caulobacteraceae > Caulobacter > Caulobacter sp. 05T431. Next base: position 27,397 of record NZ_JBFTKU010000020.1, on the reverse strand, counting down.
TCTGGTCCTGCTGTCCGCCCATCGGGCGCGCGGCATCTCGGCCGGCGCCTCGCTGCTCGTCGATCGCGACAACGACAAGAACCCCGTCGTCGCCCTGCGCGAGATCGCCGACGACGTGGTCGATCACGAGGGCCTCAAGGAACAGCTGATCACCACGCTGCAACGCGTCGATGAGCACACCGAAGCCGAGGAAGAGGCCGAAACCCTCGCCCTGCTGGCCGATCCCACCCACATGCAGATGAGCGAACTCGAACTCGTTCGCGCCCTGCAGAGCGACCGCGACGGCGGTCAGGAGGAGCGGTACTGAGCCCCGACGGCGCAGACCCTCTCACTCTCGAAGCGGCGCCCGCCGCCGCTCCTTCCGAACGCGCGCCCGATTCCGAATCGGGCGCGTCTTCGTCTGTGGCTCCGGCCGCTCCCCCCGCCAATGATGGCCCCGCGCCCGCTCCGGCCGCGGCTCCTCCCAAGCCCCGCCAGAAGTTCCTCCGCCAGTACGAGCTGATCGAGCGCGTCCACGCCTACGATCCGACGGCCGACGAAGCCCTGCTGAACCGCGCCTATGTCTACGCCATGCGCATGCACGGCTCGCAGACCCGGGCCAGCGGCGACCCCTACTACGCCCACCCGATCGAGGTGGCCGGCATCCTCACCGAATACCGGCTGGACACCGCGACCATCGTCACGGCCCTGCTGCACGACGTGATCGAAGACACCCCGGTCACCAAGGAGGAGATCGCCAAGCTGTTCGGCGAGGAGATCGCCGAGCTGGTCGAGGGCGTCACCAAGCTTTCGAAGCTGGAACTGCAGGCCGAGCACGCGCGCCAGGCCGAGAACCTGCGCAAGTTCATCCTGGCCATCTCCAAGGACGTCCGCGTCCTGCTGGTCAAGCTGGCCGACCGTCTGCACAACATGCGGACGCTGCACTACATCAAGAGCCAGGCCAAGCGCGAGCGCATCGCCCGCGAGACGCGCGACATCTACGCGCCCCTGGCCCGCAACATCGGTTGCCACCGCATCTGCACCGAGCTGGAGGAGCTGTCGTTCGAGCACACCAATCCGGTGGCCCGCAACGCGATCATCCGGCGCCTGGACACCCTGCGCGCCGAACAGGGCGGGGCGGTGGCCCTGGTCAGCCAGGAAATCTCAGCACGCCTGGAATCGGCCGGCCTGCCCGCCCGGGTCTTCGGCCGCGAGAAGTCGCCGTATTCGATCTGGCGCAAGCTGCAGCGCAAATCGATCGGCTTCTCGCAGATGTCCGACATCTACGCCTTCCGCGTGATCGTCGACTCCGAGGAGGACTGCTACCGCGCCCTGGGCGTGGTGCATCGCGCCTGGTCCAGTGTGCCCGACCGCTTCAAGGACTTCATCTCGACCCCCAAGCGCAACAACTACCGCTCGCTGCACACCACGGTGGTGGGGCCGCGCGGCATGCGCATCGAGATGCAGATCCGCACCGAGGCCATGGACCGGGTCAACGAGGACGGCGTGGCCGCCCACTTCCGCTACAAGGACGCCTCGTACGGCCTGGACCTGGAAGGCATGGAGGCCGCCGGCGGCCGCGATCCCCTGGCCAACCTGCGCCAGCTGGTCCAAGTGCTGGAGCACGGCGGCGACGCCGAGGAGCTGGTCGAACACGCCAAGCTCGAGATGTTCCTGGACCAGGTGTTCGTCTTCACCCCCAAGGGCAAGCTGGTCAGCCTGCCGCGCGGGGCCATGCCGCTGGACTTCGCCTATGCGGTCCACACCAGCGTCGGCGACACCTGCATCGGGGTGAAGATCAACGGCGAGCTCAAGCCGCTGCGCACCCTGCTCAACAACGGCGACGTGGTCGAGGTGGTGCGGGGCTCCAAGCCCGTCGTGCCGCCGGACTGGCGCTCGCTGACTGTGACCGGCCGCGCCCGCTCGGCCATCCGCCGTCACATCCGCCAGACCGAGAAGGAAGAGTTCCTGCGCCTGGGCCGGGCCTCGGTGGAGCAGGTGTTCGAGCGGGCCGGCAAGAAGCTGAAGGACGTGTCGCTGCGGCCGATCCTGGAGCGCTTCGCCCTGGAGACCGAGGACGGACTGTTCGACGCCGTCGGGCGCGGCAGGGTCCTGCCGGGCCAGGTGCTGGAGACGGCCTTCCCGGGCATGAAGGACGCGGTGATGGCCGAGGCCACGGCGCGCCGCAAGATCGAGGGCGCCACGGCCGCCCGGCTCTATGTGCGCGGCGGCGGCCTGACCCCCGGCGTCTCGCTGCACTTCGCCCACTGCTGCAGCCCCGTGCCGGGCGACCGCATCGTCGGCATCGTGCGCGAGGACGGTGAGGGCCTGGACGTCCACACGATCGACTGCCCCAAGCTGGCCGAATACGAGGACCGCGAGGACCTCTGGCGCGACCTGAACTGGACGCCCGAGGCCGAGCGCGAGACCGTGTCCCTGGCCCGCCTGCACGCCACCATCGGCAACGCGCCGGGCGTGCTGGGCCAGGTCTGCACGATCATCGGCGAGGCCGGCGGCAACATCGTCAACCTGCGCATGCACCACCGGCAGAGCGACTTCTTCGACGTCGACATCGACGTCGAGGTGCGGGACGCCAAGCACCTGACCAACATCTCGGCGGCGCTGCGCACCTGCCCGACCGTGGAGACGGTGGACCGGACGCGGGGCTAGGCGCCGGCCAGGGCGCGATCGACGCGCGCCCGATCCGCCGTCGACAGGTCCAGTCCACGCGCCAGCTCGAACTGCCGCCTGGCTTGCCCGGCCTTGCCCAGCCTGGCCAGGGCTTCTCCCCACAGCAGATGATTGCGACCCCACTGCGGGGCCATCCGGTCGGCGGTCTTGAAGGCGTCGACGGCGCGCCGGGCGTCGCCCTTGGCCAGCAGGGCCTCGCCGCGATAGTGAGGCGGATCGGCCCAGCGCGGACCCTTGGCCTGGGCGGTCTGGAACAGGGCGATGGCCCCATCGGCGTCCCCGCGCGCCAGCTTGGCCCGACCCCAAGCGTTGAAGGCGTGAGGCAGGGAAGGGCCTTGCCGCGCCGCCTCGGCGAAAAGGCGGTCGGCCGCGGCCGCGTCGCCGGCCAGGGTCGCCGCCCGGCCCCGGGCGACCAGGCAGGGATAGCAGTCGGACGCCAGGGTCGCGCCCACGGCCTTGGCCTCGGCGTGGCGACCCAACTGGGCCAGGATGATCGTCCGATCGACATCGACGGAGCGCCGTACGCCCGGCATCCGGAGGCGGATGGGGCCAAAGGCCTGCTCCACCTGTTCCAGGTCGCTCAGGGCGGCCGGCCAATCGTCCAGTTGGCTGTGGATCGCCAGGTCCGCCTGGGCGCGCCGCAGCACGCCGTCGCTGGTGGCGGCCTGGCTCAAGACGCCGGCGCCGCTGGCGACGCCGCCGTTCAACCGTCGTGCTTCACCCAGGTCGTGGGCCAGCGCCAGGAAACGAGCCTGCCGGCGTCGTGCGACGACCGCGGTATTGTACACCGTGTCGTGGCTGTCCTCCGCCAGCGCCGCCGCGACGGCCCTGTAGTCGCCCTTCGCCTCTCCGATCATCCAACGCGCCTGGTGTTTCCAGACCGCCATGCCCTCGGGCAAGACGGCCTCGCGCCGACCGCCAAAGCGAACAAGATCGAGAAAGCGTTGGTTGGCGGCGAGCGCCTCTTCCCATCGGCCCCTGGGAAAGAGCACCGCGGCCTGGAGCCTCCAGACCGTCGCCACGCGGTCATCGAGCAGGAGAGCGTTTTGGATCAGCGCCAAACCGCGCGCCTCGTCGCCGCTCTGGGAAACCATCACCCCCCAATTGGCGAAGGCGCGGGGGCGTTCGTCCAAGGGGCCCGTAAGGGCGTGGCTCTCGATGACCTTCAGCGCTTCAGGCAGGCGGTCGTGGTCGTAGAGGTACCAGGCGAAGCGCAAGGGTTGGGTCTGGCCGTAGACGGCGTCGGCGGCCTGGTCGGCGAGGCGATCGAGGTCGCCGTCGGCGCCGGTGAAGGTGGCCGCGCCCTTGGCGGTGCGGACGGTCAGGGTCAGTTGTCCGGGCGCCGGCCGCCAGACGTCGCCGGCGACCACGGTCTCGTGGCCCAACCGGCGTCGCAGCCAGTGCTCGGCGTCGTCGAAGGATATGCCGGCCCCTGGGATCTCGATCCGCAGGTCGTCGCCCCAGTTCCCCTGGGTGGCGTTGGCGGGGACGGGGATCGGGGTCTGTCGTTGCTTGGTCTGCAGATGGTCCAGCACCTGGCCGGCGATCATCGTGCCGTCGATCCCCTGGGCGGCCAGGTCCGTCGGCGCGCGGAACGGCTGGATGACCAGGGCGGTCGAGCGGCTGGCCGACCACATGGTCCAGGCCAGGAGGGCCAGCAGCAGCACCGCGCCCGCCGTCAGGGCGCAGTCGCGCAGGACCAGGATCCGGGCGCGGAAACGCTCGTTGGCGGCCAGCGAGGTCTGGGCGCGGATCAGCCGGTTCTGATCGATCAGCAGTTGGCGGGCGGGATTGTCCGGCGCGGGGTCTTCGCCCACGGCCTCCATCGCGATCTCGACCGGATCGGCGGTGGTCGGCGTTTTCGGCGCGCGCCTGGTCTTGCGCGGTCGGGCCGCCTGTCGTTCGCGGCCCTCCGCCATGCTCGCCCCTCGATGACGGCGAAGTCTAGCACACACCCTTGGCGTGTGAAGTCGGGCGGGGAGGCGTGAGGTTGCGTCGCCTCTAGTCGCCCGTCGAGCGCGTCCGCAGCATCCGATCCACCCGTCCGGCCAGGTCGGCGACGGCGAAGGGCTTGGTCAGCACCTCCATGCCGGGCTGGATGTGGCCGTGGTTGAGGACCGCGTTCTCGGCGTAGCCGGTGATGAACAGCACCTTGAGGTCGGGGCGCAGCACCCGCGCCGCGTCGGCCACCTGGCGTCCGTTCAGGCCGCCGGGCAGGCCCACGTCGGTGATCAGCAGGTCGATCCGGGCGTCCGACTGCAGGACCTTCAGGCCCGCCGGGCCGTCCGCCGCCTCGGCGCAGGCGTAGCCCAGCTCGGCGAGGGTGTCGGTGATCAGCATGCGGATGGTCGGTTCGTCGTCCACCACCAGGACGGTCTCGCCGGCGCTGGCCTGGGGGAACGGGGCGAGGGGAAGGACCTCCTCGATCTCCTCCTCGCCGAAATGGCGCGGCAGGTAGATGCAGACCATCGTCCCGTGGCCCAGCTCGGAATAGATGCGGACGTGGCCGTGCGACTGCTTGGCGAAGCCGTAGACCATCGACAGGCCCAGTCCCGTGCCTTCGCCCATGGGCTTGGTCGTGAAGAAGGGGTCGAACACCCGCTCCTGGATCGCCTTTTCCATGCCCACGCCGGTGTCGCTGACGCAGACGGTGACGTACTGGCCCGGCTCGATGCCGCGCTCGGCGGCGGCGCGGCGGTCCAGCCAGGTGTTGCCGGTCTCGATGGTGATGCGCCCGCCGTCCGGCATCGCGTCGCGGGCGTTGATGCACAGGTTCAGCAGGGCGTTTTCCAGCTGGTTGGCGTCCACCAGGGTCGGCCACAGGCCGGCGGCGGCGACGGTCTCCACGGCGATCGACGGCCCCACCGTACGCCGCACCAGGTCGACCAGCTCGGTCATCAGCCGGTTGATCACGACGGGCTTGGGCGACAGCGTCTGGCGGCGCGAGAAGGCCAGCAGGCGGTGGGTCAGGGCGGCCGCCCGCCGCGCGGCCCCCTGGCCGGCCGCCAGGTAGCGCTCGACGTCGCGCGTGCGGCCCTGCGACAGCCGCGTGCCGATCATCTCGAACGAGCCGGCTATGCCCGACAGCAGGTTGTTGAAGTCATGGGCCAGGCCGCCGGTCAGCTGGCCGACAGCCTCCATCTTCTGGGCCTGGCGCAGGGCGTCCTCGGCCTCCTTCAGCCGCTCCTGCTCCAGCAGGCGCTCGGTGACGTCGTAGACGAACTGGTAGGCGCCGGTCTGGACGCCGTGCTCGTCGCGCAGGACGCCGAACCGCATTTCGTAGAAGCGGCGTTCGCGATCGGCCGAGCCGAACTCGGCGACCTCGACGAACTCCTCGCCGGCCAGGGCGCGGGTCCAGACCTCGCGCACCTGGGCCTGGTTCTCGGGCTGGTCGGCCAGCAGGTCGAGCATGCTGTCGCCGACCTTGGGCCGCAGGCCGAAGATCCTCTCGAACTCGCGCGCGGCCGCCCCGTTGATGGCCAGCCAGCGGAAATCGAGATCGACCACCTGGACGAAGGCGTTGGTGCCCTCGACGATGTCGGCCAGGATCCTGCGTTCGGCCAGGGCCGAAGCGACCCGAGCCTCCAGCGTCTCGTTCAGCTGGCGCAGGGCCAGTTCCGCCTTGCGGCGTTCGGTGACGTCTTGGAACAGCACCGCCACCTGCCGGCGGTCAGGCGGTTCGATCCGGAAGGACGACAGCGACAGGTGGCGGCCGGTGGCGATCAGCTCCTGCTCGAAGCGGATCGGCTGGCCGGTCCGCAGCACGTCGCCGTAGCGCGCGGCCCAGCTGTCCGCCTCTTCGCCGACCATCTCGCGCAGCTTCTGACCGACCACGTMGGGGATGCCGGCATGGCGGGCGTAGGCGGCGTTGGCGTCCACGTGGACATAGTCGCTGAGCGGCCCGTGCGGGCCGTCGAAGAACTCGATGATGCAGAAGCCCTCGTCCATCGAGTCGAACAGGGTGCGGTACTGCCGTGCATCCTCGTCGCGCTTGCGGAGCGACAGTCGCAGGTCCAGCTGGCTCATCACCTGGCGGGCCAGGACCTGCAGGGTGCGCTGCTGCAGGGCGGTCAGAGTCTTGGTTTCCGTGTCGAGCACGCACAGCGTGCCGATCGGCAGCCCCTCGGGCGTCTTGAGCAGGGCGCCGGCGTAGAAGCGCAGGCCCGGCTCGCCCGTCACCAGCGGATTGCCCTGGAACCGCGCGTCGGTCGTGGCGTCGGGCACCAGCAGGAAGTCGTCCTCGAGGATGGCCTTGACGCAGAACGAGGTCTCCAGCGGCGTCTCGCGCACGCCCAGCCCGACCTCGGCCTTGAAGAACTGCCGGTCCTCGTCGATCAGGTTGACCACGGCGATGGGCGCGCCGCAGATCTCGGCCGCCAGCTGGGCGATCTCGTCGAAGGCGGGTTCGCGCGGCGTGTCGAGGATTTCGTAGCGGCGCAGCGCCTGGAGGCGTCGCGCCTCCCGCGTTTCCCGCTCGGCCTCATCCATGATGGTCACGACACCCGCCCCAGGCCTCAACGGCTTTACCGACGCCATAAACCCTGCGCCGCCCGTCGGCTATGACGCTTAGCTTGGCGATGGGTTCCCGAAAATCCTATCCGGCCGCGACGGGCTCGTCGGTCGCCGCCAGGCGCAAGGTGTGCGACAGCTCCTCGACCGAATAGGGCTTGTGCAGCAGCGGGAAGCCGTGATGGGCGTCGGTGGCCAGCACGTGGCTGTAGCCGCTGGTCAGCACCACCTGGGTCGAGGGCCAGCGCGCCTTGACGATCCGCGCCAGCTCGACGCCGCCGATCCCGGGCATGACCACGTCGCTGAATACGATGTCGAACGTCGCGCCGCCCTCCAGCCGCGCGAGGGCCTCCACCGCGTTGGACGCCAGTTCGGTGCGGTAGCCCAGGTCCTGCAGCAACTGGGTCGCGAACTCGCCGATCGCCGCGTTGTCCTCGACCACCAGGACGCGCCCGTCATGGCGGCTGCGGAGGGGGCCGCGCGCGGCGTCGGCCGTGCGCTCCACGCGCCGCGCGCGGGGCAGATAGAGGGTGAAGGTCGAGCCGCGCCCCACGCGGCTTTCCACCGCCACGTCGCCGCCCGACTGCTTGGCGAAGCCGTAGACCTGGCTCAGGCCCAGGCCGGTGCCCCGGCCCACCTCCTTGGTGGTGAAGAAGGGCTCGAAGATCCGCGCCAGGTCGTCCTCGGCGATGCCGTAGCCGCCGTCGGCCACGGCGACCGTGACGAAGTCGCCGCGACTGGCCGCGTGGCCGCGGATGGCGGGGATCGCGTCGGCCGCGTCGATGCGGATCGCCAGCACGCCTTCGCCGTCCATGGCGTCGCGGGCGTTGATCGCCAGATTGATCAGGGCCGTCTCGAACTGGTTGATGTCGGACTCGACGAAGCAGTCGTCGCACAGGGCCGTGACGTCCAGCCGGATGGGCGCGCCCAGGATCGACCGCAGCATGTCGCCCAGGGTCTCGACCTTGGTGGCGACGTTGAAGTGCTCGGGCTTCAGGGCCTGGCGGCGCGAGAAGGCCAGGAGCTGGCTGGTCAGCTTGGCGGCGCGGTCGGCCGTGTCCGAGATGGCGTCGATGTAGCGGCGCCGGCGGTCGGGCGGCAGGTCGCGGCTGCGCAGCAGGTCGGCCGACGAGCGGATCACCGTCAGCAGGTTGTTGAAGTCGTGGGCGACGCCGCCGGTCAGCTGGCCGATGGCCTCCATCTTCTGGGCCTGGCGCAGGGCCTCCTCGGCCTGTTTCAGCGCCTGCGCCTGCAGCTTCTCGTCGGTGATGTCGCGGCCGTAGCCGTAGATCAGGCCGTCCTCGAAGGCGGTGTTCCACGAGATCCAGCGCACGCCGCCGTCCAAAGTGCGGTAGCGGTTCTCGAAGCCGGTGACCTGGGGACCGTGCAGGATATTGTCGAGGGTGCGGTAGGTGGCGGCCGCGTCCTCGGAGACGACGAAGTCCTCCATCCGTTTGCCGACCACGTCCTCGACGCGATGGCCCAGGATGCGGGTCCAGGCCGGGCTGACCGACTGGTACACGCCGTCGCCGTCGACCACCACCATCAGGTCGCGGGCGTTGGTCCAGATGCGGTCCGACCGCCGCCGCTCGTCCTCGACGTTGCGGGCCTGGGCGAAGGCCCCGGCCGCGCGGTCGGCGACCAGGGTCGCCAGGTCCCGCAGGCCCTGGTCGTCGCGGCGGTGCGGGTTGAGGCCCAGCACCAGGATCGCCGCCGGCTCGCCTTGCGCGCCCGGGATCGGGACGACCAGGCTCTCGGTCGGCGGGATCGACCACGCGCCGGTCGGATAGGCGGCGCGGGGCAGGGCGTATCTCAACGAAGCGCCGCGGGCCGCCTCCAGCGGCCACGAGCGCTGCAGCAGGTCGCGTCCCTCCTCGGTGGCCGAGCAGCCGACCAGCCCGCCCAGTGGGTCGCTCACATAGGCCAGGGCGAACGGGAAGTCCTCGGTGTTGGACGCCAGGGCGTCGCAGATCCCCTGCAGCACGGCGTCGCGGGTCACCGCGCCGATCAGGCATTCGCCCAGGCGGCGCACCGTCCCGAGCCGCCGCTCGCTGATCACCCGCTCGGTCTCCTCGGTGACCACGCACATCAGGCCCCGGATGTCGGCCCCCTCGCGCAGCGGGCTATAGGAGAAGGTGTGGTAGGTCTCCTCGGGGTAGCCGCTGCGCTCGAGCAGGAGCAGCAGCGCCTTGTTCCAGGTGGGGACGCCCTGGCGCACCGAATGGACCTGGGGCTCGACGTCGGCGTAGACCTCGCGCCAGACCTCTTGGAACGGCCGGCCCAGGGCCGTCGGATGCTTGATCCCCAGGGTGGGGATGTAGGCGTCGTTGTAGAAGAACCGCAGGTCGTCGCCCCAGCCCAGCCACATCTCGAAGCGCGAGGTCAGCATCATGGCCAGCGGCGTCTTCAGGCCGGTTGGCCAGGTCTCGGGCGGACCCAGCGGGAAGTCGGACCAGTCCGCCTCGCGCATGCGGCGCGCCATCTCGCTGTCGCCCGGGAAGACCTGGGCGAGCGTGAGGCTCCTATCGAGCGGCATAAGGTCCACGAGGTTTCCAGCGAAGCGGCGAACAGCTTCGCTATAACGCCGCTTGGCGGAAAAGGCTCCGGCCTAGGCCCGKACGGCCGCGTGCAGGGTCTTCAACGTCTTCAGCAAGCCCGCCGCGTCCGTGAGGGGCAGGCAGCTGGGGCCGTCGCACAGGGCCTTGTCGGGGTCGGTGTGGAACTCCAGGAACACGCCGTCGGCGCCGGCCGCCACGGCGGCCTTGGCGATGATCGGCACGCCTTCGCGGCGGCCGCCGGTCGAGCCGCCGGCGGTGCGTGGGTCGGCGCCCGGCAGCTGGACGGCGTGGGTGGCGTCGATGGTCACCGGCACGCCCAGGTTCTGCATCTGCTGGATGCCCAGCATGTCGACCACCAGGTTGTTGTAGCCGAACGAGGCGCCGCGCTCGCACAGCACGATCTGCAGGTCCGGCGCGGCTTCGCGGGCCTTGTGGATGATGTTCTTGCAGTCCCAGGGGGCGATGAACTGGGCCTTCTTGACGTGCAGCCAGCCGCCCTGGGCGGCGGTGGCGCGCGAGGCGGCGACGATCAGGTCGGTCTGGCGGCACAGGAAGGCGGGGATCTGCACCAGGTCGGCCACGGCGGCGACCGGCTCGGCCTGGTCGACCTCGTGGATGTCGGTGGCGATCGGCACGTCCAGCTTGGCCTTCACCTCGGCCAGCATGGCCAGGCCGTCCTTCAGGCCCGGACCGCGATAGCTGGTGATCGACGAGCGGTTGGCCTTGTCGAAACTGGCCTTGAACACATAGGGCAGGCCCAGCTCGGCGGTGACCGCCTTCAGCTCGCGCCCGACCTCCAGGGCCAGGTCCAGGTTCTCCAGCACGTTCAGGCCGGCGATCACGGCCAGCGGCCGGCCGGCGCCCATCGAGATGTTCCAGCGCTTGAGGGTGACGACGGACATGGCGGTGTTCCTGGTTCGCCGGCGACGGGGGCCGGTCGCAAATCAAGCGGCCAGCTTATGCCCTAAGCGCAGCGACCGCGTCGAGGGTGGCGGCGGTCAGGGGCGAGGGCAGGGCGTCCAGCGGGAACCAGCCCCAGTCGGCCAGGGCCTGCGGCTCCTGGATCGCCGGCTCGCCCACGCAGCCGTCGGCGCGGTAGGTGACGGCCACCCAGTGGCTGTCCGGCCCGATCATGTCGGTGACGCAGAGCACCGGGCCGGCGACGATGGTGATCCCCAGCTCCTCCAGGATCTCGCGCTCTGCGCAGGCGCGGCCGTTCTCACCCCAGTCCAGCTTGCCGCCGGGCTGGCCCCAATGGCCGGCTTCGGGCTGGCGACGCCGCTGGACCAGCAGGATACGGCCCTGGCCGTCGAGGATAGCCGCGCCGCAGCCGACGCGGGGGCGGGGGCGGGGGGAAGAGATGTCGTTCACGCGAACTGTCCGGTCACTTGAAGCTTCGCGCAGCAAGGCGCACTTTACGGCGACATCTGACACAAGGCGCGACCGATGGCGACCAGCGTCCAGCTCACCGACGACCTAGAGCGCTTCGCGAACGATTGCGTGGATGCGGGTCGCTACGACACGGTGACGGATGTGGTGCGGTCGGCCCTCAACCTGATGCGCGATGTTGAACGCCAGCGTGCGGAATTCAACGCGATGCTGGCGGCGGCGACGGCCGAAGCCGATCGCGACGGCGTGTTCACGGCGGAAGAGATTTTCGCGGAGATCGATGCAAAGCGCGCCGGCGAACGGTGAGCCGCGCGGAATTCTCGCCGCTCGCCCGGCGCGATCTGATCGACGCCGAGGCTTGGATACGCGCCGACCGTCCAGCGGCGGCGGTCGCCTTCCGATCGGCCGTCTTGCGCGGGGCGGCGCTCATCGCCGAGCGACCTGGGAGCGGCGTCGAGCGCCTGGAAATTGCGGATGCACCCCACCGCTTTCTGGTCGTTCAGGGCTTTCCCTACTTGCTGATCTACAACGCTGAGCGGCGGCCTCCGCTGATCGTCAGAGTCTTGCATGGCGCGCGGGATCTGCCGTCGCTACTCGGCGGTTTGTAGACTCGCCCCCACCGGCCTATATCCCCCACTCATGACCAACGACGACGTCCTCGACGAATTCCGCGCCGCCGGCGCCCTGCGCGAAGGCCACTTCGTGCTGTCCTCCGGCCTGCACAGCCCCGTCTTCCTGCAGAAGAACCTGGTGTTCATGCGGCCCGAGCGCTGCGCGCGCCTCTGCAAGGCCCTGGCCGAGAAGATCGTCGCCACGGTCGGCAAGCCCGACGTGGCGGTGTCGCCGGCCGTCGGCGGCATCATCCCCGGCTACGAGACCGCCCGCTGGCTGGACGTCGCCTCGATCTATGTCGAGCGCGAGGGCGGCGGCTTCAAGTTCCGCCGCGGCTTCCACCTGGAGCCCGGCCAGAAGGTCGTGATGGTCGAGGACATCGTCACCACCGGCCTGTCGTCGCGCGAGTGCATCGCCGCGATCCAGGAGGCCGGCGGCGAGGTGATCGCCGCGGCCTGCATCGTCGACCGCTCGGGCGGCAAGGCCGATGTCGGCGTGCCGCTGGTGGCCCTGGCCAGCCTGGAGGTCCCGGCCTATCCCGCCGACGCCCTGCCGCCGGAACTGGCCGCGATCCCGATCGAAGACCCGGGCAGCCGGCGTCTGAAGGGCTGACCGGCATGTTGCGGCTCGGCGTCAACATCGACCACGTGGCCACGATCCGCAACGCGCGCGGGGCCAGCTATCCGGAACCGGTGCGGGCCGCCGAGCTGGCCCTGGCGGCCGGCGCCGACGGCATCACCGCCCACCTGCGGGAGGACCGCCGCCACATCAGCGACGCCGACATCGCCCTGCTGACCGACCTCTGCCTCAAGCGCGGCAAGCCGCTGAACTTCGAGATGGCGGTCACCGACGAGATGGTCGGCATCGCCCTGCAGGCCCGGCCGCACGCCGCCTGCCTGGTGCCCGAGCGCCGTGAGGAGGTCACCACCGAGGGCGGCCTCGACGTCGTGAAGGGCGCGAACCGCATCGCCGAGGCCACGACCCGCTTGCGCACGGTCGGGGCGCGGGTCTCGCTGTTCATCGAGGCCGATCCGGCCCAGATCGAGGCCTCGGTGAAGGCCGGCGCCCAGGTGGTGGAGCTGCACACCGGCGCCTATTGCGACGCCGCCCGCGAGGGCCATGCCGACAAGGCCGCCGCCATCCTGCAGCGCCTGAAGGCCGGCGCCGCCCTGGCCGCTGACCTGGGCCTGGAGGTCCATGCTGGCCACGGCATCGACTACGCCACCGTCAAGCCGATCGCCGCCATCCCGCAGATCGCCGAGCTGAACATCGGCCACTTCCTGATCGGCGAGGCGATCTTCGTGGGCTTGCCCCAGGCCATGCAGCGCATGCGGGCCCTGATGGATGCTGCAAGGCTCGAGGTGGCCGCGTGATCATCGGGATCGGCTCGGACCTGTGCGACATCCGCCGGATCGAGAAGTCCCTCGAACGCTTCGGCGACCGGTTCACCAACAAGGTCTTCACCGAGATCGAGCGCAAGCGGTCCGAGCGCAAGCCCGACCGCGCCTCCAGCTACGCCAAGCGCTTCGCCGCCAAGGAGGCCTGCTCCAAGGCCCTGGGCACGGGCCTGAAGGGCGGGGTGCACCTGGCGGGCATGGGCGTGGTCAACCTGCCGTCCGGCAAGCCGACCATGGCCCTGACCGGCGGGGCGGCCGAGCGCCTGGCCAGGATGGTCCCCGAGGGCATGACCCCGGTGATCCACCTGTCCCTGACTGACGACCATCCCTACGCCCAGGCCTTCGTGATCATCGAGGCGATTCCCGCGGTTTAGGCCCCCGCCTTGCACCCCGACCTCCGAAGCGCCTGAAACGGCGCCGTTCTGGGACGGGGGACCCACATGGCGATCTGGAGCGATATCGAAGGCAAGGGGGCGCGGACCACGCGTCGCAGGCGTCAGCTGATGCCCTGGCAAGAGCGGCCGTTCGCCTGGCTGCTGGTCGGCTGGGGCTTCTTCGCCCTGGTTCTGGCGGCGGTCTTCGCCACAATTTAGGCCCGTATTGCACGGTCAAGCTGAGAGGGGGCGCGGCGCGCCACGCCTTCGCCATGAAGGCGAGTTAACGGGCGCCACGCTTGCTCCCGTCGTAAACCCCGTCTAGCTAGGCGCGTCGGGTCCGCCCGAAGCCCATTCCGTCGAGAGCCCCTGAGCGCATGACCGACACCACCGACATCGAGAACCCCGACGACAAGACCGGGGCGGTCAAGGAGTTCATCGAGATCGTCAAGACGGTCGCCTACGCCCTGGGCATCGCCCTGGTGCTGCGGGTGCTGCTGTTCCAGCCGTTCACGATCCCCTCGGCCTCGATGGAGCCCAATCTCTACCAGGGCGACTACATCATCGTCAGCAAGTACAGCTACGGCTGGTCCAAGCACTCGATCCCGTTCAGCCCGGGGCTGTTCAACGGCCGCATCCTGGGCCACCAGCCTCGCCGCGGCGACATCATCGTCTTCAAGCTGCCGCGCGACCCGCACGTCGACTACATCAAGCGCCTGATCGGCCTGCCCGGCGACAAGGTCCAGGTGCGCGGCGGCGTGGTCTACATCAACGGCAAGGCCCTGGAGCGCAAGGAGCTGCCCTCGGCCCTGGTCGACACTGGCTATGGCACCATCCGCGCCGGCCGCTTCGAGGAGACCAATCCCGAAGGCCGCAAGTACGCCACCCAGGACTACGGCCCCGACAGCGAGGCCGACAACACCGGCGTCTATACGGTGCCCGAGAACTGCTACTTCTTCATGGGCGACAACCGCGACAACTCGCTGGACAGCCGCTTCGACCCGGGCATCTCGGCCTTCAAGACCGGTTCGGGCACCTGCAAGTGGGACTTCGCCAACGACCAGTACATCGGCATGCAGGAAGGCGTGGGCTTCGTCCCGGCCGAGAACCTGGTGGGCCGCGCCCAGCTGATCCTGCTGTCGTGGAACGCCGACGCCCACCTGTTCAAGCCGTGGACCTGGTTCCTGGACGCCCGTCCGAGCCGCTTCTTCCGCGTCCTCAAGTGACCGCCAAGAAATGACAGATAGACGCGCCGTCGCCGTCGGCGACCTGGAGCGCCGGATCGGTCACACGTTCCAGGATCGGCAGCTGCTGGAGCTGGCCCTGACCCACGCCAGCGTGGGCGACGGGGCCAAGAAGGCCGGCGACAACGAGGTGCTGGAGTTCATCGGCGACCGCGTGCTGGGCCTGTTGGCCGCCGAGGCCCTGGCCGAGCGCTTCCCCAAGGCCAAGGAAGGCGAGCTGGCCCCGCGCCTGAACGCCCTGGTCAGTCGAGAGACCTGCGCCCGGGTGGCCCGCGCCGCCCAGATGGGTCCGGCGCTCCGCCTGTCGGCCTCGTCCAGCAAGATCGGCGGCCGCGAGACCGACTCGATCCTGGCCGGCGCCGCCGAGGCGCTCATGGCGGCGCTGTACCGCGACGGCGGGCTGGAAGCGGCCCGCCGCGTGTTCCTGGACCTGTGGACTGACGAGTTCGAACGCGCCAACCAGGGCAAGCCGCGCGACCCCAAGACCGCTTTGCAGGAATGGGCCCAGGGCAAGGGCAAGCCGCTGCCGAGCTATCGCGTCCTGGACCGCACGGGTCCGGACCACGCGCCGGTGTTCACCGTCGAGGCTTCGGTCAAGGGCGTCGACCCTGCCATCGCCAAGGGCAAGTCCCGGCAGGAGGCCGAGAAGGCCGCCGCCAAGGCGCTGCTGGAGCGGGAAGGGGCCTCGGGGGCTTAGGCTCACCCACTTGCCCCCTACGGACCGCTTCGCGGTCGTCTTCCCCCATAGGGGGAAGAGGCGCGCCACGCTTAAAGCTTCCGCCCCCTATGGGGCGGACAGACGGCGAAGCCGTCAGGTGGGGGCAAGTAAGGTCGCCCCCGAGCCCCATCGGTGCTACACGCACGCGCAATGACTGAAACCACCCCCCAAACCACCCGAGCCGGCTTCGCCGCCATCATCGGCGCCCCGAACGCCGGCAAGTCCACCCTGGTCAACCGCATGGTCGGCGCCAAGGTCTCGATCGTCACCCAGAAGGTCCAGACGACGCGCTTCCCCGTGCGCGGCGTGGCCATGACCGGCGACACCCAGATCGTCCTGGTCGACACCCCCGGCATCTTCACCCCGCGCCGTCGCCTGGACCGCGCCATGGTCCGGTCCGCCTGGGCCGGCGCCGAGGATTCCGAGGTCGTCGTCCACCTGGTCGACGTGCAGGCCGAGCTGGCCGTGCGCGAGCGCCGCGCCACGCCGGGCGAGCACCGCTCCAGCCAGGACGTCCAGACCATCATCGAGGGCATCAAGGCCGCCGGTCGCCAGGTGATCCTGGCCCTGAACAAGATCGACGGCGTCAAGCGCGACACCCTGCTGGCCGTCACCCAGGAGCTGTTCGAC
Organism: Caulobacter sp. 05T431; assembly: GCF_056665975.1. Lineage (NCBI taxonomy): Bacteria > Pseudomonadati > Pseudomonadota > Alphaproteobacteria > Caulobacterales > Caulobacteraceae > Caulobacter > Caulobacter sp. 05T431. Next base: position 11,296 of record NZ_JBFTKU010000020.1, on the reverse strand, counting down.
ACCGGCGCCTATTCGGAAGTCTTCATGATCAGCGCCTCCACCGGCGCGGGCGTCGACGACCTGATGGCCAAGCTGGCCTCGCTGATGCCGGAAGGCCCGTGGCTGTATCCGGAAGACCAGACCGCCGACCTGCCGGCCCGCCTGCTGGCCGCCGAGATCACCCGCGAGAAGATCTACCTGCGCGTCCACGAGGAGCTGCCCTACGCCGCTTCGGTCGAGACCACGGCCTTCGAGGAACGCCCCGACGGCAGCGCCCGGATCGAGCAGACCATCTATGTCGAACGCGACGGCCAGCGCGCCATCGTGCTGGGCAAGGGCGGCGAAGTGATCAAGTGGATCGGCAAGTCCTCCCGCGAGGAGCTGGAGGACATCCTCGACCGCAAGGTCCACCTGTTCCTGCACGTGAAGGTCAAGGAGAACTGGGCCGAGGAACGCGGCCTGTTCAACGACATGGGCCTGGATTTCGACGTCTGAGGACGACCAGGGCTTTTCCAAACCTCGTCATCCCGGGCCTTGTGCCCGGGATGACGGGTGAAGGGGAGGAGCGGGCTGGAAATCCCCCGCCCGAACTCTACCTGTAAGGCTAGAACACACAGGAAGCGCCGCCGTGACCAAGCTCGACACCGCCATCACGCCGGCTTCCCCCTCGGTCGATCTCGACGCCTATTTCGCCCGCATCGGCTATGACGGCCCGCGCGAGCCGACGCTCGACGTGCTGCGCGCCCTCCACCGGAAGCATCCCGACGCCATCGCCTTCGAGAACGTCGACGTCCTGCTGGGCAAGGCGATCAGCCTGGATCCGGCCGCCATCGACGCCAAGCTGATCACGGCCGGGCGCGGGGGCTACTGCTACGAGCAGAACGGCCTGTTCAAGCGCGTGCTGACGGCCCTGGGCTTCGAGGTCAGCGGCCTGATGGCGCGGGTGCTGTGGATGGTGCCCGACCACCTGCCGCCGCGACCGCGCTCGCACATGGTGCTGGCCGTGCGGGTTCCGGGCGACGACACGGTCTGGCTGGCCGACGTGGGCTTCGGCGGCTGCGTGCTGACCGCGCCGCTGCGGCTGTTCTCCGACGAGGTCCAGGCCACGCCCAACGGCGACTTCCGCATCCTGCCGGTCGACGAGCTGGGCGGCGAGCGGCGGGTGCAGGCCGACCTGTCGGGCAAGTGGGCGGCGACCTACCAGGTGGCCCCCAGCGGCCTGTGGGCCGACCAGGACTACGAGCAGGCCAATTTCTACACCTACGCCCACCCCAGCTCGCATTTCACCTGGAGCCTGACGGTGGGCCGGGTGACGCCGGACGCGCGCTACGCCCTGAAGAACAACCGCCTGACGCACCGCGACGCCACCGGCACCCTGGTCGAGCAGCGCGACCTGTCGGCCGACGAGCTGGAGGCCACGCTGCGCGACGTGATCGGCCTGCCGGTCCAGCCCGACTGGCGGCCAGTGATCGAGAAGATCGTGGCCTGGGGCGCGCCGGCCTAGGAGCAGGCCTCGCACGGCGCGGCGATCGGGACCTTGCGCTCGCGCCGCGCGGCGACGACCAGGCCCACGCCCAGGAGGGCGGTCAGGCCGGCATAGGCCGAGGCGCTGACCGGTCCCAGGCCGTCCACCAGCACCCCGCCGAAGACCGCGCCCATGGCGATCGCCACCTGGAAGGTCGAGGTCAGCAGGCCGCCCGCCAGCTCGGCCTGGTCGGCCGCTTCCGACGTGGCCCACGACTGGAAGCCCACGGGCAGCATGGCGAAGGCGAAGCCCCAGACGGTCAGGGCGGCGGCCGCGACCAGCGGCCAGGCGCCCAGGGTGACGACGGCGAGGGCGGCGACGGCGACCAGGCTCGCCCCGCCCAGCACGGCCAGGCGCGGGTCGCGCTCGGCCAGGAAGGCGCCGGCGAAGTTGCCGAAGAACCCGGCGACGCCGAAGGCCAGCAACACCAGCGAGATCGCKCCCACGCTCAGGTGGGTGACCTGCTCCAGCACCGGCCGCACATAGGTGAAGCCCGCGAAGTGGCCCGAGATCACCAGCAGCACGCCGACCAGGGCCACCGCGACGCTGGGCCGACGCGCCACCTCCAGGAGGCCGCGCAGGCGGGGCGGGGCCGTCGGCGCCAGGCGCGGCAGGGTCAGGGCCTGGACCGCGAAAGCCAACGCGCCGACCACGCCGGCGATCACGAAGGCCGCCCGCCAGCCCAGGGTGTCGCTGACATAGGCGCCGACCGGTGCGGCCGAGACCGTGGCCACCGACACGCCCGTGAAGACGATCGACATGGCGCGCGGCAGCGCCTTGGCCGGGACCAGTCGCATCGCGAGAGCCGCGGCCATCGACCAGAAGCCTCCCAGGCTGGCGCCCAGCAGGATCCGGGCGACCAGGAGGGTCGGCAGGTTGGCGGCGAAGACCGTCAGCAGGTTCGAGGCGCAGAGCAGCGCCATCAGGCCCAGCATCACCAGCCGCCGGTCCAGGCGTCCGGTCAGCACCGGCGTCAGCGGCGCGGCGATCGCCCCGACGACGGCCGTGGCGGTGACCGCTTGCCCCGCCGCCCCGACGCTGACGCCGAGATCGGCCGCCAGGGGCGTCAGCACGCTGGCCGGCAGGAATTCCGAGGTCACCAGGGCGAAGACGCCCAGGGCCAGGGCGCCGATCGCGGTCCAGAGCGCCGGCGTTTCAGGCTCGCCGATCGGGCTCGAGGCGTCCTGCGCGGGTCGGGCGATTGTCGAACCATCCATGGCGATCTCCGGCGGCCGCCCGTCCGGGCGGTTGAAGCAACTTTGGGCCGCTGAGATAGGGGCGCGGCCGGCCGCCCGCCCGGGCGCCGCGACTCCAAATTTCCCCGGGACACGCCCAGCATTTCTGGATGGCCAGGCGCACGGCTTCGCTCGCAGCAGCGAGGCTCAAGTCAGGGTTCAGGGATTCGAATAGGCGGAATACGGCCGCGTCCTAGACCCCGGGCGGCGGTCGCGACCAGCTCTGGTGGGGTAGGGGCTCGGGCGGGAAGTCGAACAGCCGCCGCCGCAGGCGCTCGGCGTTGTTCAGGTGCTCCTCGATGGCGTCGACGTCGGATTGGCGGGCGAACATCAGGTTGTCGCCGTCCGAGCGCCACAGGCCGTCGGCCTTGGCGAAGACCTCCAGAGCGGCCAGGGTTTCGGCATAGGTCCGGTCGCGCAGGTCGGCCTCGGCGCCGTGGCGGGCGACGGCGATCTTGGTGTCCTTGTCCAGTTGGGCCAGCACATAGTCGCGGACGATCGGCGGCGGATTGGCGCGCCGCAGGGCGTCGTCGATMGCCGCGCGGGTCTCCTTCCAGCGCTGGGTGTCCTCGATCTCGGCCTGGGCGACGGCGTCCAGGGCGCCGCGCAGGCGGGCGGTCAGGGCGCGGACGTCGGCGGGCGAGCCGATGGTGACCGGCGAGATCACCAGCCGCTGGTCGGTGGCCTTCAGTCGCGGGTTCAGGGCCGCCAGCATCGCCGTGTCGCCGGCCCGGTCCTTGGCCGCGATCGCCGCCAGCTCGGTCTTCAGGCCCGGCAGGGCGGTCCAGGCCTCGCGCGCCTTGTACAGGTAGACCTGATGCTCGGCGTAGCGCACGCCGTGCAGGACCACGGGCGACAGCAGCGAGGCGGCGAAGACGCAGGGCGCCAGGATGTTGAAATAGATCGGCCCCCGGGTGGCGTCGCGCGAGCGGACATAGCCGAAATAGAGCAGGGCCCACAGCGCCAGGCTGATCAGGGCGCACGGCACGATGCTGAACAGGAAGCGGGTGTTGATCAGGTCCGACAGGTTGAACCGCTCGCTGTCCAGGCCCTGCAGGCGCAGGCTGTAGGCGATCGCCAGGCCCATGCCGACCAGCACGGTCACCACCAGGGCCGGCCAGGTGGCCGGCGGCTTGTCCAGCTTGCGGCTATAGACGCGCGACGCGACCAGCGACTCTTCGCTCACGATTTGCACTCCCCGATTGTGCGAGTCCCTGGCTAGCGGATCAACCTTAGGAGAGGCAATAGGCTTCGCGCATCCGGAGATGAAGGCGACTTTCGGCTCGGCGCCGAGATCGCGACGTCGTATGGAGAGTCCATGTTTTGTTCCGCGACCAAGACCGCCTGATGGAGTGGGAGGACGAGGCCTTCGTGCTGTCGGCGCGCGCCCATGGCGAGACCGGGGCGATCGTCGAACTGCTGACCCAGGAGCGGGGCAAGTTCGCGGCCCACGTCTCGGGCGCGGCCTCGCGGCGGATGAAGCCGTTCCTGCAGGCCGGGGCCAAGGTCATCGCCCGCTACCGGGCCCGGGTTAGCGACCAGCTGGGCGCGGCCAATCTCGAGCCGATCGGCGAGGGGCCGGCCTCGCTGTTCGACGAGCCGCTGGCGCTGTCGGGCCTGTCGGCCGCCGCCGCCGTCGCCGCCGGGGCCCTGCCGGAGCGCGAGGCCCATCCCGGCGCCTTCCACGCCCTGGAGGCCCTGATCGCCGCCCTGGCCATCCCCGAGATTTGGCCCGCGGTCTATGTGCGGTTCGAGGCGGGGCTGCTGCAGGACCTGGGCTTCGGCCTGGACCTGTCGAAATGCGCCGCCACCGGCGCGCTGGACGACCTGGTCTATGTCAGCCCGCGCACCGGCCGGGCGGTCAGCCGCGAGGCGGGGCGGCCCTATCACGACAAGCTCCTGCCCCTGCCGCCGTTCATGCTGTCGGCCCAGGGCGGCCTGGCCGACGGCGACGTCAGGGCGGGCCTGGACATCACCGGCCACTTCCTCGAGCAGTTCGTCTTCCACCCGCTAAACCGCCCTCTGCCGCCGGCTCGCGTCTGGCTGCTGGACCGGCTGGGCGAGGCGGGGCGTCTTTAAAAACTCCGCTCATCCCGGCGAATGCCGGGACCCAGATGGAATGGCTCTGGGGCTGACGCCAGCAGCGTGGAGTTCGTCCAGTCATCCACACCGCCTTTGGATCTGGGTCCCGGCATTCGCCGGGATGAGCGGAAAGGAATGAAACGTCACAAAGCGTGGCTATCGGGACTCACGTTTCGGAGTCCCGCCCCATGTCGCTCGTCCTCGATCGCTACGCCCTGAACCGCCGCCGGCTGCTCAAGACCTTCGGCGCCTCGGCCGTCACCGCCCTGTCGATCCCCTTGATCGGCAACCAGGCCTTCGCCCAGGCGGTGTTCGCCCAGTACCCGTTCCAGCTGGGCGTGGCCTCGGGCGATCCCTGGCCGGACGGCTTCGTGATCTGGACCCGCCTGGCCCCCGAGCCGTTCGAGATCGGCTACGGCATGCCCACAGCCCCCGTGGCCGTCGACTGGGAAGTGGCCGCCGACCGCGGCTTCAAGACCGTGGTCGCCAAGGGGACCGCCGTGGCGACGCCCGAGCTGGGCCACAGCGTCCACGTCGAGGTCTCGGGCCTCGAGGCCGGACGCGACTACTGGTACCGCTTCATGGCCGGCAAGGAGCGCAGCCTGACCGGCCGGGCCCGCACCGCGCCGGCGGCCGGCGCCGCCCTGGACCGCGCCCGCTTCGCCGTCGTCGGTTGCCAGAACTACGAGCAGGGCTACTACACCGCCTTCCGCAAGATGGCGCAGGATGCCCCGGACTTCGTGTTCCACTATGGCGACTACATCTACGAGGGCCGCGGCAATCGGATGTGGAACAGCGCCGACGGCCCGCGCGAGAACGTCCGCCAGCACTTCGGCGGCGAGATCTACGCCCTGGACGACTACCGCCGCCGCTACGCCCAGTACAAGATGGACGCCGACCTGCAGGCCGCCCACGCCGCCGCGCCGTGGTTCGTGGTCTGGGACGACCACGAGACCGACAACAACTGGGTCTCCGACATCGACCAGGACGGCACCGATCCCAAGATCTTCAACCTGCGCCGCGAGGCCGCCGCCCAGGCCTATTACGAGAACATGCCGCTGCGGGCCTCGTCGTTCCCCGCCGGGACCGCGATCCAGATCTACCGCCGCGCCGCCTGGGGCAAGCTGCTGGAGCTGAACCTGCTGGACACCCGCCAGTTCCGCACCGACCAGCCGTGCGGCGACAAGCAGGTGGCCTGCGCCACCCTCGACCGCCCCGAGGCCGAGGTCGTGGGCCTCAAGCAGGAGAAGTGGCTGGTCGACGGCCTGACCGCCTCGAAGGCCACCTGGAACGTCCTGGCCCAGCAGGTGATGATGATGGACCTGGACCGCGATCCGGGCCCGGACGTGGTGGTCAATCCCGACAGCTGGGCCGGCTACCGCACGCCGCGCAACCGGCTGCTCAAGCAGATCCGCGACCGCAAGATCGCCAACACCGTGGTCCTGACCGGCGACGAGCACCAGAACTTCGCCGGCGAGCTGTTCCTGGACGGCGCCCATCCCGAAGGCCGGCCGATCGCCACCGAGTTCGTCACCACCTCGATCACCTCGGGCGGCGACGGCGTGGACCAGACCGAGGCCTTCGCCAAGATCCAGGCCGCCAACCCGCAGCTGAAGTTCAACAACAGCCAGCGCGGCTACGCGATCTGCGACGTCACCGACAAGCGCTGGGTCACCGAGTTCAAGGTGCTGGACGCCATCACCCGCCGCGACGGCGCCCTGACGACGCGCAAGAAGATGGCGATCGAGGCGGGCGATCCGCGCCTGGTCGAAGCTTAAGGGCGGGGAGGGGAACAAAAGGCGTTCGGAGGGAGGATTTGCCGCGCGGTATTGGCTAGGATGGCCGCCACGCGTAACGAATCTCCCAGATGAACAAACCAGTCCTACCTCCCCCCGGCGGCCCGGAAGACGGCCGCATCCTCGACGAGCCGCTGAGCGAGGCGCTTTCCAAGCGCTACCTGGCCTATGCGCTGTCGACGATCGGCTCGCGGGCGCTGCCCGACGTGCGCGACGGCTTGAAGCCCGTGCACCGTCGCGTGCTGCACGCGATGAACAACATGCGCCTCAACCCCGAAGGCGCCGCGCGCAAGTGCGCCAAGGTGGTCGGCGAGGTGATGGGTAACTTCCACCCGCACGGCGACCAGTCGATCTACGACGCCCTGGTCCGCCTGGCCCAGGACTTCGCCCAGCGGGTGCCGCTGGTCGACGGCCAGGGCAACTTCGGCAACATCGACGGCGATAACCCCGCCGCCATGCGCTACACCGAGTGCAAGATGACCGCCGCGGCCATGCTGCTGCTGGACGGCATCGACGAGGACGCGGTCGACTTCAAGCCGTCCTACGACGGCCAGGACGAGGAGCCGGTGGTCCTGCCGTCGGGCTTCCCCAACCTGCTGGCCAACGGCAGTTCGGGCATCGCGGTGGGCATGGCCACCTCGATCCCGCCGCACAACCCGGCCGAACTGATCGACGCCTGCCTGCTGCTGCTGAGCAATCCCGAGGCCACCACGGCCGAGATCCTGGAGCGCGTGCCGGGTCCGGACTTCCCGACCGGCGGCGTGATCGTCGAGTCCCGCGAGAGCCTGCTGGAGACCTACGAGACCGGTCGTGGCGGCGTGCGCACCCGCGCCAAATGGGAGAAGGAAGACACCGGCCGCGGCACCTACCAGATCGTCGTCACCGAGATCCCGTACCAGGTGAAGAAGTCCGATCTGGTCGAGCAACTGGCCGACCTGATCGACAGCAAGAAGGCCGCCCTGCTGGGTGACGTGCGCGACGAGAGCGCCGAGGACATCCGCCTGGTCCTCGAGCCCAAGTCCAAGAACGTCGAGCCCGAAGTGCTGATGGAGAGCCTGTTCAAGCTCTCGGCGCTGGAAAGCCGCTTCCCGGTCAACATCAACGTGCTGGACGCCAAGGGCACGCCGGGCGTGATGGGCATCAAGCAGTGCCTGATGGCCTTCCTGGCCCACCGCCGCGAGGTGCTGACCCGCCGGGCCCGCCACCGCCTGGCCAAGATCGAAAGCCGCCTGCACATCCTGGACGGCCTGCTGATCGCCTACCTCAATCTGGACGAGGTGATCCGCATCGTCCGCTACGAGGACGAGCCCAAGCAGAAGCTGATCGCCGCCTTCGCCCTCTCGGACGTCCAGGCCGACGCCATCCTCAACACCCGCCTGCGCCAACTGGCCAAGCTGGAGGAGATGGAGATCCGCCGCGAGCACGCCGAGCTGGTGGAGGAGCGCGACGGCATCCTGGCCATGCTGGCCAGCGACAAGAAGCAGTGGGACCTGGTCGGCACGGGCCTGCGCCAGGTGCGCGCCGTGCTGGTCAAGATCAGCCACCCGCACGACAAGCCGCGCCCGACCGGCGTGATCGGCCGCTCGATCTTCGAAGAGGCCCCGGTGGTCGACGCCGAGGCCGCCATGGAGGCGATGATCGTCCGCGAGGCGATCACCGTCATCCTGTCGGACCGCGGCTGGATCCGCGCCGCCAAGGGCAAGGTCGACGACCCGTCCGAGCTGAAGTTCAAGGAAGGCGACAAGCTGGGCTTCATCGCGGCGGCCGAGACGACCGACAAGCTCTTGCTGTTCACCAGCGACGGCCGGTTCTTCACGATCAGCTGCGCCAACCTGCCGTCGGCGCGCGGTCACGGCGAACCGGTACGGATGATGATCGACCTCGACGACAAGGTGAAGATCATCGACATGTTCCCGTTCAAGGCCGGGCGGAAGCGCTTCCTGGCCTCGAAGCAGGGCTACGGCTTCCTGATGCCGGAAGAGGAGGCGATCGCCAACCGCAAGGCCGGCAAGCAGGTGCTGACGGTCGACGCGGCCGGCGCGGCCTTCTGCCTTGAGGCCGCGGGCGACCAGGTGGCGGTGATCGGCGACAACGGCAAGATCCTGATCTTCCCGATCGAGGAGCTGCCGGAAATGCCGCGCGGCAAGGGCGTGAAGCTGCAGGCCTACCGCGAGGGCGGCCTGCGCGACGCGATCTCGTTCAACGCCGAGACGGGCGCCTTCTGGATCGACACCGCCGGCCGTCGTCGCGACTGGCTGGAGTGGAAGGACTGGATCGGCCGTCGGGCCGGGGCGGGCAAGCTGTCGCCCAAGGGCTTCCCGACCTCCAAGCGGTTCCGGCCGAAGGGATGACCGGGACCGCCAAGAGCGCCGCGCTTTGGGCGGTCCCGGATATCCGCTAGGCTTCATCCGGGATGACAGGATCTGATCGCATGAACGCGGTGCTCAAGCGCACCGCCGGCGCCGTGGCCGCCTTGCTCGGCCTGGCCGTCGCCGGAGCCGCGGGCGCCGCGCCGCCCTTGCCCCTGGCCGCCAAGCCGGAGACGGCGGGCTTCTCGGCCGAGAAGCTGCGCCGACTGGACGAGACGATGCAGGCCCTGGTCGACCAGGGCCAGATCGCCGGCGGCGTCACCGTGCTGGGCCGCCACGGCCGGGTGGTGTCGCTGAAGACCTTCGGCAAGCGCAGCCTGGAGACCGGCGAGGCCATGCCCGCCGACGCCCTGTTCCGCATCCGCTCGGAGACCAAGGCGGTCACCGGCGTGGCGATGCTGATCCTCTACCAGGAGGGCCGGTGGCGGCTGGACGATCCGGTCACCGAATATCTGCCCGAGCTGTCCGAGCTGCGCGTGGCCTCGGGCGTCGACGCCGAGGGACGGCCGATCCTGACTCCGGTCAGCCGCCCGCCCACCATGCGCGAGCTGATGACCCATACGGCCGGCTTCGCCTACGGCCTGGCCGACGACCCGGCCAGCCTGGCCGACCAGGCCTATTTCCGGGCCGGGGTGCTGCAGTCCGACACCCTGGACCACCTGGCGCGCAAGGTGGGCATGCTGCCGATGTACGCCCAGCCCGGCGTGATGTGGCGCTACAGCGTCGCCGCCGACCTGCAGGGGCTGATCGTCGAGCGCCTGTCGGGCCAGACCCTGCCGGTGTTCATGGAAGAGCGGATCTTCCGTCCCCTGAAGATGAAGGACACCGCCTTCTGGGCCCCGCCCGAGAAGCTGCCGCGCCTGGCGGCCCTGTATGACGGCGACCCGGCGACCGGCAAGCTGATCCCGGCCGTCGAGGGGCCCTGGCGCGACGTCACCAAGCCGCCGGCCGCGCCGTCGGGCGGGGGAGGGTTGTTGTCCACCGCCGGCGACTTCGCGCGCTTCGCCCAGATGATCCTGAACGGCGGGACGCTGGACGGGGTGCGAATCCTGACGCCCGAGAGCGTGGCGTTGATGCGGCTGAACCACCTGCCGCCCAGCTTCCAGGTCACCACCAACGGCACCACGGGCGTGCTGCGCCCCGACCAGAAGCCGTTCCCGTTCAGCGCCGGCATGGGCTACGGCCTGGACGTGGCCGTGGCGGTCGACCCGCGCCTGTCCGGCGCCCCGGTGGGGCCCGGCACGATCAGCTGGGGCGGCAGCGCCGGCACCTGGTTCTGGATCGACCCCAGCAACGACCTGTTCTTCATCGGCATGATCCAGCGCCTGGGCGGCGTGGGTTCGGGCCTGGACGCCACCACCCGCACGGTGGTCTACCAGGCGCTGGAGAAGCCGCCGATCAAGGAAGCGCGGCTCAATTCTTCCTCGCGCTGATTTGAACCCTGAAAGATTACAAGCCGTTCACTCTGTGAATACGACGTCATGAAGCAGACGTAACGAGTATTCGTAGAACAGTGCCGGCATCCTACCTCTCGAAAGCGACGCGGACGGCGTCGCCAAGACAGGGGAGTCCGGGATGGGCCAGTTCATCGTCAAGCTTTCGACGGTCGCCCTGCTGGGCCTGGCGGTTCTGCCGGCCCTGGGCCTGACCCAGCCCGCCCAGGCGGCGTCTCCTTACCCGGCGGTCCTGGTCCGCATCCCGGTCGGCGACCTGGACCTTTCCCGTCCGCAGGACGCCCGCCTGCTGAAGGCCCGCATCGACGCCGCCAGCGAGACGGTCTGCGTCGCGCGCGCCCAGGACCAGCGGCTGGACCGCTGGTCGGCCAAGGCCTGCCGCATCGATGTCCGCGACGAGGTGCAATCCAAGCTGTCGGCTCCGCAGCTGCGCGCCCTGCGCGCGGTCGGCGGCTAGCCCGAGATCCTCCCCCCTCCCGGGGAGGTGGCGGGAGCGCCGGGCATGCCCTTGCCCGGCCGTTTTTCCCTCAGAGCGCTCAACGGCGTCGCATGTCCCCAGCCCCAAATGGGAGACGCCCCGAGGCTCCCGCCAATTTTCCCCCTCTCTCTTAGAGAGAGGGAGGGGCCCGCCGCGAAGCGGTGGGAGGGTGAGTGGTTACAGTCTTTCAGGGTGGAGGGATGACGAAGACAGTTCTGCATTAGCGGCCGTATAGACGGCGGCGGTCTGGGTTCGTGCGAAAAGGCTCGACGGCTCTGGGTTTACCGGCCAACGGTGAAACCACTCACCCTCCCACCGCCTGCGGCGGCGGGCCCCTCCCTCTCTCAAAGAGAGAGGGGTTTGGGGTGCGTATCCCCG
>NZ_JBFTKU010000019.1:0-109482 GCF_056665975.1 Caulobacter sp. 05T431 | reverse complement strand
AATCATCCCACCTCGACGCGGGAAAGGGCGCATGGCCAGCGACCGATGCGGCGGCGGGGGCGATCGAGCGGGAAGCTCTGTCGGATCCGGTCCGCGTTCGGTAGGGGCCGGAACAACCTCACATCTCTGGTGCCGGTCGGGCGTGGTCCACAGATACGACGTGATGTGAGGGTCGATCGAGCAGCAGGCGGGCTGTGACAGGCTCGCGGTCCGGGACTGGGTGTCGTTGATCCAGCCCGCCCGTCGGAGGCTTCAAGGCGGCGAGGTTCGAACAGGGCTCAGCGCCGCAGGCTTCCGGATAACGACCGCGCGGAGCGATCGGGCTTCGTCGAAACGGTATTCTCTAATTTCTTCCGGACGGTGTCCGGCGCTCCGCAACCCTTTCCATCCACTCAGCGGCTGGCCGCGTGAGATCGCGAAGCCATGCCCCCAAGATCCTCCCCCTGTGGGGGAGGTGGCCGAAGGCCGGAGGGGGGAGTGATCGGCGGATGGCCACAACCCGGATCTGCGACCCTAAAACTCCCCCCACCGATCGCTTCGCGATCGCCTCCCCCATAGGGGGAGGGACGCGGTCCGTAGGGGGCGAGGGGTGATCGCCCTAGTCCTCGAAGACCAGCACGTGCTTGCCCGCTTCAGGCCGGAACGTCGCTTCCTCCAGCGCCTGGCGATGGTCGTCGAGCGTCCAGCGGCCGGCGATGCGGACCTCGATCTCGGGATCGGCCAGCTCGGCCAGGACGCTGGCGAGATAGGCGGCGTCCTCCGGGGCCGGCGGGTCGAAGAAGTAGCGATAGACGTAGGAGCGGATTTCCTGCAGGTCCATCAGCACCTTGAGCGCGCCGGCCTGGAAAGGCCGCAGATCGTAGGCGCCGACCACGACCGCCCGGCCCTTGAACCCCAGGGCCTCGAGCAGCTGGGTCAGGACCTCGCCGCCCACCGCGTCGACCACGCCGCTCAGGTCCTCGCCGCCCGTCGCCGCGCGCACCGCCTCGGCCAGGGGTACGGTGAGATCGGCCAAGGCGATCACGGCCTCCGCGCCCAGGGCTGTAAGGTCGCGGCCTTCGATCCGCCGACGCACGATCGCCAGCACCCGCACGCCGCGTCGACGCGCCATCTGGATGACCAGGCTCGAGACCAGGGAATGGCCGGCCGTGACCGCCAGCCACTGTCCGGGGCCGACCTCGCTGGCCGTCAACACGTCGCGGGCGGTGATCGCGGGCATCAACTGGGCCGCGCGCTCGACGGGATAGTCGTCGGGCAGGGGGATCAGGGCCCGCGCGTCGATCGCCGCGAACTGCGCCCAGACGCGGCCGGCGCTGAACGCCACCAGCATTCCCGGCGCCAGGTCGGCGCGGCCGCCGGTCTCGACCACCCGGCCCACGCCGTGATTGCCGACGATCTGGCCGGGCAGGACCGGCCGCTTGGCCTCGGGATATTGGCCCTGGGTGAAGAAGAAGTCGCCGGGGTGGATCCCGGCGGCGACCATCCGCACCAGGGCCTCGCCCGGACCGGGGCGCGGCGTGGGCGCCTCCCGCAGTTCGACCACGTCGAGAGGCGGACCGAGACGATCCTGGACCAGCGCTTTCATCGGACTTGCTCCTGTCGCACCCGCCATCTCGCGGGGTGGAGGTCAGATGCGAGCGATCGCCGATCGGGACAATCGACCCGGATGGAGCGCTGTTTTCCAGATGAGCAACAATGGCGCCTTGCGTCGCTGACCGACGATCCCGATCTGCGGACCGGACGGAGAAGGCCAAAATGGGGATGGAACGGCGATGCTGGGATTCGACGACGCGGCGATCTTCCTGAAGGTGGCGCGGGAAGGCAGTTTCGTCGCCGCCGCGCGCGCCCTGGACCTGCCGACCAGCTCGGTCAGCCGCCGGGTCGCCGCCCTCGAGGCGCGGCTCAAGGTCCAGCTGCTGCGGCGGACCACCCGGGCGGTGGGCCTGACCGACGACGGCCGGGCCTTCGTCGACCGCTGCGCGGCCGCCATCGACGAGATCGAGGCCGCCGCCAAGGGTTTCGACACCAGCGAGGCGCGGCTCACGGGACGGCTGACCGTCACCGCCCCGCACCATGTCTGCAACGAGGAATTCGCGCCCAACCTGCTGGCCTTCGCCGCCGGCCATCCGGACCTGGTCATGGACCTGCGGCTGACCAACGGCGCGCCCGACCTGATCGAGGAGGGGATCGACGTGGCCTTCCAGCTGGCCCCGCTGCCCGAAGGCCGCCATGTGGCGCGCAAGCTGTGGTCCTCGCCCTACATGATCTGCGCCAGTCGCGAGTTCGTCGACCGCCATTCCGAGACCCGGCGGCTGGACCATCCCCGGCGCCTCTGCCCCCTGCCGGCGATCCTGACCCCGCCGATCCGCAACTGGCGTTTCGTCCACGCGAACGGCGAGACCTACGCCATGGCGCCGCGCACCCTGGGGGCGTCGGTGGACGATCTGTCCATGGGCGCCCTGGCCGCGCGCCGGGGTCTAGGGGTAGCCTATCTGCCCAGGGGCCTGGCCGGCCGCTTCCCCGACCTGGTCGAGCTGTCGTTCGGGGACTGGCGCGTCGAGGACCGCGAGCTCTACGCCCTCTATCCGGCCACCCGGCAGCTGTCGCCCAAGGTCCGGGCGGTCATCGACCACGCCCTGTCGACCCGCGCGGCGCATCAGTCCAGGCCGGCGGCCTAGGCTTCGCCGGCTACGACGCCCACGCCGAACTGGATCCAGACGGCCTTGTCCTTGAGGTTCTTCTTCACGAAGGCGGCGTGGATCTCGCGCTCTTCCTCGGTCGAACGCGGGGCCAACGGCCGGGCCCTCGCACCGTACGAACCGGCGCGGGCTATCGAGACGGCGGTGACGGCGACCGCGTGGGTCAGCTCCAGCGCCCGCTCCTTGCCGCCCTGCAGCTCGAGATAGACCTCGGCCAGCAGGTGGGCGTCGATCAGGGCGCCGTGCTTGTCGCGGCTGTCGAGGCTGATCTTGAACCGCTTACACAGCGCGTCGAGCGAGTTGTACATGCCCGGGAAGCGCTTCTTGGCCATGGCCAAGGTATCGACCCAGTTGGTCTCATGGATCGGGGCGCGGCCGCACTTCTCCAGTTCGAAATTGACGAAGCTGCGGTCGAAGGCGGCGTTGTGGGCGATGACCGGGGCGTCGCCGACGAACTCGAGGAACCGGTCGGCGATCTCCTCGAACTTCGGCTTGCCCTTCAGAAAGGCGCTGGACAGGCCGTGCACCTTCTCGGCCTCGGCCGGCATGTCGCGCAGCGGGTCGCAATATTCGTGGAACGACCGCCCGGTGGGCATGTAGTCGACCACCTCGATGCAACCGATCTCGACCAGCCGGTCGCCGGTCTTCGGGTCGAAGCCGGTGGTTTCGGTATCGAGGATGATTTCCCGCGCCATCGGATTTCAATGGCCCTGTTCGCGGCCGCCTTCAAGCGGAGCGGCGGCGCGCAGGCGAGTCAGGATGTCGCGGACCTGTTGACGGGCGTGGTCCAGGCCTCGGCCGGTGTCGATCACGAAGTCGGCGCGGGTGCGCTTCTCGGCGTCCGGCGTCTGGCGGGCCAGGATCGCCTCGAACTTGGCGAGGTCCATGCCCGGCCGAGCGAGGACCCGTTGCCGCTGGACGTCGGCGGGAGCCGAGACCACCACCACCTTGTCGACCTTCTTCTCGCCGCCGGTCTCGAACAGCAGGGGGATGTCGAGCACCACGATGTCGGCGCCCTGGGCCTGGGCGTCCTCGAAGAAGCCGATGCGATGGGCGCCGACCAGCGGGTGGACGATCGATTCCAGCACCGCCAGGGCCTCGGAGTTCCCCATCACCGCGGCGCTGAGCCTGGCGCGGTCGATGGCCCCGTCGACCACGACGCCCGGAAAGGCCGCCTCGACCGGCGCGACGGCCGCGCCGCCGGTGGCGTAGAGCGCATGGACCGCCGCGTCGGAGTCGTAGACCGGCACGCCGGCCTCGACGAACATCTGGGACGTCGTCGACTTGCCCATGCCGATCGAGCCGCTCAGGCCCAGGACGATCATTTCGCGGCCTCGCCGAGCTGGGCCAGGGCCAGGGCGCGAACGTCGACCTGGGCGGGCGGCGGGGCGCCGAAGAAGGCCTCGAAGCTGGGGACCGCTTGGCGCAGCAGCATCTCCAGCCCGTCCACCGTGCGGCGTCCGGCCGCCTCGGCGCGCTGCAGGAACTCGGTGCGGAGGGGCTTGTAGACCATGTCGACCACCACGGCGTTCCTCGGCGTCAGCTCCAGCTTCGCCGCCGGGCCGGCGCCGCCGCCCAGGCCTAGGGAGGTGGCGTTGATCACCAGGCCGGCCTGGGCGAGCAGGGCGTCCAGCTCGTCCTCCGACGCGGCCTCGACCACGCCGCCGATCGAGGTGGCGATGGCCTCGGCGCGGGCGAAGGTGCGGTTGACGATGCTGACCCGGGGCGCGCCGGCCAGGGCCAGGGCGGCGGCCGCGCCCCGGGCGGCACCGCCGGCGCCCAGGATCACCACCGGCGAAATGGCGAGGTCGAAGCCCGGCGCCTGGACGGCGATGGCGCCGATCAGGCCCGGACCGTCGGTGTTGTCGGCGGTGATCGTGCCGTCGGCCTCGAAGATCAGCAGGTTGGCCGCCCCGGCCAGCTTGGCCAGGTCGCTGCAGCGGTCGGCGCAGGCCAGGGCCTGCTCCTTGAACGGGATGGTGACGTTCAGCCCCCGGATCGCCCCGCCGCGCAGGCCCTCGGCGAAGGTCTCGAAATTGTCCTCGCCCGGTCCGAACGGGACGTACGCGGCGTTCAACCCGGCCGCGGCGATCCAGGCGGTGTGGATCACCGGGCTCATCGAGTGGCGGATCGGCTGGCCGCAGACCCCGGCGACGATGGCCGAACCCGTCACGCTCATGCTTCAAGGGCTCCATGCAGGCGAAGGAAATCGAGCAGGCCGGTGATCGGCAGGCCCAGGATGGTGAAATAGTCGCCGTCGATGCGGTCGAACAGCTGCACCCCCTCGCCCTCGAGGAAGTAGCAGCCGACCGACGACAGGACGTCCGGGGCGTTGCGGGCCAGATAGCCGTCCAGCCAGGTGTCGCTGAAGGGCCGTACCGACAGCCTGGCGGTCTCGACCACGCGCCAGATCGGCCGCCCGTCGCGGGCCACGACCACGGCCGAGTGCAGCTTGTGGATCTTGCCGCGCAGGCGGACCAGCTGGTCGCGGGCGGCCTCGACGGTGTCGACCTTGTCGAACAGCACGCCGTCCAGGTCCAGCGTCTGGTCCGTGCCGATCACCAGGCCAGGGCGCTTGGTCGAGACCTTGAACGCCTTCAGCTCGGCCAGGGCGTCGGCCACTTCGCGGGGCGAAGCCCCCTCGGCCAGCAGCCCGGCCTTGGCCGCGTCCTCGTCGACGCCGGACCTGACAGCCTCGAAGGCGACGCCGGCGTTGCGCAGGATCGCCTGGCGAGCCGAGCTGGTGGACGCCAGGGTGACGCCCAAAAGAGAGGAGGGGGTGCGGGACGATGACGTCATCCCAGGACCTCGACCTGGCCGCGGCCGCCCGACAGCAGGTTAATGATCGCCGCCGCGGTCTCCTCGACCGATCTGCGGGTCACGTCGATGATCGGCCAGCCCTGGCGCTCGAACAGCCGGCGGGCGGCGATGATCTCCTGCCGCACGGCGTCGGTGTCGATATAGTCGCTCTCGCGGTTCTCCTTCAGCGACAACAGGCGGTTGCGGCGGATCTGGATCAGCCGCTCGGGCGTCGTCATCAGGCCGACGATCAGGGTGTTCTTCAGCGTGAACAGCTCGTCGGGGGGCGGGCGGCCCGGCACCAGCGGCACGTTGGCGGCGCGCACGCCCCGGTGAGCCAGATAGATGCAGGTCGGCGTCTTGGAGGTGCGCGACACGCCCACCAGAATCACGTCGGCCTGGGTCAGGTCCTGGCCGCCCTGGCCGTCGTCGTGGGCGATGGCGTAGTCCAGGGCCTCGATCCGGTCGAAATAGTCGTTGTTCAGCGCGTGCTGGGCGCCGACCCGGGTCGAGATCCGCGCGCCCAGATAGCGCGACATGGCGCTGACCACCGGGTCGAGCGCGGCGATGCACGGCATCTCCAGCCGTCGGCAGCCTTCCTCCAGCGCCGCCCGCAGCCCCGGATCGATGATCGTGTGCATGACCACGCCCGGCGCCCCGGCGATCTCCTCCAGCGCCCGGTCGAGTTGGCGCGTGGAACGCACCAGGGCGTAGATGTGTTCAATCGGCAGGATGTCGGTGAAACGCGCGCAGACCGCCCTGGCCATGGCGTTCAGGGTCTCGCCCGTGGAGTCCGACACCAGGTGGATATGGAAGTAGGTCGCGAACCTCGGCGCGGCTCTTTCACCCTCAGGGGCGCCCGCTTCCTGTGGATCATCTGTTAAGGGTTGCTTAACCACTGGCTTGGCCCTTGGGGATGAGCGGGGGTGAATATGGGACGGTCACGGCGCGTCGAACTGACCCTGTGTTAAACGGTCACATTGATGCCGGACAATCCCCAGTCTCGGATCACCTCCACAGCCGGTGCGTTTTCGATTCCCCCAGAGCGGGGATGAGCGAACGCTCATGGTTACGGCGCCGTTCACCATCTTAACGTTTCATTAGGAATTACGAAGGCCTAGCGGACTATCCCCATAGTTCACAGGCGCGAGCCCACATGTGGGTCACGTTGGGATGGATTTCGGATGGGCAGGGGGCATGGTGCGCCGCACGCGGGTTTTCCCCGTTTGGCACTTGCCCACCATCTCCTACAATCTTCCTTAAAATCTTCTTAAAGAGAGAAGGAAGAAGGGAAGAAGGCCTCCGGGGAGATACGGGCTTGAGCCCACGGGCCTGACGGGATTTAAGGCCAGTATGACCTCGCTCGAAAAGCCCAAGCTCCTTTCCGTCCTGGATGGCACGATCGCCGAACGTCCGCCCGTGTGGTTCATGCGGCAGGCGGGACGCTATCTGCCGGAGTACCGGGCCGTTCGCGCCACCGAGCCGACCTTCATCGATTTCTGCCTGAATCCGGAGAAGGCCGCGGAGGTCACCCTGCAGCCCCTGCGTCGGTTCCCCTTCGATGCGGCCATCGTCTTCGCCGACATCCTGCTGATCCCCCAGGCCCTGGGCCAGAAGGTTTGGTTCGAGGCGGGCGAGGGGCCGAAGCTGGGCGAACTGCCGTCGATCGAGTCGATGCGCGACCTGACGGGCCAGGCCGGCCAGGCGCTGGGCGCGGTCGGCGAGACCCTGAGCCGCGTGCGCTCGGCGATGGACCCTGAGCGGACCCTGATCGGTTTCGCCGGCGCGCCCTGGACCGTGGCGACCTACATGATCGAGGGCGGATCCAGCGACCGTTCCGGCGCCCGGACCTTCGCCTACCAGCAGGCCGACAAGCTGGACGCCCTGATCCAGGTGCTGGTCGACGCGACCATCGACTACCTGGCCATGCAGGCGGCGTCGGGCGCCCAGGTGCTGAAGCTGTTCGAGAGCTGGGCCGAGGGCCTGTCCGAGCCGCTGTTCGAGCGTCTAGTGACCAAGCCGCACACCGCCATCATCGAAGGCCTGCGAGCCCGGGGCGTGACCACGCCGGTGATCGGCTTCCCGCGCGGGGCCGGGACCCTGGTCGAGACCTACGCCAAGGTCGCGCCCGTCCAGGGCGTGGCGCTGGACACCCAGGCCTCCGCGGCCCTGGGCCAGTCGATCCAGAAGACCAAGGCCATCCAGGGGGCGCTCGATCCGCTGCTGCTGCGGGCCGGCGGCGACGCGCTGATCGAGCGGGTCGACCAACTGCTGGAACAGTGGGGGCAGGGTCCCTACATCTTCAACCTGGGTCACGGCATCCTGCCCGACACGCCGATCGCCCATGTCGAGGCGGTACTGGCCCGGGTGACCGGCAAGTGACGAGCGTGAAGGGGCAGGGGCGTAGGATCGCCGTCGTCCTGTTCAACCTGGGCGGACCCGACGGGCCGGACGCGGTGCGGCCGTTCCTGTTCAACCTGTTCCGGGATCCGGCGATCATCGGCCTGCCGGCCCCGCTTCGCTATCCGATCGCGGCCATGATCGCCGCGACCCGCACGAAGCTCGCCAAGGAGAATTACGCCCTGATGGGCGGCGGTTCGCCCCTTCTGCCCGAGACGGAGAAGCAGGCGAGGGCGCTGGAGGCCGACCTGGCCGCGCGCTTCCCGGACGCCGAGACCCGCTGCTTCATCGCCATGCGCTACTGGAACCCGCTGACCAAGGCGACCGCCAGGGCCGTGAAGGCCTTCGCGCCGGACGAGGTGGTGCTGCTGCCGCTCTATCCGCAGTATTCGACGACCACGACCGGCTCGTCGCTGAAGGCGTGGAAGCGCGCGTACCGCAAGGGCCCGGGCCGGGTGTCGACGGTCTGCTGCTATCCGACGGACGAGGCTCTTGTTCAGGCGCATGCCGACCTGATCAGGGCTGCCTACGACAAAGCCGGACGTCCCGGTCCGGCGCGCCTGCTGTTTTCCGCCCACGGCCTGCCGGAGAAGGTGATCCTGGCCGGCGACCCCTATCAGAGCCAAGTCGAGGCCACGGCCGCGGCGGTGGCCGCCAGGCTGGGCGAGGGCTGGGACTGGCGGGTCACCTATCAGAGCCGCGTCGGACCGATGAAGTGGATCGGCCCGTCGACCGAGGACGAGATCCGCGCCGCCAGCCAGCAGGGCCTAGCCCTGGTGGTCACCCCGATCGCCTTCGTCTCCGAGCACATCGAGACCCTGGTCGAGCTGGACCACGAATATCGCCAGGTGGCGTTCGAGAACGGCTGCCCCGTCTATGTCCGTGTGCCGGCCCTGGGCGTCGCGCCCGGGTTCATCCGCGGTCTGGGCCGCGCTATCCAGGGCGCGATCGGATCGCCCGACCGTCTCGTCACCGCCTGCGCCTGGCGCTGTGGCCGCGACCGCACCCAATGTCCGAACAAGCAGGGAGCTTCGGCGTGATGGATTTCCTGGCCGGTCACTTCGACCTGATCCGCGGCCTGCACATCATCTTCGTGATGGCCTGGATCGCCGGCATGCTGATCCTGCCGCGCCTGTTCGTCTATCACATGAAGACCGAGCCCGGCTCGGAGATGGATGCGGTCTTCAAGCTGGCCGAGCTGCGCACCCTGCGGATCATCATCAATCCGGCGATGATCCTGGCCCTGCTGATGGGCCTGCTGCTGGCCATGATCGACACCCAGCGGTTGGGTCCGGACTTCTATCTGAAGCCCTGGGCCCTGACCAAGATCGCCGCCCTGATCTTCCTGTTCGCTTGGCACGGCTTCGTCTCGAAGGCCCGTCGCCAGTTCGCCGCCGGGACCAACACCCGCTCGGAGAAGTTCTGGCGGATGACCAACGAGCTGCCGTTCCTGGCGGCGATCGTCATCGTGCTGTCGGTGACGACCAAGTTCCTGGGCCACTAGCCCGGCCGCCGGACCGGGCGGCTTCGCTTGACCGGCGAGGCCGCTTGTGGTTCCCATCCAGGCAGACGGGTCGCCCGCGGCCCGTTCCCGCCTCTTACGGACCGGCGCTCGTCCTGACGCGCCCCCGGAGCCCGGCTCCGAAGGTCTGTCCCCCGATCGATACGCGCCGTCGTCATGGCGCGACCCGCTCGCCGCTTCGCCGCGACGAGTCCGTTTTAGAACCAAGGCCCGGCTCGCACCCTCGCGGGCCGAGCGACGTTGAGTGTCATCATGACCGACCAGACCGATACCCAAGACACGCCCGAGCTCGAACCCGTCGTCGACACGACGGTCGAGCCGGCCGCCGACACCGCCGGCAACGGCGACGACAACGGCGACGAAGACTCCGAGATCAGCGCCGCGGTGGCCGCCATGGGCCTGACGCGCATGTCGCTGCAGGAGCTGAAGGAAAAGTCGCCCGCCGACCTGCTGGCCTTCGCCGAGACCTTCGAGGTCGAGAACGCCAACTCCATGCGCAAGCAGGATATGATGTTCGCGATCCTGAAGACCCTCGCCGAGGAAGGCGTGGAGATCTTCGGCTCGGGCACCATGGAAGTGGTGCAGGACGGCTTCGGCTTCCTGCGCTCGCCGGAAGCCAACTACCTTCCGGGTCCGGACGATATCTACGTGTCGCCCTCGCAGATCCGCAAGTTCGGCCTGCGCACCGGCGACAGCGTCGAAGGCGCCATCCGCTCGCCGCGCGAGGGCGAGCGCTACTTCGCCCTGACCAGTGTCTCGAAGATCAATTTCGAGAGCCCCGAGAACGTGCGCCACAAGGTGCACTTCGACAACCTGACGCCGCTGTATCCCGAAGAGCGGCTGAACATGGAACTGCCCGATCCGACCATCAAGGATCGCTCGGGCCGGGTCATCGACATCGTCGCCCCGCTGGGCAAGGGCCAGCGCTGCCTGATCGTCGCCCCGCCGCGCGTCGGCAAGACGGTGATGCTGCAGAACATCGCCAAGTCGATCGAGACCAACCACCCCGAGTGCTACCTGATCGTCCTGCTGATCGACGAGCGCCCGGAAGAAGTCACCGACATGCAGCGCACGGTGAAGGGCGAGGTCATCGCCTCGACCTTCGACGAGCCGGCGACCCGCCACGTGCAGGTGGCCGAGATGGTCATCGAGAAGGCCAAGCGCCTGGTCGAGCACAAGCGCGACGTCGTCATCCTGCTGGACTCGGTCACTCGTCTGGGCCGCGCCTACAACACCACCGTCCCGTCGTCGGGCAAGGTGCTGACCGGCGGCGTCGACGCCAACGCCCTGCAGCGTCCCAAGCGCTTCTTCGGCGCGGCGCGCAACGTGGAGGAGGGCGGTTCGCTGTCGATCATCGCCACCGCCCTGATCGACACCGGCAGCCGCATGGACGAAGTCATCTTCGAAGAGTTCAAGGGCACCGGTAACTCGGAAATCGTCCTGGACCGCAAGGTCGCCGACAAGCGCATCTTCCCGGCCATCGACGTGCTCAAGTCGGGCACCCGCAAGGAAGAGCTCATCACCCCGCGCGACCAGCTGCAGAAGACCTACGTCCTGCGCCGGATCCTCAACCCGATGGGCGCCTCGGACGCCATCGAGTTCCTGCTGGAGAAGATGCGCCAGTCGAAGACGAACGGCGATTTCTTCCAGAGCATGAACACTTAAGCTTGGTGTTTCACGTGAAACACGAGGGGCGGCCGGTGCGAACCGGCCGCCTTTTTTGTTTACCGCTCGGATCAGTGCGGCGAACACTTGCCCCCTACGGACCGCCTCCCTCCCCGTGTGGGGGAGGTGATCGCGCAGCGATCGGTGGGGGGAGTTTTAGGATCGTCGATCCGGGGTGTGGCCATCGGCCGATCACTCCCCCCTCCGGCCTTCGGCCACCTCCCCCACAGGGGGAGGATCTTGGGGGCATGGCTTCGCGATCTCACGCGGCCAGCCGCTGAGTGGATGGAAAGGGACGCGGAGCGCCGGACACCGTCCGGAGTTTGAAAAAGAATACCGTTTCGACGAAGCCCGATCGCTCCGCGCGGTCGTTGTCCGGAAGCGCGGCGGCGCCGAGCCCTGTTCGGACCTCGCCGCCTTGAAGCCTCCGACGGGCGGGCTGGATCAACGAACCCCAGTCCCGGACCGCGAGCGTCTCACCGCTCGCCTGCTGCTCTTTCGACCCTCACGTCACGTCGTATCTGTGGACCACGCCCGACCGGCACCAGAGACATGAGGTGGACCTCGAAGGCCCGCCGACAGAGCTTCCCGCTCGATCGCCCCTCGCCGCCGCATCGGTCGCTGGCCATGCGCCCTTTCCCGCGTCGAGGTGAAGCCATTATGCGGCCGCCGGGAAACCCTGCGGGGAATAAAGATTTAGCGCAGCGATATCAGGGGCTTGATCGCCGCAGCGACGGGGACATGCGCTCGCGCGTGTCCCCAGCCGCTTGGCTCGGCGCGAAACCTGGGGACACGCCGCGAGGGCATGTCCCCGTCAGCGGGCGGCCTACGGGACCAGCACCGTCGCCCCGGTGGTCCGCCGGCCTTCCAGCGCCTCGTGCGCCGCCCGGGCCTGCGCCAGCGGGAAGGTCTGGCCGATCTCGATCTTCACCGCGCCGGACGCCAGCACCGCGAACAGCGCTTGGGCGCTCTCGTCCAGTTCGGCCGTCGTGGCGATGTAGTCGAACAGGCGCGGCCGCGTCAGGAACAGCGACTTGGTCCCCAGCTCCAGCGGCGCGATCGCGGGGGCGGGGCCCGAGGCGTTGCCGAAGGTGGCCAGCATGCCCCGCCGGCCCAGGCTCTTGAGGCTGGCCTCGAAGGTGTCCTTGCCGACGCCGTCATAGACCACGGCCACGCCCTGGCCGCCGGTGATCTCGGCCACCCGCGCGGCGACATCCTCCTCGCCGTAGAGGATCACGTGGTCGGCGCCATGGTCGCGGGCGAGGGCGGCCTTGGCCTGAGAACCGACCGTGGCGATCACGGTCGCGCCCAGGGCCTTGGCCCATTGCACCAGGATCGAGCCCACCCCGCCGGCGGCCGCGTGGATCAGGACGCTCGTGCCAGGCTCGACCTTGTGGCAGCGCCGGATCAGGAACTCGGCGGTCATGCCCTTGAGCAAGACAGCTGCAGCGGTCTCCAGGCTGACCCCGTCGGGGACCTTCACGGCCCGGTCGGCCGGGACGACCGCCGCCTCGGCATAGGCGCCGAGCGTGCCGTTGTAGGCGACGCGATCGCCGGCCTTGAACCGGGTGACGCCTTCGCCCAGGGCCTCGACGACCCCGGCGGCCTCCAGTCCCAGCACCGCCGGCATCTTCATCGGATAGAGGCCGGAGCGGTGATAGGTGTCGATGAAGTTCAGGCCCACCGCCTGGTGACGGACCAGGACCTGGCCCGGGCCGGGCGAGGGAACCGGCAAGTCGACGGCCTCGAGCACCTCGGGGCCGCCGGTGCGGACGGCTTGTATGGCCAGCATGACGGTCAGCCCAGGTTGGACTGGAAGAAGGTCAGACTGCGTCCGCCCGCCTTGGCCGCGTCGGCCGCGTCGTAGTGCGCGCCACCGACCCGGGCGAAGGCGTGGTCGCGGCCGGGATAGGTATGGATTTGGATCTGCGGGTGGTCCTTCAGCGCGGCCAGGATCACCTTCTGGGCTTCCTTCGGCACGAACTGGTCCTCCTCGGCGATGTGGATCAGCAGGGGCTTGGCCAGCTTCTCGGCCTCGGCCACGTACTTCTCGATCCCGACCCCGTAATAGGCGACAGCGGCGTCGACGTCGGTGCGGGTGGCGGTGAGGAAGGCCAGCAGGCCGCCCAGGCAGAAGCCCACGGCGCCGACCTTGCCGGTGACGCCTGGCAAATCGCGGACGGCGGCCACGGTGGCGGCGATGTCGGCCACGCCGTTGTCCACGTCGAACGCGTTATAGAGTTCGAAGGCCCGCTTCCACTCGGCCTCGCTCTGGTCGGTGATGTCGATGCCCGGCTCGATCCGCCAGAACAGGTCGGGGCAGACGGCGACGAAACCCTGGCCCGCCAGGCCGTCGCAGATGTCGCGCATCACCTGGTTGACGCCGAAGATCTCCTGGATGACGACGACGGCCGGAGCCTCGGCGGCCGCTTGGGGACGGGCCACATAGGCGGAGAAGTCGCCGTCGGGCGTGGTGATCGTGAGGGTCTCGCTCATTGGGGCTCTCCGTATCGTGGCGTCTCTGGGGGATCGCGCGGCGTCGATGGGACTTTCGACCGAAGCGCTCTAACGTGCGCCGATGCGGTCGCGGCATAACAACATCGTGCTTCGACGGCAGGGAACCCCAGATCATGAAGATGACCATTGAGATTGACTGCACGCCGGTGGAGGCCCGCGCCTTCCTGGGCCTGCCCGATGTGAGCGCCCTGAACGAGCACCTGGTCAAGGAGATGCAGGACCGCATGACCAGCAACATGGCCATGCTGGCGCCCGAGGAGCTGATGAAGAACTGGATGGCTTTCGGGACCGGAGCCCAGGACCAGTTCCGCAAGCTGATGACCGCGGCGGCCGGGGCGGCGATGACGGGCATGGGCGGCAAGTCGGAATGAACGACACGATCTACGCGCCGGCCACGGGCGCGGGCAGGGCGGCGGTCGCGGTGGTCCGGATCTCTGGACCGCGCGCCGCTGACGCCGTTCGTGCCCTGGCGGGGACCCTGCCCAAGCCGCGCCGAGCGGTGCTGCGTCAGCTGACCCATCGAGGCGTAGCCCTGGACGACGCCCTGGTGCTCTGGTTCGAGGGGCCGGCCAGCTATACCGGCGAGGACGCGGCGGAGTTTCACGTGCACGGCGGTAGGGCCGTGGTCGAGGCCCTGCTCGACGCCCTGTCCGCCGAAGGGCTGCGCCTGGCCGAGCCTGGCGAGTTCACGCGCCGCGCCTTCGAGAACGGCAAGCTGGACCTGACCCAGGCCGAGGGCGTGGCCGACCTGATCGACGCCGAAACCGAGGCGCAGCGTCGCCAGGCCTTGGGCCAGCTGGGCGGCGCGTTGAGCCAGCGCTACGACGCCTGGCGCGGTCTCCTGGTCCAGGCCCTGGCCATGCTGGAGGCGGCGGTCGACTTCCCGGACGAGGAGCTGCCCGAGGACGTGGCGGCGCGCGCCCGCCCCGGGCTGGAGGCGCTGGAGGCCGAGATCGCCGAGGCCCTGGCCGATGCTTCACGGGGACGACGGGTGCGCGACGGTTTCCGCATCGCGTTGGTCGGCGCGCCGAACGCCGGCAAGAGCACCCTGCTGAACGCCCTGGCGGAGCGGGACGCGGCCATCGTCACCTCCACGCCCGGCACCACCCGCGACATCATCGAAGTCCCGCTGACCCTGGGCGGCTACAAGACCCTGCTGGCTGATACGGCCGGCCTGCGCGAGACCGAGGACGCCATCGAGGCCGAAGGCGTTCGCCGGGCGAGGGCCTGGGCGGCTGGGGCCGACCTGCGGCTGTGGGTGATCGACGCGGCGATGTTCCACGTGAAACAGGACAACGATCTGGCGCTGTTGCAGTCCGGCGACTGGGCGGTGATCAACAAGATCGACCTGGTCGACGCCTATCGCCTGGAGGAGCTGCGCGAGGCTTTGGCCGTTCAGGGCCTGAGGGTGATCGAACTGGCGGCCCGCAAGCCCGGCGGCGCGGAAGCGGCGAGGGCGGCCCTGACCGACCACGTGGTCGACGCCCTATCCGGGGCCGAGTTCCCCGCCGCCACCCGCATCCGCCATGCGGAAAGCCTGACCGAGGCGCGCGGCTATCTGCAGCGCGCGCTTTCCGACGTCGGGCTGGAGGTGGAGCTGGCGGCGGAGGATGTTCGACTCGCCGCCAGGGCCTTGTCGCGTATCACCGGCCGCATCGATCCCGAGGATGTGCTCGACCGAGTGTTTTCAAGCTTCTGCATCGGGAAGTGATGTTTCACGTGAAACATCGCCTTGAACTATCCACAGGCTGATCACAGATGTCTCCGGCGTGTTTCACGTGAAACACCCGCGATCGACTCGCCGCTGAGGGGACTCTCGCGTATAAGGCTAATCGCGCCCCCGCCGAGACACCAATCTCGGGATGGGGGCGTTCGCATTGAGGCGCGCAAGCTTGTCCAACACCTGGGATGTCATTGTCATCGGCGGCGGTCACGCCGGCTGCGAGGCGGCGGCCGCCTCCGCGCGCGCCGGTGCGCGCACCTTGCTGCTGACCCACAAGCGCGAGACCGTGGGCGAGATGTCGTGCAACCCGGCCATCGGCGGCCTGGGCAAGGGTCACCTGGTCCGCGAGATCGACGCCCTGGACGGCCTGATGGGCCGGATCGGCGACAAGGCCGGCATCCAGTATCGCCTGCTGAACCGCTCCAAGGGTCCCGCCGTGCGCGGCCCGCGCTCGCAGATCGACCGCCGGCTCTACCGCGAGGCCATGCAGGCCGAACTGTTCGCCTATCCGAACCTGGACGTGATCGCCGCGGCCGCTGAGGACCTGATCGTCGAGGACGGCGTGGTCGCCGGCGTCGTGGACGGGGAGGGCGGCGTCTACCGCGCCCCGCGCGTGGTGCTGACCACCGGCACCTTCCTGAAGGGCGTGATCCACCAGGGCGAGACCCGCATCCCGGCCGGCCGGGTGGGCGACGCCCCGTCCATCGGCTTGTCGGACCGGCTGTACGCTCTGGGCTTCGACATGGGCCGGCTGAAGACCGGAACGCCCGCGCGCCTCGACGGCAAGACCATCGCCTGGGACCGCCTGGAGATGCAGGCCGCCGACGAGCAACCCGAGCCGTTCTCTTTCCTGACGTCTCACGTGGACGTGCCGCAGATCCAGTGCGGCATCACCTACACCACGGCGGAAACCCACAAGATCATCGCCGAACGCCTGGGCGAGTCGGCGGTCTATGGGGGCCGCGCCACCGGCATCGGCCCGCGCTATTGCCCGTCGATCGAGGACAAGGTCGTCCGCTTCGCCGACAAGACCAGCCACCAGGTGTTCCTGGAGCCGGAAGGCCTGGACGACGACACGGTCTATCCGAACGGGATCTCGACCTCGGTCTCGGCCGAGACCCAGCTGCTGTTCCTGCGCACCATGCCGGGCCTCGAGAACGTCGAGGTCATCCGGTACGGCTATGCGATCGAGTATGACTATGTCGATCCGCGCGAGCTCTACCCGACCCTGGAGACCAAGCGTCTGCCCGGGCTCTACCTGGCGGGCCAGATCAACGGCACGACGGGCTACGAGGAAGCCGGGGCCCAGGGCCTGATGGCCGGGCTGAACGCGGCGCTGGCGGCGCAGGGCAGGGACCCCGCCGTCTTCGCGCGCGACGAGGCCTATATCGGCGTGATGATCGACGACCTGGTCACCCGGGGCGTCACCGAGCCTTATCGGATGTTCACCAGCCGCGCCGAGTTCCGCCTGATCCTGCGGGCCGACAACGCCGACCAGCGCCTGACCGACAAGGGCCTGGCCCTGGGCGTGGTGGGCGACGTCCGCGCCGAGGCCTGGGCCGCCAAGAAGGCTGAACTGGGGGCCGTCCGCGCCTTCGCCCGCTCGGTCACCCTGACCCCGGCCGAGGCCAATCGCGCCGGCTTCAAGGTCAATCACGACGGCCAGCGACGCGACGTCCTGGCCATGCTGGCCCTGCCCGACGTGACCCTGGACGGGCTGACCTCGGTATGGCCGGAGATTTCCACGTGGAGCTCGATGGCCCGCGAGCAGATCGAGATCGAAGCGGCCTATGCCGGCTATCTCGACCGCCAGCGCAACGACGCCGAGGCCTTCCGCAAGGAAGAGGACCTGCGGCTGCCGGCCGATCTGGACTACGGCCTCGTCGGCAGCCTGTCGAACGAGGTGCGCGAGAAGCTGGCGCGGGTGAAGCCCCTGACCCTGGGCCAGGCGGCGCGGATCGAGGGCGTCACGCCTGGCGCCCTGACGGCCCTGCTGGCCCACGTCCGCCGCTCGAAGGCCGCTTGATGTCCGCTGCGTCCGCGCCGTTGGTCATCGAGGAGCTCGACCCGGTCGACGCCGCCGCCTTCCAGCGGCTGACCGGCTGCACCGATGCGCAACTGGCTGACCTGACGCGGTTCCAGGCCCTGCTGGCCGAGTGGAACGAAGTGATGAACCTGGTGGGCCCGGCGACGATCGCCACCTACTGGAACCGTCACGCCTGGGACAGCGCCCAGCTGCTGACCCTCGCGCCAGAGGCCAAGGTCTGGGCCGACCTGGGCGCCGGGGCCGGCCTGCCGGGCGTGGTGCTGGCGATCCTGCTGAAGGACACGCCCGGGGCCAAGGTTCACCTTGTCGAGAGCATGGCCAAGCGCTGCCGCTTCTTGCGCGTCGTGGCCGACGCGCTGAAGCTGCCCGTCGAAATCCACAACGCCCGCGCCGAAGAGCTGGACTTGAAGGTCGATGTCGTGACCGCGCGGGCCTGCGCGCCGATGGTCAGACTGCTGGGGTACGCCCAGCCCTACTTCAAGCGTGGCGCGGTCGCCTGGTTCCTGAAGGGACAAGATGTCGCTTCGGAGCTGGCCGAGGCCTCTACATATTGGAAATTCGAGTCGACCCTGCGGCCGTCCCTGAGCGACCCGCGAGGCCAGATCGTGCAAGTGAAGGGGCTTAAGAGTGTCCGTAAAGTCTGACCAACCGCTGCGCGTCCTCGCCATCGCCAATCAGAAGGGCGGGGTCGGCAAGACCACGACCGCCATCAACCTGGGCACCGCCCTGGCGGCCTGCGGCGAACGCGTGCTGCTGATCGACGCCGACCCGCAAGGCAACTGCTCGACGGGCCTGGGCATCACCCGCCTGCAGCGCCGCACCACCCTTTACGACGTCCTGATGGGCGAGGCCCCGGTGGTCGACGCCGCGGTGAAGACCGAGCTGCCGGGCCTGGACGTGATCCCCGCCGACGCCGACCTGTCGGGCGTCGAGATCGAGCTGGGCCAGCAGGCGCGCCGCTCGTACCGGCTGCGCGACGCCCTGGAGCCCCTGCGCGCCAACGGCCCCTACACCTATGTGCTGATCGACTGCCCGCCGTCGCTGAACGTGCTGACCGTCAACGCCATGACCGCCGCCGACGCGGTGTTCGTGCCCCTGCAGTGCGAGTTCTTCGCCCTCGAGGGCCTGACCCAGCTGATGCGGACCATCGAGCGAGTGCGCGGCAGCCTCAATCCCAAGCTGGAGATCCAGGGCGTGGTGCTGACCATGTACGATCGCCGCAACAGCCTGTCGGACCAGGTGGCGCGCGACGTGCGGGATCACTTCGGCGACAAGGTGTATGACGCGGTCATACCGCGGAACGTCCGGGTGTCCGAGGCGCCGTCGTTCGGTAAGCCCGTCCTGCTGTACGACCTCAAATGCGCCGGCAGCCAGGCCTACCTGCGGCTGGCGCGCGAGGTGATCAGCCGCGAACGCAGCCGTCAGGCCCAGGCGGCCTGAGCCGGCCGCGAGGCCGTCTGAGGATAACCATCCAAGTCATTGTCGAAATTGAGTGAAGAGCGCGTGAGGGAGTCGGTCGTGGTGGGAGAACCGGGGATGTCCGAAGGTCGTCGTGGTTTGGGTCGGGGCCTGTCCGCCTTGCTGGGCGAGGTCGATTCCGCTCCGGCCCAGGCGCCTGGTGATACCAGCCCCGGTTCGCGCGAGGCGCCGATCGAACTGGTACGACGCAACCCCGATCAGCCGCGCCGGACCTTCCGCGAGGAAGACCTGGTAGAACTTTCGGACTCCATCCGCGAGAAGGGCGTCCTGCAGCCGATCCTGGTGCGTCCGGCGCCGGGCGCCGCCGGCGAGTACCAGATCGTCGCCGGCGAGCGTCGCTGGCGCGCGGCCCAACGGGCCGGCCTGAAGACCATCCCGATCATGGTCCGCGAGCTGGACGACCTGGCCGTGCTCGAGATCGGCATCATCGAGAACGTCCAGCGCGCCGACCTGAACGCCATCGAAGAAGCGCTGAGCTACAAGGTGCTGATCGACAAGTTCGGCCAGACCCAGGAGATCATCGCCCAGACCGTGGGCAAGAGCCGCAGCCACGTGGCCAACACCCTGCGCCTGCTGTCGCTGCCGG
The DNA here is from genome assembly GCF_056665975.1 of Caulobacter sp. 05T431. Lineage (NCBI taxonomy): Bacteria > Pseudomonadati > Pseudomonadota > Alphaproteobacteria > Caulobacterales > Caulobacteraceae > Caulobacter > Caulobacter sp. 05T431. Next base: position 90,045 of record NZ_JBFTKU010000019.1, on the reverse strand, counting down.
ACTCGGTCCAGCACTACGTCACCTCGGGCGAGATGACCGCCGGCCACGCCCGCGCCATCGCCAATGTGCCCGACCCGGCCGCCCTGGCCCGCGAGGTCATCGACAAGGGCCTGTCGGTCCGTGACGCCGAGGCCTTGGCCCGCCGCGCCCCGACCGCCGACGGCGAGGCCCGCGCCAAGTCCAGCGGCGGTCGTCCGCCCAAGACCAAGGATACCGACACCCAGGCCCTGGAAGCCGACTTGTCGTCGGTGCTGGGTCTCGACGTCGAGATCGACCATCGCGGCGGAACCGGCGCCCTGACCATCCGCTACGCGACGCTCGAGCAGCTGGACGATCTTTGCAACCGCCTGACGCGGGGCCACTAGAGGCCTCGCGGAGGGTCTTCTGTGGCGCACAGAAGAAGGCTCGCCCGTGTCCCTGGTCGAGCTGTTCTCCAGAATCGAGGCCGAGAAGGTGCGGGTTTTCGAATAAGGCCCTGAAAAACCGGCGTAAATCGCGAGATCAGCCGAAAATTCGATCGGGGCGTTTCGGACCCGTATCCGGAAGAATCCTGTGGATGAAGTCGCCGGCCGTTTGACGAATCGGCCGACTCTCCGCCTTCGGCCGAAGCGGCGGCGCTAGAGACCCAGCCGCCGCGCCTTGCCGGCGATCTGCAGGGCCAGGCGTTCGGAGATCAGTTGATCGGGCGAGCCGGAGGTCTTGCAGGCCTTGTCGGCCGCCAGCACCTCGGCCTGCACCATCAGCAGCTGATCCAGGGTCCAGGCCCGGGCCTGGCGCAGGAACTCGCGCTCCTGCTTCCAGAAGATACCCGAGGCCTTGGCCGCGGCCGCCAGGTCGACGCCGTTCTTGTGCAGGGTCAGGGTGCGGCGCAGCTTGCCCAGGTGGAAGCCCATGGCCCGCACGGCGGCGGGTCCGCCTTCGCCCTCGGCGGCGGCGCGGCGCAGGCCCGCCTGGGCGGGGCCCACGCGACCGCCGAACGCGTCGGAGGCCGCGTCGAACAACGAGGCCTCGGGCTCGACACCCAGGAAGTCGGTCAGGTCGGCCGGGGTGGCGACCACGCCGCTGCCCGGGCCGAGATAGAGGGCCAGGCGCTCGACCTCGGCGCGGGCCACGCCGCGTTCCTTGGGCAGTCGCGAGACGAACAGGTCCAGGGCTTCGCTGTTGAGGCTGACCTTGTCCTTGGCGAGGGTTTCGCGCGCGATGCGGGCCAGGTCTCCGGCCTCGTCCTCGTAGCAGGGGATCACCGCCGCGCCGGCGGCCTTCTCGGCGACCTTGCGCAGGGTGGAGTCGCGGCCCAGGGCGCCGGCCTCGATCAGGAAGAAGGCGTCGGGGTTCAGCTGGCCCTCGACATGGCGCGTCAGGGCCTCGGCGGCCTGCTTGTCGGGGCCGCCCTTCTCGCCGGTCAGGCGCAGGCGCACCAGGCGGCGGCCGCCCATCATGGAGAGCGCCGACAGCTCGTCCTCGAGCTTGCCGGCCTGGCTGTCCAGGTCGCTCTCGGTCAGCTGGGCGGTGTCGAACGGATCGTCGGGGTTCGCGAACAGCTTGTTGGCCAGCTGATCGGCGCGGTCGCGCACCACGCCGCGATCGCGGCCGTAGATGACCACGGCGCGGATATCGGCGGCGGGGTCCCGCAGGAAGCGTTCGATGTCCGGTCGCTTGGACAGGATCATGGCCAGCGTACTCGAGCGAAGTGGATACCGGTTCGCGTGAAGAGGACGCGCGAAAACAAAGAGAACCCTAGGTCTGGGACTTGCCCGCGATCCAGGTCGCCAGTTCCAGCTGGATCCGCCGGGCCAGTTCGGTGGCGGCGCGTTCCTGGCTGTCCTGCTGGGCGGCGATCGAGGAATAGGGCTGGTCGGCCGAGTCGTAGGTCACCGCGGCGCTGGTGACGCCCGACTTCACGTCCTTGCCGGTCTTGGCGTCGACCAGTCGCCAATAGGCGGTCAGGTTCAGCTCGTAGCGGTTGGCGACGTTGTCGACGCGGACGCCGCGCGCGTAGCGCTGCTCCTTCACCGAGTAGATGAACTTGTGCGACGGCAGGACATTGGCGTCCCGCGCGAAGGCGTCGTCCAGCTTCTCGCGCAGCAGGTAGCCGGCGCGGCCGGGGGCGGCGACCACCTCGATCGAACTGAGCCCCTTGGTGACCGTCTGGGGGCCGTACAGGGGGGTGAAGCCGCAGCCGGTGAGGCCCAGGGCCATGACGGCGACCAGGGCGGCCGGGAGGGTCTTGGAGAGCGGGAAGCGCTTCATGGATCAGCCGGCCACGATGTTGACGATACGGTCTTTCACCACGATCACCTTGCGAACGGTCAGGCCCTCAAGGTGGGCCATGACGTTGTGATCCGCCAGAGCGATTTTCTCGACCTCGGCCTCGGCTGTGCCGGCCTTGACCTTGATCTCGCCGCGGCGCTTGCCGTTGATCTGGATCGGCAGCACGCGCTCGTCGTCGGCGGCCAGGGCGGGGTCCGCCTTGGGCCAGGGGGCGTCGACGACCATGCCGGCCTTGCCCAGGTGGGCCCAGGCTTCTTCGGCCAGGTGCGGCGTGAAGGGCGAGATCAGGCGGGCCAGGATTTGCAGGGCCTCGGCGCGGGCCGCCAGGACGCCTTGCGAGGCGGCGCTTCCATCAGCTTGGGCAGCCGGCGCGGCCTTCAGCATGTTCAGGAACTCGTACAGGCGCGCCACGCCGCTGTTGAAGCGGAAGCCCTCGATGGAGTCGGTCACGAAGCCGATCAGGCGGTGCGCGCCCTTGCGCAAGGCCACGGCCGCCGCGTCGGCGTCGTCATGGGCGAAATCGCCGGCCGGCTGGCTCTCGAACTCGTTCCAGACCCGGTGGGTGAAGCGCCAGGAACCTTCGACGCCGCTGTTGGTCCATTGCACGTCGCGCTCGGGCGGGCTGTCGCTCATCACGAACAGGCGCGCGGCGTCCACGCCATAGGCCTCGAAGATGTCCTCGGGGGCGACGACGTTCTTCTTGGACTTCGACATCTTCTCGATGTCGCCGATGGTGATGGGCTCGCCGGTCGTGGCGTGGGCGGCGGTGCGCGTATTGCCCTCGACCGTGATGCGGATGTCCGACGGCTCGACCCACTCGCCGGCGGCGTTCTTATAGGCCTCGTGGGTGACCATGCCCTGGGTGAACAGGCCGGCGAACGGCTCCTCCACCGAGACCAGGCCCTCGTCCTTCAGGGCGCGGGTGATGAAGCGGGCGTACAGCAGGTGCAGCACCGCGTGCTCGACGCCGCCGATATACTGGTCGACCGGCATCCAGTGGTCGGCCGCGGCCCTGCTGATCGGCTCGGCGGCGGTCGGATCGGTGAAGCGGGCGAAGTACCAGCTGCTGTCCACGAAGGTGTCCAGCGTGTCGGTCTCGCGCTCGGCCTTGCCGCCGCAGGACGGGCAAGTGGTGTGACGCCAGGTGGGATGGCGCAGCAGCGGGTTGCCCGGCTTGTCGAAGCTGACGTCGTCGGGCAGCACCACCGGCAGCTGGTCTTCCGGCACGCCGACGGGACCGCAGGCCTCGCAGTGGATGACCGGGATCGGGCAGCCCCAGTAGCGCTGGCGTGAGACGCCCCAGTCGCGCAGGCGATAGACGGTCGCGCCCTGGCCCTGGTCCATGGCCTCGATGCGGTTGATCGCCTCGGTCTTGGCGGCCTCGATGTCCAGGCCGTCCAGGAATTCCGAATTGAAGATCGCGCCGGGGCCGACATAGGCCTCCTTGCCGACCTGGAAGCTCGCGGCGTCCTCGCCCGGCGGCAGGACCACCGGCAGCACCGGCAGGTCGTACTTGCGGGCGAAGTCCAGGTCGCGCTGGTCGTGGGCCGGGCAGGCGAAGATCGCGCCGGTGCCGTAGTCCATCAGGATGAAGTTGGCGATCCACACCGGCAGGGTCTGGGTCGGGTCCAGCGGGTGGACCACGCGCAGGCCGGTGTCACGGCCCAGCTTCTCGGCGCCCTCGATGTCGGCTTCCGAGGTGCCGCCCTTGCGGCATTCGGCGACGAAGGCGGCCACGGCCGGGTCGGCCGCCGCCAGCTGCTCGGCCAGCGGGTGCTCGGGGGCGATCCCGACGAAGCTGGCGCCGAACAGGGTGTCGGGGCGGGTGGTGTAGACCTCCAGGCCGTCGGCGTGGCCGGCGGGCGCCTCACCGTCGAACTTGAACGTGAACCGCAGGCCCTTGGACCGGCCGATCCAGTTCTCCTGCATGATCCGGACCTTCTCGGGCCAGCGATCCAGGGTCTTGAGGCCATCGATCAGGGCGTCGGCATAGTCGGTGATCCGCAGGAACCACTGGGTCAGCTTGCGCTTCTCCACGGTCGCGCCCGAGCGCCAGCCCTTGCCGTCGATGACCTGCTCGTTGGCCAGGACGGTCATGTCGACCGGATCCCAGTTGACCGAGGCTTCCTTGCGGTAGACCAGGCCGCGCTTCAGCAGGCGCAGGAACCAGGCCTGCTGCTTGCCGTAGTATTCCGGGTCGCAGGTGGCGAATTCGCGCGACCAGTCGACCGACAGGCCCAGGGCCTTCAGCTGCTCGCGCATGGCGGCGATGTTGTCGTAGGTCCAGCCCTTGGGGTGGACGCCGCGCTCCATGGCGGCGTTCTCGGCCGGCATGCCGAAGGCGTCCCAGCCCATCGGGTGCAGCACGTTGAAGCCCTGGGCGCGCTTGTAGCGGGCCACGACGTCGCCCATGGCGTAGTTGCGCACGTGGCCCATGTGGATGCGCCCCGACGGGTAGGGGAACATCTCGAGCACGTAGTACTTCGGACGCGCGTCGGGGGCGATCGGCGTCAGGAAGGTGTTGGCGTTCGCCCAGGCGGCGCGCCACTTCGGCTCGGTGTCTTTGGGATTGTAGCGGGCCATGAAACCAGACTGTTCGTGCGGGGGCTCGCACCCTCGGGCGCGGTCCGCGGAAGTCTTATGCGGTTTCGGCCTGGGCGCGTCCAAAAAAGGGGCGCGGTTCTAAGAATGCGAACGGGAGCCTTTTGTCACGCGGACAAAGGGCTCCCGCGAAGAACCAGGGCTGTGGCCCTAGTTCTTGATGTTGGAAAGTCGAAGCTGACGGGCGCGGGTCAGGATGGCGTTCTCGATGTCGGTCGCCGTCTGCTCGGTGGCGGCCGTATCGGTCCAGCCGCCCGAGGCGTCCTTGACCTGCTTGAAGATCGTGACGTTCAGGCCGTCCGCGCGCAGGCGGGTGTCCAGGATGTAGACCGTCGCCTTGAAGCGCTCGTCCGGCTTTTCCGGGTTGGTGTACCAGTCGGTGACGATCACGCCGCCGTACGGGTCGGCCGAGGCCAGGGGCATGAAGGCCAGGGTGTCCAGGCTGGCGCGCCACAGGAAGCTGTTGACGCCGATGGCGCCGGCCTGCGGGGCCGACTTGCCGCCGCCGCGACCCTTGAAGGGGTTGAACCCCGGCTCGTCGCTTTGGGTCGTGAACTGTCCGCCGCCCTTATTGCCGCCGCAGGCGGAAACCCCGGTCAGAACGGTCAACGCCAGAACGCCAGCGGCGACGCCGCGCAACACCGACCCACGCTCAAACGCCATAGTACCTCGCTCCAATGTATCACCCGGCGCCTTCGCGCGACCTGGCGCGCCCCCGCAGCCGGAAGCCGGTCTATAGCATGGTCGCGCTGCGTCAAAACAGGAATCGCGTGGCACGACCGCCACAGGCGCCGCTTGAATCGACTCCTGCGGCGTCTGGCGCAATCCAACTGCGGTTGACCGCGTTGTACTAGGGCCTTTAATCGATATTCAGGGAGCCCGCTCCTATATAGGGTTTTGACTCTATCAGGCGCGGGTTGAGGGATTGGGTTCGAGTAAGATGTTCGCCGCACGGTACTTGATGGCAGGAGCCGCCGCGCTGATCCTGGTGGGATCGGCTTCGGGCGTCCATGCCCAGAGCAAGCCGCGTACGAGCACGCCTGACTTCGCCGTGAAGAGCGACTTCAGCAATCCGACCCCCGTCGCCCCGTTCAACCCGACGCAAGGCCCGAAGAAGTCCCTGAAATGGGACGACAAGAAGGGCAAGTGGGGCCTCAAGCTCGATCTGGACCAGCCCGTGGGCCGGCAGATGGAGATGCAGGACGTCCAGGCCGGCGCGTACTACAGCGTCACCCCGTCGATCCGCGTCGGCGGCGCCGTGGCCCTGGGCGACCAGAACCCGGCCCTGGCGGCTCGCAAGAACGAAATCCAGGAGCCCGCCCCGCGGGTGAAGCTGGAAACCGCGTTCAAGTTCTAGAACGCTAGGCGCTGAGCGCCTCCACCGCCGCGACCCCCACGATCCCCGTGTCCAGCAGGCGCTCGACCGTGCCCGCGTGCACGCCGCCCAGGGCGTAGACCGGCGTTTCCACCGCCCCGACGATCCGTTTCAGGCCCTCGACGCCCAGCGGCGCCCCGGCCGACGGGCTGCGGCTGGGGAAGACCGGCGAGACCACCAGGGCGTCGACCCCCGCCGCGACGCCCGACCGCGCGGCGGTCTCGTCATGGGCGGCGGCGGTGATCAACCAGTCGGGATGGGCGGCGCGCAGCTTGGGCGCCTCGGCCGCCAGCCGTTCGGGCAGGTGGACGCCGTCAGCCGCGATCGCCACGGCCAGGTCCGCGTCGGCCCCGACCAGCAGCGTCAGGCCCCGCCGCCGGGTGATCTCCCGCAGACGCGCGCCGCGCGCCGCCGCGTCCGGCGCCCCGAAGGCGCGGAACACCACGGCCGACCCCGGAGGCAGGCGCTCGGCGACCGCTTCCGGATCGGGCGTCCGCTCGGGATCGGTGAAGAACAGCAGGTTCGGCAGGGCCTTTCCGCGAACGAGCCATGGGCGAAGCCGCGCCGCCGTTCTAGACAGGGCGTCCATCTCGTCGATCGTCTGTTCCGAGCCCATGTCCGACGCCTACTCTTCGATCCAGTCCCGTATCCAGGCCGCCGCCGTCGCCGCCGGCCGACCGGCCGACGCGGTCACCCTGGTGGCGGTGTCCAAGCTGCAGCCCTGGGACCATATCGCGCCTGTTCTCGCCGCGGGCCAGCGGGTGTTCGGGGAAAATCGCGTCCAGGAGGCCATGGGCCGCTGGAGCGAGCGCCGTTCGCAGGTCGAGTTGCGCCTGATCGGGCCGCTGCAGACGAATAAGGCCAGAGATGCGGTGGCCTTCTTCGACGTGATCGAGAGCCTCGACCGCGAGAAGCTGGCCCGGGTGCTGGCCGACGAGGTCCAGGCCCAGGGCCGGGCGCCGCGCCTGTTCGTCCAGGTCAACACGGGGAAGGAGCCCCAGAAGGCCGGCGTCAGTCCGGACGAAGCCGACGGCTTCATCGCCCTGTGCCGGGGCCTGGACCTGCCCGTGGAGGGCCTGATGTGCATCCCGCCGGCCGAGCTGGATCCGGCCCCGCATTTCCGCCTGCTGGGCCAGATCGCGGCCCGCAACGGCCTTTCCAGGCTGTCGATGGGCATGAGCGACGATTTCGAGACCGCCATCGCCTGCGGGGCCACCTCGGTGCGGGTCGGCTCGGCCCTGTTCGGGTCAAGAACCTGATCCCTCTCCCCTTGCGGGAGAGGGTGGCCGCCGTAGGCGGTCGGGTGAGGGGTTGAAGGCCCTGTCCGCAGCTAGCGGCGGTCGTTCGCGCGACCCCTCATCCGGCGCTTCGCGCCACCTTCTCCCGCAAGGGGAGAAGGATCATTCGGCGATCTCCACCACGTCCCCCGGCCGGGCCGCCGCCAGCAGGGCCTCGACGTCCTCGCGGGCCAGGGCCACGCAGCCCTCGGTGCCCGGATAGCCGTCGCGCGCCAGGTGCAGGAAGATCGCCGAGCCCAGGCCGGGGACCGGCGGATCGTCGTTGTGCCCCAGCACCACGACCAGGTCGTAGACCTGGTCGTCGCGCCACAGCCGCTCGGCGCTGGCGGGGTAGGGCAGCTTGACGGGCCGGTTGTAGGCCGGGTCGCCCGGGGCGTCGCACCAGCCGTCGTCCGGCGCCATCGGCCGGGCCTCCAGCGTCGTCGCCGGGCCGTCCGGATAGACGTCGGGGCGATAGAGCACGTAGCGGATCGGCCAGGCGCCGGCCGGGCTGCGGTTGTCGCCCTCGCGCTTGTCGGCCCCGGCCACCGCCCCGGCCTTGCCCAGGGCGGCGCGCCGGACCTGTCCGTCCCAGGCGATCCGGCCGTCCCAGGGGTTGGAGCCGTCGGGGCCGGCGCGAAAGATCGTCAAGACGGGGTCTCCCAAGGCGTTGTCTCTAGGGGCGTCATGCGACGCCAGACGAGAACCGCCTTGGCGCCGGGGGCCGCAGCGGTGCATGTTCCCGCTCATGGCGCAACGCAAAACCCTTCTCCTGGTCGACGACGACGATGATCTGCGCGGGGCTCTGGCCGAGCAGCTCGCCCTCCACGAGGAGTTCGCGGTCGCCGAGGCTCCGACGGCCGGCGAGGGCGTGCGGATGGCCAAGGAGCTCAAGCCGGACCTCGTCCTGCTGGACGTCGACCTGCCCGACATGGACGGCCGCGAGGCCTGCCGCCTGATGCGCAAGAACGGCGTCACCGCGCCGGTGATCATGCTGACGGCGGCCGCCAGCGACAGCGACACCATCCTGGGCCTGGAATCCGGCGCCAACGATTACGTCACCAAGCCCTTCCGCTTCGGCGTGCTGCTGGCCCGCATCCGCGCCCAGCTGCGTAGCTACGAGGCGTCGGAAGACGCCCTGTTCCGCATCGGCCCCTACGAGTTCCGGCCGTCGGCCAAGCTGCTGATCGACGAGAAGCAGAAGAAGGTCCGGCTGACCGAGAAGGAAACCAACATCCTCAAGTACCTCTATCGCGCCGGCTCCAAGCCGGTGTCGCGCGAGGAGCTGCTGACTGAGGTCTGGGGCTACAACGCCGGGGTCACCACCCACACGCTGGAGACCCATGTCTACCGCCTGCGCCAGAAGATCGAGCCCGATCCGGCGGTCGCGAGAATCCTGATCACCGAGATGGGCGGCTATCGGCTGCAGCCGTGACCACGATTGGGGACAGTCGCATGCGACTGTCCCCGGCTCAGCAAAAAGCCCCGGCCGCTTCGAGCGACCGGGGCTTTTGTCTTTCAGCGCTGCGCCTGGGATCAGGCGTTGCCGACCACCACGCCTTCGCTCTGGGCCTTGCGGGCGGCGTAGACGCCGGCGAAGTCGATCGGGTCGATCAGGAAGGGCGGGAAGCCGCCTTCGGTGGTGACGTCCGAGATCAGGCGACGGGCATAGGGGAACAGGAAGCGCGGGCACTCGATCAGCAGGACCGGCTCCAGCTGGTCTTCCGGCACGCCGGCGATGTGGAACAGGCCGCCGTACATCACCTCGACGTGGAACACGGGCTGATCGTCGCGGGTGGCGCGGGCCGACAGCTTCAGGTCCACTTCGAACAGGCCGTCCTGGCGGCCGCGGGCGTTCATTTCCACGCCCATGTCGATAGCGGGCGGAGGGCCGCCGGCGCGCAGGGAATCCGGAGCGTGCGGGCTCTCGAACGAGAAGTCGCGGACGAACTGGGCGATGATGCGGATGCCGGTTTCGCCGGGCGCGCCGTCTTCGGGAGCGGCGGGCGGAGCGGCGGTCGTGTCGGTCATGTGCGATAAATCCGTATTCGGCGTCGAAATTGGCCGCTAGGAGAGAGCCGGGCTGCTAACACGCGGGCGGCTGGCGCGCAACGCCAGGCGCCTGACGCGCGAGCCCGTAATCGCCTATATAGGCAGGATGTTTCGTCCAGGTCGCGCACCTTGGCCAACGAGCGGAAAATATCGTGTCTAACGTGTTCGAATGGGTTGTCCTGGCCGTCCTGGCCGCGGTCATCCTCTATCAACTCTACGCCACCCTGGGTCGCCGGGTCGGCCGCCAGCCCGAGGACGCTCCTGCTGTGGTCCCGGCCAACGGGCCGGCGCGCGACCTGAAGGCGCTGGAAACGCCGCCCGAGGCGCTGTCGGGCCTGGCCGCCCTGCGCGCCCGCCAGTCCGACTTCGACGTCGGCCATTTCCTGAGCGGCGCCCGCCAGGCGTACGAGATGATCGTCAAGGCGTTCACCGCCGGTGACCGCGAGACGCTCCGGCCGCTGCTGTCGTCGGATGTCATGGCCAATTTCGAGGCCGCCATCGCGGCCCGCGAGGCCCAGAACCGCGTCGAGAGCGCCGAATTCCTGGTCACGCCGCGCACCGACCTGGATTCCATCACCGTCGAGGGCGACGTCGCCAAGGCGGTGGTCCGCATCCTGGCCGAGATCCGCACCCGCTCGACCAGCGCCGAGGGCGAGGCGGTCGATGACCGCCGCACGGCCGACCTCTGGACCTTCCAGCGCGACCTGAAGAACAAGAACCCGAACTGGACCCTGGTCCGCGTCGACGTCGCGGAGGCGTGATGCCGCGCCTTCCTGGTGTGCGAGGGGGGCTTGTCGCCGCCTTCGCCCTGCTGCTGGCGGCGTGCACGACCACGTCCGTGACACCGACGGCGCCGGTCACGCCCCCGGTTCCGACCCAGCCCCCGGTCACGCCGCCCGTGACGCCCCCTGGGACCATTGGGGAAACTGCGCGTCACGTGTCGTTCGAGGACCTGCCCGGCTGGGCGCAGGAGGACCACCTGGGCGCCCTGGACGCCTTCCGCCAGGGCTGCGGCGTGGCCAAGGACCCGGCCATGGCCGAGGTCTGCCGCCAGGCCCGGGCCGAGCGGCCGGGCAATGACGCCGACGCCCGGCGGTTCCTGGAAGCCCATTTCCGCGCCGAGGCCCTTCCTGGCCAAGGCCTGCTGACCGCCTATTTCGCCCCCGAATACGAGGCGCGGATGTCGCGCTCGGCCGAGTTCAGCGCGCCGATGCGCGGTAAGCCGGCCGACCTGGTGACCGTGGACCTGGGCCAGTTCAACCTCGGCGGCGTCGGCCAGAAGGTTTCCGGCGAGATCGAGGGCGGCCAGGTGGTGCCCTATCCCGACCGCGCGGCCATCGAGGCCACGACCGAGACCCGGCCCCTGGCCTGGATGCGGCCCGAGGACTTGTTCTTCCTGCAGATCCAGGGCTCGGGCATCCTGGTGATGCCTGACGGCCGCCGGGTGCGCGCCGCCTTCGCGGCCCACAACGGCCGGCCGTTCGTGGGCATCGCCACGCCGATGCGCGATCGCGGCCTGCTGCCCGACAACAACACCTCCGGCGACGCTATCCGCACCTGGCTGGCCGATCATCGCGGGCCCGAGGCCGACGCGATCATGCAGCTGAACCCGCGCTACGTGTTCTTCCAGACCCTGCCCGATGACGGCCGCCAGGCCGTGGGCGCGGCGGGGATTCCGCTGCCGGCCGGGCGGGCCGTCGCCGTGGACGCCAGCAAGCACGCCCTGGGCGAGCTCTTCTGGCTGGATGCCGGCGCGCCGAAGCTGGCGGGAGCTTTCCCGACCTATCGCCGCCTGGCGCTGGCCCTGGACGTGGGCGGGGCGATCAAGGGCGACGTACGCGCCGACCTCTATACCGGCACGGGCGCGGCGGCCGGGGCCGAGGCGGGGCGCGTGCGCCACGACCTGCGCCTGTACCGCCTGGTCCCCAAGGGTTGATCGGAGGGGGCTAGGGTGGCCAAGAAACCTCCGTCCGACGACGAGGGCCTGCGTCTCTGGCGCATGGTGGCCTCCACGGTGACCGGCCGTGCGCCCGACCGCCCGGACAAGATGCGGGTCAAGGCCAAGCCGCGTCCGGCCGTGAGGGCCGAGCTCCTGTCCCATGTGGCCGAGGCGGCCTTGCCCACGCGCCTGGAGTCGATCGCGCCGCTGCGGATCGATCCGGCCGAGATCAAGGCGCTCAGGCCCAGGGCGGCCAAACCGCCGCCGGGCCATATCGAACCCAATCGCAAGCGGCGCATCGCCAAGGAGCACGATCCGATCGGCGCGCGGCTGGACATGCACGGCCTGGACCAGGACCGCGCCCGGGCGACGCTGGAAGCCTTCGTGCGCCGGGCCTTCGACGAGGGCCACCGCGCCGTGCTGGTGATCACCGGCAAGGGCAAGGTGGGTCATGGGGTGCTCAAGCAGCGGACGCCCGAGTGGCTGGCCGATCCGGCGCTGAGGGAGATGATCGCCGGAGTGTCGGTCGCGGACCAGCGGCACGGCGGGGAAGGGGCGCTTTACGTGGCGCTGAAGCGGAAGAGTTAGAAGGTCTGGGGGGCAAGTGGGTGAGCTGCTAGGCCCGTGAAGCCTTCTCGGCGATCCCGGAAATCCCCTCGCGCGCCGCCAGCTTGTCAGCCACGGCGTCCAGCGAGACGCCCGAAGCGGCCATCAGGGCCAGCCAGTGGTACAGGAGGTCGGCGCTTTCCGACGCGAGCGCATCAGGCCCCCCTCCTTGAGATTCGGGGGCCACGGCGGCGATCACCGTCTCGACGGCTTCCTCGCCCAGCTTCTTGGCGGCCAGGGCCGGGTCGTTCAGCAGCTTGGCGGTATAGGACGTGGCCGGATCGCCGCCCTTGCGGGCTTCGATCGTCGCGGCCAGGCGCTCCAGGACTTCGAACAGAGTGCTCATGCCGCCCCCTTCAGGTCGTCCAGGCGCACCGGGATGCCGGCGGCGGCCATGGCCCGCTTGGCCTCGCCGATGCTGATCTCGCCGAAGTGGAAGATCGAGGCGGCCAGCACGGCGGCGGCGTGGCCGTCGCGGGCGGCTTCGACCAGGTGTTCGGTCTTGCCGGCCCCGCCCGAGGCGATCACCGGCACGGTCACCGCGCCCGTCACCGCCTTCAGCAGGGGGATGTCGTAGCCGATCTTGGCGCCGTCGCGATCCATCGAGGTCAGCAGGATCTCGCCCGCGCCGCGCTCGACCACCTTGGCGGCCCAGTCGACCACGTCGATGCCGGTGTCCTTGCGGCCGCCATAGGTCCAGACGTTCCAGCCCGAGCCGCCCTCGCGGGCCTTGGCGTCGATGGCCACCACCACGCACTGGGCACCGAAGGCGTCGGCCCCGGCGGCCACCAGGTCGGGGTTCTCGACGGCGGCGGTGTTGACCGAGACCTTGTCGGCGCCGGCCAGCAGCAGGCGGCGCATGTCGGCCACCTGGCGCACGCCCCCGCCCACCGAGACCGGCATGAAACAGACCTCGGCGGTGCGCGAGATCACATCCAGGATCAGGCCGCGGCCCTCGCTGGAGGCGGTGATGTCCAGGAACATCAGCTCGTCGGCCCCGGCGGCGTCATAGGCCCGGGCCTGCTCCACCGGGTCGCCGGCGTCGCGCAGGGAGACGAAGTTGACCCCCTTGACCACCCGGCCGTCCTTGACGTCCAGGCAAGGAATGATCCGGGTCTTCAGCATCAGGCGGCCGCTATGGTCAGGGCTTCGGCCGGCCGGATGGTGCCGGCGTAGAGCGAGCGGCCCAGGATGGCGCCGGCGATCTCGACGCCCTGGCGGGCCTTCAGCCGCTCGATGTCGGCTACCGAGGCCACGCCGCCCGAGGCGATGACCGGGATCGAGACCGCGTCAGCCAGCTCGCCCACGCCCTCGACATTGACGCCGGTCAGGGCGCCGTCGCGGCTGATGTCGGTGACGATCAGGGCGGCCACGCCCACGTCCTCGAAGCGCTTGCCCAGGGTGATGGCGTCCAGGTCCGACAGGCCGGTCCAGCCGTCGACCGCCACCTTGCCGTCGCGCACGTCGACGGCCACGGCGATCTGCTCGGGCCACAGGCGGGCGGCCTTGCGGACCAGTTCGGGATCGTGGACGGCGATGGTGCCCAGGATCACGCGGCTGACGCCGGCCTCGATCCAGGCCTCGATGCCTTCCAGGGTGCGGATGCCGCCGCCCAGCTGCACGGGGATCGAGATCGATTCCAGGATCGACTGCACGGCGGCGGTGTTGACCGACTTGCCCTCGATGGCGCCGTTCAGGTCGACCACGTGCAGCCACGAGAAGCCGTCGCGCACGAAGCGCTCGGCCTGGTCGGCGGGGCTGTTGTTGAAGACGGTGGCCTTTTCCATGTCGCCATGGAGCAGACGCACGCACTGGCCGTCCTTCAGGTCGATGGCGGGATAGAGGATCATGGGCGCCATTCCAGGAAGTTGGCGAGCAGGGCGAGCCCCGCGGCTTGGGATTTTTCGGGGTGGAACTGTACGCCCGCCACGTTGCCCTTGGCCACAGCGGCCGTGAACGGCCCGCCGTGGTCGCTGGTGGCGACGATGTCGGCCGGGTCGGCCGGGGTCAGGGCGAAGGAGTTGGCGTAGTACATGTGGGCGCCGTCCGGGACGCCCTGGAACAGCACGTGGTCGCGCGCGAAGGCGATCGCGTTCCAGCCCATGTGCGGGATGGTCAGCGACGGATCTCTGGGCTCCAGCTTCTTCACCTGGCCGTGGATCCAGTCCAGGCCGGGGGTGACGCCGAACTCCAGGCCCTCGCTCGCCAACAGTTGATGGCCGACGCAGATGCCCATGAAGGGGACGCCACGACCGTGCACGGCCTCGTTCATGGCCTCGTAGACGCCGGTGGCGTCCAGGCCCGCGCGGCACGAGGCGAAGGCGCCCACGCCCGGCAGGAACACGCGGTCGGCGGCGGCCACGACCGAGGGTTCGGCGGTGACAACGATGTCAGCGTCGATCCCATGGCGGCGGGCCGCCTCGCGCAGGGCTTTCTCGGCCGAGCGCAGGTTGCCCGACCCGTAATCGATCAGGGCGACGGTCTGCATGAAATCAGCTTCCTACAGCACGCCCTTGGTGGAGGGGGCATGGCCGCCGGTCTTGGGATCCAGCTCGACCGCCTGACGCAGCGCCCGGGCCAGGGCCTTGAACCCGCTCTCGGCGACGTGGTGGGTGTTGTCGCCGTACAACGTCTCCAGGTGCACGCAGGCTCCGCAGTTCATCGCGAAGGCGTGGTGGAACTCCTTGAAGAGCTCGGTGTCCATCTCGCCGACCTTGGGCCGCTTGAAGTCGACCTTCCAGATCAGATAGGGCCGGTTGGACAGGTCGATGGCGCAGCGCGTCAGGGTCTCGTCCATCGGGATATAGGCGTGGCCGAAGCGCCGGATGCCCTTGAAGCCGTCCAGCGCCTTGTTGATCGCCAGGCCCAGCACGATCCCGGTGTCCTCCACCGTGTGGTGCATGTCGATGTGCAGGTCGCCCTTGGTCTCGACCTTCAGGTCGAAGCCGCCGTGGCGCGCGAAGCTCTCCAGCATGTGGTCGTAGAAACCGATGCCGGTGGAGATCGTCGAGGCGCCGGTCCCGTCGAGATCGATCCAGACCCGGATCTGGGTCTCCTTCGTCTCGCGGACCACTTCAGCGGTGCGGGCCATCTGAATCCTTACAGTCCGTTCTTGGCGGCCAGTTCCCGCAGGCTGACCTGCGGACGCGGACCGTAGTGGTCGATCACCTCGGCGGCGGCCAGGGAGCCCAGCTGGCCGCAGACCGGCAGCGGGCGGCCCTGGGAGAGGCCGTAGAGGAAACCTGCGGCGTATTGGTCGCCCGCGCCGGTCGTGTCCACGACTTTTTCCACCGGATAGGCCGAGATTTCGTGCAAGGCCGCTCCGGAGGCGACGATCGAGCCCTTTTCGCTGCGGGTGACCGCGGCGATCTCGACCCGGCTGGCCAGGGCCTTCACGGCGGCGTCGAAGTCGGTGGTCTCGAACAGCGAGCAGATCTCGCTCTCGTTGGCGAAGACGATGTCGCACTGGGTCTCGATGAAGCCCAGCAGGCCGCCGCGGTGGCGGTCGACGACGAAGCTGTCGCTGAGGGTCAGGGCGATCTTGCGACCGGCGCCGTGGCTGAGGGCGGCGGCCTTGGCGAAGGCGCGGCGGGCTTCGGGCGGGTCGAACAGATAGCCTTCCAGGTACGAATAGCTGGCGGCCTCGATGATCGCCGGATCGACGTCGGCCGGGTTCAGCTCGACGCAGGCGCCCAGATAGGTCGACATCGTGCGCTGGGCGTCGGGGGTGACGTTGATCAGGCTCTGGGCCGTGGCCGGGCCTTCGGCCAGCGGCGGGGTGGTGAAGGCGCAGCCGATGGCCTGCATGTCGTGGCGGAACACGCCGCCCAGCTGGTCGTCGGCGACCTTGCCGATGAAGGCCACCTTGCCGCCGAAGCTGGCGACGCCGGCGGCGGTGTTGGCGGCGCTGCCGCCCGAGGCCTCGATGGCCGCCGACATGACGTCGTAGAGGCTGGCCGCGCGGGCCGGGTCGATCAGGGCCATCGAGCCCTTCACCAGGCCCTCCCGCTCCAGGAACGCGTCGTCGCACTGGGCGATGACGTCGACGATGGCGTTGCCGATGGCGGCGACGTCGTAGAGAGCGGTCATGGAAGGCCTTTTCCGAATGGGCGACGCGCGCGAAGTACCGGATCGGGGCCCGCAAGGCAACGCGAGCCTTGCCCCGGCGATCACGGCGTTCTACCGGCAGAAGTATGACCGACGTCCTTATCCTCAGCCCCGCGCCCGATGAGCCCCGCTTCGCCAACAGCTGGTCGCCGCTCTTTGAGCGCCTGGCGGCGCCGCTGCGAGCCCGAGGACTGGAGGTCTCGGCCGCCAGCTGGGTGGACGCCGACACGGCCGGCGCCGGCGTGGTGCTGCCGCTGCTCAGCTGGGGCTATCACCTGCGGTCCGACGAGTGGTTCGCCCGGCTCGACGCCCTGGAGGCGGCCGGCGCGCGCCTGGCCAATCCGGTGTCGGTGCTGCGCTGGAACACCACCAAGACCTATCTGGCCGACCTGGCGGATAAGGGCGCGCCGGTGGTGCCGACCCACGCCGTGGACCGTCTGACCCAGGAGGCCCTGGACCACGCCCGCGACGTGTTCGGCGTCGACGTGCTGGTGACCAAGCCGCAGATCTCCGGCGGCTCGCAGGACACCGTCAAGCTGCGCCACGCCGACGGCCTGACGGGCTGCACGACGGGCCCGGCCCTGATCCAGCCCTTCCTGCCGGCCGTGGGCGAGGAGGGCGAGCTGTCGCTGTTCTATTTTGACGGCGTCTTCAGCCATGCGGTGGCCAAGGTGGCCGTGGACGGCGACTTCAGGGTCCAGCCGCAGTTCGGCGGCCGGGTCAGCGGCGTCGCGCCCGAGCCCGAGGCCCTGCATGCGGCCGAGATGGTGCTGAAGGCGGCCGGGGCGCCCCTGACCTACGCCCGGGTCGACCTGATCCGCGGCCTGGACGGCGCGCCGCAGCTGATGGAGCTGGAGGTCATCGAGCCCGACCTGTTCCTGGAGCACGTGCACGACGACGGGGCGGCGTTCGCCGACGCCGTCATGAGGGCGCTGTAGCTCACCCCCTTGCCCCCCCCTGGCGGCTTCGCCGCCTATGCGCCGAGGAATAGTTCTCTAGACGGACACAGGTCCGAAATCCGGCAGACCTCGCATTTCGGCTTCCGCGCCACGCACACGTACCGCCCGTGCAGGATCAGCCAATGGTGCGCGCGGGTCTTGTAGCGGTCTGGGACGATGCGCATCAGGTCGTCCTCCACCGCGTCCGGCGTCTTGCCGGCCGACAGCTTCAGGCGGTGCGAGACGCGGAACACGTGGGTGTCCACCGCGATGGCCGGCTCGATGTCCAGTTCGTTCAGCACCACGCTGGCGGTCTTGCGGCCCACGCCGGGCAGGCTTTCCAGCGCCTGGCGGTTCAGAGGCACCTCACCGCCGTACTGGTCGACCAGGATGCGGGCCGCGGCGATGACGTTCTTGGCCTTGGTGCGGAACAGGCCGATCGAGGCGATGTAGGGGACCATCCCCTCTTCCCCCAGCGCCAGCATCTTGGCGGCGCTGTCGACCTTGGCGAACAGCGGGCCGGTGGCCTTGTTGACCTGCACGTCGGTGGCCTGGGCCGACAGGGCCACGGCGGTCACCAGGGTGTAGGGGTTGGAATAGTTCAGCTCGGTCTTGGGATGGTCGTCCAGGCTCTCGAACCGCGAGAACAGCACCTCGACCCGCTCGCGCTCAGCCGGCGAGACCCGCTTGGCGGCGGGGCGTTTCTTCGTGAGGGTCTTGGGCTTGGCCATGGGCGGCGACCATGCCGTGATGCGCCAAAATCGCCAAGCAAAGAGCCTCGCCAAGACGTAGGTCGAGGCCTAAATCACCGTCATGGCCCAGCCGCTCTATATGGACGCCGTGATCAAGCCCAACCGCTCGATGAGCCGGCGGGGGCTCTACGTCGTGCTGGGCGTGATGATCGCCTTCAACCTGATGGTGGCGGTGTTCCTGCTGGTGGTCGGGGCGCCGCCGGTGCTGCCGTTCCTGGGGCTGGACGTCCTGGCGGTGATGCTGGCGATGCGGGCCAGCTTCCGGGCCGCCGAGCGCTCTGAGCGGGTGCGGGTCACCGCCGAGGCCGTGACCGTCAGCCGCGAGGACGAGAAGGGCGCGCGGGTGATCTGGACCTCGCCCACCGCCTTCACCCGCGTCGGCGTCGACCAGCCCGGCGAGCACGAGACCCGCGTGCGGCTGATGATGTCGCGCAAGCGCCTGACCCTGGGCCGCGCGCTGAGCCCGCCCGAACGCGTGGACTTCGCCGACGCCCTGGAGCGGGCGATCCTGAAGGCCCGCGCCGAACGGCACGCCTAAGGCCGCAAGAACCGGGCGGACGGCGTTCTCCCGACGCACTATCTTCTCCCCATGGCCCTCGATATCTCGCCCTCGCAAGCCTTCGCCCACCTGACCGAGCGGTCGGCCGACTACGACCGCATGGCCAAGGCCCTGGCCTGGCTGGCCGACCGCTGGCAGGAGCGCCCGTCGCTGGACGAGGCCGCCCAGGCCGTCGGCCTGTCGCCTTTCCATTTCCAGCGGGTGTTCAGCCGCTGGGCGGGGGTCAGTCCCAAGACCTTCGTCGCCGCCATCGCCCATGCCGAGGCCCGGCGGTCGCTGGAGGAGGGGGCCAGCGTGCTTGACGCCGCCTATGACGCCGGGCTTTCCGGGCCCTCGCGCCTGCACGACCTGTTCATCGCCCAGGAGGCGGTGACCCCCGGCGACGTGCGCCGGCGCGGGGAAGGCATCAGCCTGACCTGGGGCTGGGCGCCGACGCCCTACGGCAAGGGCCTGTTCGTCATGGCCCCGCGCGGCCTGGCGGGCCTGGCCTTCTCGGACGGCGACGACGAGGCGACCTTCGACGACATGCACCGGCGCTTTCCGGCCGCCGACTGGCGCCGCGACGACGAGGCGGCGGCCCAGACCGCCATCCACGCCTTCCACGGCGGCGACCAGCCCCTGCCGGTGGTGCTGATCGGCTCGCCGTTCAACGTCCAGGTCTGGAAGGCCCTGCTGCGCATCCCGCCGGGCCAGACCAGCACCTATGGCGAGATCGCCGCCTGGGCCGGCAAGCCGCGCGCCTACCAGGCCACCGGCGGGGCGATCGGGGCCAATCCGATCTCGCTGCTGATCCCCTGCCATCGGGCCATCGCCAAGGACGGCCGGCTGACCGGCTATCACTGGGGTCTGGGCCGCAAGGCGGCGATGCTGGGCATGGAGGCCGTCGGGGCCAGCGGCCGGCTTTCGGCCTGACGCCCCAGGGCCTAGTCTCACGGACGACCGCCGCCGCCCCGGAACCGCCCATGACCGCCTCGATCAAGGCTTCGGCCAAGGCCTACGAGACCTGGCTGGGCGCGGCCCTGGGCGGCGACCTGGTCGAGGCCGACCTGGCCGAGAAGCACGACAAGATGCGCCAGGGGCCGTTCCCGTTCCTGCGGGCCACCTACTGGCGCTGGGCCGAGACCGTCCTCGAGGTCTGCCCGGACCTGGCCTCGGCCCCGCCGGTGCTGGCGATCGGCGACACCCATGTCGAGAACTTCGGCTGCTGGCGCGACGCCGAGGGACGCCTCGTCTGGGGCGCCAACGATTTCGACGACGCGGCCGTCATGCCCTGGCCGCTGGACATGGTGCGCCTGGCCGCCAGCGCCCTGTTGGCCCGCCAGGGCGACGCGCCCGGCTCGCGCGACATCTGCCAGGCGATCCTGGCCGGATACGCCGCGGGCCTGGCCGATCCCCAGCCGTTCATCCTGGAGCGTGACCACAAATGGCTGCGCAAGGCGGTGGTCCTGCCCGAGCCCGACCGCGCCGCCTACTGGGCCAAGTTCGCGACGCCACCGTCGCGACCGATCCCGCCGCGCTATCGCCAGGCCCTGCGGGCCGCCTTGCCGGACCCCGACGGCGCCTTCGAGACCTTCCCGCGCACGGCTGGGGTCGGCAGCCTGGGCCGGCCGCGCTTCGTCGCCCGGGCCGAGTGGCGAGGCGGTCCGGTGCTGCGCGAGGTCAAGGCGATGGTGGTCTCGGCCTGGACGCTGCGACACGGCGGCGACCCGACGATCCGCGTGGCCGAGGTCGCCGGCGGCCGGTTCCGGGCGGTCGATCCGCATTACCAGGTCGCCGACGGCCTGGCGGTCCGCCGGCTGTCGCCCAACAGCCGCAAGATCGAGGCCCGGGATTCGGGCGAGGACCTGCTGTCCATGGACATGCTGACCGCCATGGGCCGCGAGATCGCCGCCTGCCACGCGGGGGATGTGGCCCGGGCCGCGGCCGTGCCGGCGCATCTGCGGACCCTGCCCGCCGACTGGTTGCGCGACCACGCCAAGGCGGCCGCGCAGCAGATCGAAACGGACCAGGCGGCGTTTTCCTGAACCCTCTTCCTCAGGGAGAAGGAATTTACAGGATGAACCGGCTCAGATCGGCGTTGCCGGCCAGGGCGCCGATGCGGTCGTTCACATAGGCCGCGTCGACGGTCACCGTCTCGCCGGAGCGATCCGCCGCCGAGAAGCTGATCTCCTCGACCACCTTCTCCAGGATGGTCTGCAGGCGGCGAGCGCCGATGTTCTCGACCGAGGCGTTGACCGCCACGGCCGCGTCGGCGACGGCGTCGATGGCCTCGTCGCTGAACACCAGGGTCACGCCCTCGGTCAGCATCAGGGCCTGGTGCTGGCGGATCAGGTTGGCTTCCGGCTCGGTCAGGATGCGGCGCAGGTCGTCGCGGGTCAGGCCCTTCAGCTCCACCCGGATCGGCAGGCGGCCTTGCAGCTCGGGCAGCAGGTCGCTGGGCTTGGCCACGTGGAAGGCGCCCGAGGCGATGAACAGGATGTGGTCGGTCTTCACCGGCCCGTACTTGGTCGAGACCGTCGTGCCCTCGATCAGCGGCAGCAGGTCGCGCTGGACGCCCTCGCGCGAGACGTCGGCGCCGCCGCGCTGACTGGACGAAGCGACCTTGTCGATCTCGTCCAGGAAGACGATGCCGTGGTTCTCGGCCAGCTCGAGGGCCTCCTGCGTCAGGGCCTCCTGGTCCAGCAGCTTGTCGCTCTCCTCGGCGATCAGCGGGGCCCAGGCGCCGACGACGGTGGTCTTGTGGGTCTTGGTGCGTCCGCCGCCGCCGAACGACTTCATCATCTCCGACAGGTTCAGCACCGAGGCGCCGGGCTGGCCGGGGATTTCGAACATGCCGCCGCCGCCCGTGTCGGCCAGCTGCAGCTCCACTTCCTTGTCGTCCAGCTCGCCGGCCCGCAGCTTCTTGCGGAAGCTGTCGCGGGCCGCGCTGGCGCCGGGACCGGTCAGGGCGTCCAGGATGCGCTCCTCGGCGGCCGCCTCGGCCTTGGCCTTCACGCCCGCCCGGCGCTTGTCGCGGACCATGGACAGGGCGCTCTCGACCAGGTCGCGGACGATCTGGTCGACGTCGCGGCCGACATAGCCGACCTCGGTGAACTTGGTGGCCTCGACCTTCAGGAACGGGGCCTGGGCCAGCTTGGCCAGGCGGCGGGCGATCTCGGTCTTGCCCACGCCCGTCGGGCCGATCAGCAGGATGTTCTTGGGGGTGACCTCGTCACGCAGGTCGTCCGGCACGCGGCGGCGGCGCCAGCGGTTGCGCAGGGCCACGGCGACGGCCTTCTTCGCCTCGGTATGGCCGACGATGTAGCGATCCAGCTCGGAGACGATTTCGCGGGGGGAGAATTCGGTCATGTGTCGTTGATCAGGGTCTCGAAGATCAGGCGCCACCCTTCGGCGCGCCTTTGCCAGACATGCATATAGTGCGCGGCGACGGGTTTGGGACCGTCGGCCGTCCAATGGGCCTGGCCGTGGATCCAGACCAGGTCGCCGGCCCGCGACGCGCCGCCGCCGACCGGCGTCAGGGTCAGGGCGGCCGGACGCAGCTTGCGGCGGCCCGCCAGGTCGTCGACGGCCAAGGCCTTGGTCCCGCCGGGACCGGTCAGCAGGGCGTCCGCGCTGAGCACGGCGTCATAGGCGCCCGCCGCGTCGTGGGCGGCGGCCTCGGCGAGTTGATCCTCGGCGGCGCGGGCCTCCTCGAAGCCGGCGGCCGGGCTTCCGGCGCCCTGGGCGGCGATCGGGCCCTGGGTGGACGGGGTGGCGGGATCGGGACCCTTGGTCCCGTCGGCGTCGCCGCCGCCGTCATAGACCCACTTCCAGGTCCCGTCGGGCGCCTTGCGCCAGATCGTGGCGTAATAGGCGCCGCGCTTGCCGTTGATCGCCCAGGGCCCAACCGACAGGCCCAGATCGCCCGAACGGGCGATGACCACGCGCTGCGGCCACCATTCCAGCTTCGGGGTCTTGCTGGACGGGCGGGCGGCGTACAGCGCCTTGGCGCTGACCGGTCCGGGCGAGAAGACGATGGCGTCGTCGGCCATGTGGGCCAGGAACGAGTCCCGGATCCCCAGCGCCGCGCCGTCGGCCGCGAAGGCGCGCTCGGCCTTCTCGATCTCGGCAGGGGACGGGCGCGCGGCCAGGGCGGGTGTCGCGGCCAGCAGGGCGCAGGCGATCAGAGCGGTCTTGAGCATGAAGGGTGCCTCCCGCCCGCAGCTAAGCGCGCGGACGCGCGGTCCGCTCGTGAATTCGCCGTAACTTGAAGGCCTTACAGGCTTTCCCCTAAAGGCTTTCTACCGTCAGGTTGCCGTTGGTGTAGACGCAGATCTCGGCGGCGATGGCCATCGAGCGCCGGGCGATCTCCTCGGCGCTCAGGTCCTGGTCGATCAGGGCCTTGGCCGCCGCCAGGGCGTAGTTGCCGCCCGAGCCGATGGCCGCCACCGAGCCGCCGCCCTGGCTTTCGCCCGGCTCCAGCACGTCGCCGACGCCGGTCACGGTGTAGATCGAGGTGGCGTCGGCCACCAGCAGCATGGCCTCCAGGCGGCGCAGGTAGCGGTCGGTGCGCCAGTCCTTGGCCAGGTCCACGCAGGCCCGGGCCAGCTGGTCGGGATACTGCTCCAGCTTGGCTTCCAGCCGCTCGATCAGGGTGAAGGCGTCGGCCGTGGCGCCGGCGAACCCGGCCACCACCTTGCCGCCGGCCAGGCGGCGCACCTTGCGGGCGTTGCCCTTGACGACGGTTGGGCCCATGGAGACCTGTCCGTCGCCGGCGATCACGGTCTGACCGTTCTTGCGCACCGCCAGAATGGTCGTGCCGTGCCAGTCGGGGAAGGAATTGCTGTTTTGCATGGCTTCGCATGTGGCGAGGCCGGGCACGAGGGTCAAGCGCCATGAGCTTTTCCGACGCCGAGGTCGAACGATACGCCCGCCACCTGGTGCTGCGCGAGATCGGCGGGCCGGGCCAGCAGAAGCTGAAGGCGGCGCGGGTGCTGGTGGTCGGGGCCGGGGGGCTGGGCGCGCCCGCCGCCCTCTACCTGGCCGCCGCCGGGGTGGGGACCCTGGGCCTGGTCGACGCCGACACCGTCTCGCTGTCGAACCTGCAGCGCCAGGTGCTGTTCGCCACCGCCGACACGGGCCGGCCCAAGGTCGAGGCCGCCGCCGAGCACCTGACGGCCCTGAACCCGCATCTGACCATCGAAACCCATCCGGTATGGCTGGGTGAGGCCAACGCCCGCGTGGTCATATCGCGGTATGACCTGGTGCTGGACGGCACGGACGACTTCGCCACCCGCTTCGCCGTCAGCGACGCCTGCCTGGCCGAGGGCAAGACCCTGGTCAGCGGGGCCCTGGGCCGCTGGACCGGCCAGGTCGGGGTGTTCCAGGGCAAGCCCTGCTACCGCTGCCTGGTGCCCGAGATCCCGCCGGACGCCGAGACCTGCGCCCTGGTCGGGGTGGTCGGGGCCCTGGCCGGTGTGATCGGCTCGATGATGGCCCTGGAGGCGGTCAAGGCGATCACCGGCGCCGGCCATACCCTGGCCGGACGCCTGCTGATCTACGACGCCCTGGCCGCCGAGACCCGGACGGTGCGGATCGGGGCGGATCCGGCGTGTCCCAGCTGCGGGGCTGGCTAGGCGAAGCCTCGCCGGATGTGCGCCACCGACTTCTCGAGCAGCATCTTCCAGTTGGCGTCGGTCCAATCGCGGTGGCCCACGCCCTTCATCTCGACCAGCTCGCACGACTTTCCGGCCGCCTTGAGGGCCTTGGCCATGATCCGCGACTGGCGGGGCGTGACGATGGTGTCTTCCGTGCCGTGGATCAGCAGCACCGGGGCCTTGAACTCGGCCGCGCGTAGGGCTGGCGAGGCCTTGGCCAGCATGGCCTTGTCGGCCTTCGGATCGCCGATGGTCTCCACCCAGTACTCGTAGGTCCGCGAGTCCGAACCGTCTTCCTGGCGCGAGAAGGCCAAGGTTTCGTCGAGATCGGCGTCGCCGGCGATCGAGACCACGGCCTTGTAGAGGTCGGGTCGGCGCACCGCGCCCATCAGGGCCGCGTAGCCGCCGTAGCTGGCCCCGCAGATCGCGACCTTGGCCGGGTCGGCGAGGCCGGCGGCGATCACGTGGTCGACGCTGTCCTCGACGTCTTCCTGCATCCGGTCGCCCCAATGGCGGCGACCCTGGTCGGCGAAGGCCTTGCCGTAGCCGCCCGACCCTCGGAAGTTCGGCTGCAGCACCAGCCAGCCCTGGGCGGCGAAGGTCTGGGCGAACAGGTCGAAGTCCAGCCGGTCGCGCACCTCGGGGCCGCCGTGCGGCAGCACAACCAGCGGGCGGGGGCCCTTGGCCGGGGTGATCGGCGTCGTCAGATAGGCGGTGATGGTCGCCCCGTCGCGGGTCTTGACCGACAGGGTCGTCATCGGCGCCAGGCGGTCGGCCGTCAGCCAGGGACGTCTTTCGCCCAGCAACTCCAGGTTCTTCTTGTCCACGTCGTAGAGCCAGAAGGCCCCGGGCTGGCGCGGCCCGGACACGTCGAAGATGAAGTGCTTGTGGTCGCTGCTGACGTCGAAGGGCTGGACGCTGCATTCGTTGCCGAAATAGGCGTTCACGGCCTTGTAGTGCTTGGCCAGGGTGGGATCGAAGAAGGTGTAGTTGGTGCGGTCGTCGCTGAGGCTGACCCCCAGGGCGACGTCGGCTTCGTCGGTGAAGACGCCGCGGATCTGCCGGGACTTGTTCTCGGCGACCAGGTCTCCGACCTTCATGGTGCGGGTGTCGAACTTGCGGATCGAGGGCATGTCGGCGCCCTCGTCCATGCCCAGCATCAGGATCACGCCGGGATCGGGGGTGGGGGCGACGAACTCTAGGTCGGCCAGCTGCTCCAGCTCGTTGCGGCGGACCTTCCGGAACAGCTTCCACTCGGTTTCGCCCGGCGCGCGCACATAGATCGTCACCGTGGTGCCGCGCGGATTGCTGTCATAGCGGATGACCGGCACCCCGCTCTGGGTGAACCAGCCGTCGGTCGCCTGGCGGCCCTTTTCGACCAGCACCGCCTCGCCGCTGTAGACGTCGACCCGGTACAGGGCCTCGGCCTCGGCGTTGACGTCCCACAGCTGCATCAGGATGTTGCGTGGATCGTCGTTCATCCGGTCGACGACGTTGCTGAGGTTGAACTGGCGCTTGACCAGGCCTTTCTGGTTGTTGAACAGCACCGTGGCGTCCTTGCCGTCGGCGTTGATCGACAGGAGGCGGCGGACGGGGATCGGCACGAACTCGTCGTAGAACACGCGGCCGGTGGGCTTGCCGTCCTCGTTCTTGTCCATCCGGACCCAGATCAGCAGCCGGTCGTTGCTGGCCCATTCGACCTGTTCGACCACGATCGCGCCCAGGAGCACGGGCTTGGTGTCCGTGCGGGTTCCGGTTTGGTAGAAGTCGATGCGCGAGTACACCTTGCCGTCGATCGTCCTGCTGACCAGGACGGCGGCCCGCTTGCCGTCCGGCGACAGGGCCGAATCCAGGACCTCGGCGTCCTTCAGCAGTTCGTCGATGGTGGGTGGAACAAGCGGCGCGGTTTCGGCGGCGAAGGCGTGTTCAAGAGCCAGCGGCGCCGTCGCGGCGGCCGCCATCATAAAACGTCGAGTCAGCAAGCTTGCGGCCCCCCGGTCGCGAAATCGGTTACAGGCGCGGCCTACGGCCACGCTTGGTCCAACATCGTCGGGTCCGCGGTCTTTTGCAACCGGGCGTCGCGCCCGGAGGATCTACAGCATCGACGGGATGACGCGGTCCGGCGGACGGTGGCCGTCCATGAAGGTCTTCACGTTGACGATGACCTTCTCGCCCATGTCGACGCGGCCCTCGACCGTGGCCGAGCCCATGTGGGGCAGGAGCACGACGTTGGGCAGCTTGAGCAGCTTGGGATTGATGGCCGGCTCGTGCTCGTAGACGTCCAGCCCCGCCCCGGCGATCTCGCCGCGCGCCAGCATGTTGGCCAGGGCCCCCTCGTCGATCACCTCGCCGCGGGCGGTGTTGACGATGATGCTCTGGGGCCGCAACAGCTTGAGCCGGCGGGCCGACAGCAGGTGGTAGGTGGCCGGGGTGTGCGGGCAGTTGACCGAGATGAAGTCCATCCGGGCCAGCATCTGGTCCAGGCTCTCCCAGTAGGTGGCCCCGACCTCCTCGGCGATGCGAGGGCTGACCGGCTTGCGGTTGTGGTAGTGCACCTGCATGCCGAAGGCCTTGGCGCGGCGGGCCACGGCCTGGCCGATGCGGCCCATGCCGATGATGCCCAGGCGCTTGCCCCACAGGCGGCGGCCCAGCATCCAGGTCGGCGACCAGCCGTGGAAGCCGCCCGCCTTGACCACCTCCGCGCCCTCGACCACCCGGCGCGAGGCGGCCATGATCAGGGTCATGGTCAGGTCGGCGGTGTCCTCGGTCAGCACGCCGGGCGTGTTGGTGACGATGATGCCCCGGGCGTTGGCCGTGGCGACGTCGATATTGTCGACCCCGGCCCCGAAATTGGCGATCAGCTTGAGCCGGTCGCCGGATCGCGACAGAAGACGGCTGTCGATGCGGTCGGTGATGGTGGGCACCAGCACGTCGGCCTGGGTCATCGCCTCGACCAGTTCATCGGCCGTCAAGGGTTTGTCGGTGACGTTCAGCTGGGTGTCGAACAGCTCGCACATCCGCGTCTCCACCGGATCGGGGAGTTTGCGGGTGACGATGACTTTGAGCTTGCGAGCTGACATGAGCGGTTCGAAAAGCCTTCCCCTGCTGGGCGTTTCCCCAAATGGGGTTTCCGGGCGGGTGTTCGAAATCTGTAGCAAAGGGGCCCCATGCGGCCAAGCAACATGCCGACGAATTGCAAACATCGTTCGCTCGGCGCCCGTTCCTCGCTTGGCGGATGGGCCGTCGTCGCCGTCGGTCTGGTCACGCTCGCGGGAAGCGCCGCCCTGGCCCAGGCCCCGAAGGTCACGCCCTCGGGCATGGAGGTGCCGCGCTACGTGTCGCTGAAGTACGGCGAGGTGAACGCGCGCGTCGGGCCCGACGAGGCCCATCGCCTGCTGTGGATCTACAAGGTCAAGGGCCTGCCGGTGCAGGTGGTGGCCGAGACCCGCGAATGGCGGCGCATCTGCGATCCGGAGGGCAACCTGGCCTGGGTGCACAAGCGCACGACCGACGGTCGCCGCACCGCCATGCGGGTCCAGGCCACGCCGCTGCCGCTGCGGGCCCAGCCCAAGGCGGGGGCCCGGGTGACCGCCTATCTGGCCGGCCGCGCCACGGCCAATCTCGACCGTTGCGAAAAGGGCTGGTGCAAGCTGAAGGCCGACGGCGAATCGGGCTGGGCGCCGCAGGACCAGATCTGGGGCGCGGCCCCCGGGGTGCAGTGCAAGGAATAGGGCGTTTTCGCCCCGTTTAAGGCCTTGGGCAGCGTTTGGCGATCACAGGCGTTACCGAAAGTAACATTGAGGCGCGGCCCGCCGCCGTGCTAGGGCGAGGCCATGCAACAAAGTTCCTTCACCTACGACGAACTTCTGGCCTGCGGCCGCGGCGAATTGTTCGGCCCCGGCAACGCCCAGCTGCCGGCGCCGCCGATGCTGATGTTCAACCGCATCGTCCGCATCGAGTCCGAGGGCGGCAAGTACGGCAAGGGCTATGTCGAGGCCGAATTCGACATCAATCCGGACCTCTGGTTCTTCGCCTGCCACTTCATCGGCGACCCCGTCATGCCCGGCTGCCTGGGCTTGGACGCCCTGTGGCAGCTGGTCGGCTTCTTCCTGGGCTGGTCGGGCGGTCCCGGCCGCGGCCGCGCCCTCGGCGTCGGCGAGGTGAAGTTCACCGGCCAGGTCACGCCGGACATCAAGAAGGTCACCTACAAGATCGATCTGAAGCGCGTGATCATGCGCAAGCTGGTGATGGGCATCGCCGACGGCGTCATGGAAGCCGACGGCAAGGTCATCTACGAAACCAAGGACCTGAAGGTCGGCCTGTTCACCGCCGATCAGATGGCGTCTTGATCCCGTCGCAGGGTCGGCCGTCCTAGAGCCGACCCCTTCGGGATCAGGGGAAGAGAAGAGGATTATTCATGCGTCGCGTCGTCGTCACCGGACTGGGAATCGTCTCGTCCATCGGCAACAACGCCAATGAGGTGCTCGCCTCACTGCGTGAAGCCAAGTCCGGCGTGGTCTCCGCGCCGGAATACGCTGAGCTGGGCTTCCGCTGCCAGGTCCACGCCACGGTCAAGCTCGACAGCTGGGAAGCCCTGGTCGACCGCCGCGCGGCGCGCTTCCTGGCGCCGGGCACGGCCTATGCGCACATCGCCATGGAGCAGGCGATCGCCGACGCCGGGCTGGAAGAGGCCCAGGTCTCCAACGAGCGCACCGGCCTGATCGTCGGTTCGGGCGGTCCGTCCACCCGGGTGATCGTCGAGGCGGCGGCCACCACCCAGGAAAAGGGCCCCAAGCGGATCGGCCCGTTCGCGGTGCCCAAGGCGATGAGCTCGGGTCCGTCGGCCGTGCTGTCGACCTGGTTCAAGATCCGCGGGATCAACTATTCGATCAGCTCGGCCTGCGCGACCAGCGCCCACTGCATCGGCGCGGGCGCCGAGCAGATCCAGATGGGCAAGCAGGACATCGTCTTCGCCGGCGGCTGCGAGGAGCTGGACTGGACCCTGTCCAACCTGTTCGACGCCATGGGCGCGATGAGCAGCAACTTCAACGACCGCCCGGCCGTGGCCAGCCGCGCCTATGACAAGGACCGCGACGGCTTCGTGATCGCCGGCGGCGCGGGCATCGTCGTCCTGGAAGAGTACGAGCACGCCAAGGCGCGCGGGGCCAAGATCTATGGCGAGGTCGTGGGCTACGCGGCCAATTCCGACGGCTACGACATGGTCGCCCCGTCGGGCGAGGGCGCGGCGCGCTGCATGAAGCTGGCCATGGCCCAGGCCGGCGGCCGGACCATCGACTACCTGAACCCGCACGGCACCTCGACCCCCGTCGGCGACAGCAAGGAGATGGGCGCCGTCCGCGACGTGTTCGGCGACAAGGCCCCGCTGATCTCGTCGACCAAGTCGCTGACCGGCCACAGCCTGGGCGCGGCCGGGGCGCAGGAGGCGATCTATTCGATCCTGATGCTCGACAACGGCTTCGCGGCCGAGAGCGCCAACATCGAAAACCTCGACCCCGAGTTCGCCGACCTGCCGATCCTTCTGGAGCGGTCGGACAAGCCGCTGACCACGGTGATGTCCAACAGCTTCGGCTTCGGCGGCACCAACGGCACGCTGATCTTCAGCAAGGTCGACTGACCCTGACCGCTCGCCAGGCCTTCGACCTCTACCGGGCCGGACGGCCGGCGGAGGCGGCGGCCCTGTGCGAACGCCTGGTCCGTGACGATCCCGGCGCGATCGCCGCCTGGCATGTGCTGGGCGTGTCGCACCTGGCCCTGGGGTCGACGGGTCAAGCGCTGGAGGCCCTCGACCGCGCCCTGGCCCTTGATCCCGCCCGGTCCGGCGTCCTGTCGGCCCGCGCCGCCGCCCTGGTCGCGCTGGAGCGGTTCGAGGAGGCCCTGCCGGCCTGCGCCGCGGCCCTGGCGGCCGATCCCGACAATCCGCCGGTCCTGAACGCCCAGGGCGTGGCCCTGCGCCGCCTGGGGCGTCCGGCCGAGGCCCTGGCGGCCTATGATCACGCCCTGGACCTGTCGCCGGGCTTCGGGGACGCCCTGTCCAACCTGGGGGCAGCCCTGACCGATCTCGGCCGGTTCAACGAGGCCCTGGCCGCCCACGACCGGGCCTGCGTCGCCGCGCCGCGCGACCCCAGGACCCTGGCCAACCGTGCGGCCCTGCTGACCCTGCTGGGGCGTCCGGTCGAGGCGGCCCGCGACCTGGGGGCGGTGGTCGCGCTCGATCCCCGCCATCCCCGCGCGCTGGGCGACCTGCTGCATGTCCGCCGCCAGGCCTGCGACTGGCGCGACGACGCGGCCCTGCGCCAGGCCGTGCGAAGCGAGCTGGAGGCAGGCCGTCCCGCGATCAGCCCGTTCGCGGCGCTGGCGGTGTTCGACGATCCAGCCCTGCACCGGACCTGCGCCGCCCTGGCCGCGCCGCCCGAGGCTCGGCCGGACAGGCCCGGCTCCAAGCCCGGTTCACCGATCCTGGTCGCCTATCTTTCGGCCGATCTCCACGACCACGCCACGGCCAGGCTGATGGCGGGGCTGCTGGAGGCCCACGATCCCGAGGTCGTGGAGGCCATCGCCCTGTCGTACGGCCCGGACCTGGGCGGGGACCTGCGCCGGCGGATCGGCAAGGCGGTCCATCGCTGGATCGACGTGCGCGGCCTGACCGACACTGAAATCGCAACCCTGATCGGCGAGCTCGGCGTCGAGATCCTGGTGGACCTCAAGGGCTACACCCAGGACGGCCGCCCCGGAATCCTGGCCCATCGGGCCGCGCCGGTCCAGGTCAGCTGGCTGGGCTATCCCGGGACCCTGGCCGCGGCCTATGTGGACTATGTCATCGCCGATCCGGTCGTTTTGCCGCCCGGGGCGGAGGCCGACTGGAGCGAGGCGGTGGTCCGCCTGCCGCTCTACCAGCCCAACGACGCCCTGGCCGATCCAGAGGAGCAACGCCCGACCCGCGCCGACGAGGGCCTGCCGGACGACGCCTTCGTCTTCGGCTGCCTGAACAATCCGGGCAAGATCACGCCCGAGACCTTCGCCGTCTGGATGCGGATCCTCTCGGCGGCGCCGCGATCGGTCCTCTGGCTCTATGAGGGCTCGCCCGGCGCGGCCGCCAACCTGGCGACCCAGGCCGTGAGCGCGGGGGTCGATCCCGCGCGCCTGATGTTCGCCAAGCCCGTCCCGCACGCCCGGCACCTGGCGCGGCAGGGCCTGGCCGACCTGATGCTGGACACCTGGCCCTACGGCGCCCACACCACGGCCAGCGACGCCCTGCGGATGGGCGTTCCGCTGCTGACCCTGCCGGGACGAAGCTTCGCCAGTCGCGTGGCCGCCAGTCTCCTGACGCGCCTGGGCCTGACCGATCTGGTCGCCGCCGATGTCGAGGCCTATGTCGCCACGGCCGTCCGGATGACGACGGATCAGGCGGCGCTGGAGGCCCTCGGGGGGCGGTTGAAGGAGGCTCTTCACGCGACCTCGGTGTTCGATCCGGCGGCCTTCGCGGCGACGCTGGAGAGCGCCTTCGGGACCATGGCCCAGCGGATCTGGGCCGGTCTGCCGCACGAGAGCTTCGACATCGAACCCGCCTGAAGGGTTCCGTGAAGGCAATGCGCCTGCTAGCTAGCGCTCACGAATTCCAGGAGAGCCGACCAATGGCCGACGATTACGCATTCCCCAAGGGCGAGCTGATGCGGGGCAAGAAGGGCCTCGTCATGGGCGTGGCCAACCACAATTCGATCGCCTGGGGCATCGCCAGCCAACTGGCCGCCCAGGGCGCCGAGATGGCCTTCACCTACCAGGGCGAAGAGCTGGAGCGCCGCGTGCGCCCGCTGGCCGAGAGCATCGGCGTCAAGACGATGATCCCGGCCGACGTCACCGATGACGCCTCGATGGACGCCGCCTTCGCCGAAATCGAGAAGGTGTTCGGTACGATCGACTTCGTGATCCACTCGGTGGCCTTCGCCAACAAGAACGAGCTGAAGGGTTCGTTCGTGGACAACACCACCCGCGAGGGTTTCCTGCTGGCCATGAACATCTCGGCCTTCAGCTTCGTGGACGTGGCCAAGCGGGCCAGCAAGATCATGCCGAACGGCGGCTCGCTGATCACCATGACCTATCTGGGGTCGGAGCGGACCATCCCGAACTACAACACCATGGGCGTGGCCAAGGCGGCTCTTGAGGCCTCGACCCGCTATATCGCCCGCGACCTGGGTCCCAAGGGCATCCGCTGCAACGCCATCTCGGCCGGCGCCATGCGCACCCTGGCCCTGGCCGGCATCTCGGGCGGTCGCGGCATGATCGCCCAGGGCCGGGCGTTCTCAGCGATGAAGGAAGACACCTCGATGGAAGGCGTCGCCGGCGCGGCCCTGTGGCTGGCCTCGGACCTGGGCCGGTCGACCACCGGCGAGGTGGTCCACGTCGACGCGGGCTTCCACATGATGGGCATGCCCGACGAGGCGGAAGCCTAGGACGACAAAGCCCCCGCTCCTCCGGAGCGGGGGCTTTTTTCAAAGCGCTTTCGAGCGAAGTGGAAGCCGGTTCGCGTGAAGAAAGCGCGACAAAGCAAAAACTAGGCCGCGTAGGCCTTCATGAAGCGCTCGGCGGCTTCGCGGGCCAGGCGGCGATAGTCGTCCGGCGTCTTGTCGGACGGCAGGCGCAGCAGAGAGCGCATCTGGGCCTGGCCCATGACCATGCCGGAGAACAGCTCGGCGGCCTGCTCGAAGTCCTCGACCTTCATCCGGCCCAGCTCGGTCTCGGCCTTGAGGAAGGCGGCCAGCTGGCGGCGGGCGCTGAGGGGGCCGGCCTCGTAGACCTCCTGGGCCACGTCGGGCATCTCGCCCGCGCCCAGCATGACCACCCGCATCATCGAATAGCTCTTGTTGGTGATCACCGTGTCCAGCAGCGAGAGGGCGTAGGCCTCCAGGGTCTCGGTGGGATTGTCCACGGCGCCGGGATCGCGCAGCGGGGCGGTGATCGACTCCACCCGCCGGTGCATCAGGGCGCGCATCAGCTCGGCCTTGGAGCCGTAGTGGTTGTAGACGGTCTGCTTGGAGACGCCCGCCCGCTTGGCGATGGCCTCCATGGGCGCGCCCAGGCCGCGCTGGCCGATCACCTCGACGGCGGCGTCGAGGATGGCTTCGGTCTTGGCGACGTCAATCTGTCCCGCAACTCTAGGCATTGGCGACTCTGGGCATCAGTGGGCGTCCGAGGGCGGGGGAGGGGCGTTCTTGGCCGGCTTGGCCAGCAGCGAGACGATGGCGGCGAGGAAGCAGCCGTAGGCCAGCAGGGTGAAGCTGTCGCCGAAGGCCAGCACCGTGGCCTGCTGGCTCAGCATGCCGCTGATCGCCTTGCGCGCCGCGCCGTCGGGATCGGCCACGCCCAGCTGCTGCATGCGCGCGGCCAGGCCCGCCATCATGCCGGCCGCATTGCTGCCTTGGCCGACCTGGTCCGACAGGCCCATGTAGTAGAGCGCCGTCTGGTTGGTGATCGTCGTGGCCAACAGGGCCAGGCCGACCGCGCCGCCGGTGTTGCGCGACAGGTTCACCAGGCCCGAGGCGTTCTTGACCATCTGCTGGGGCAGGGTGCTCATCGTCACCTGCTGGGTGGCGATCATAGCGATCATCACGCCCACGCCCCGGCAGGCCTGGACCCCGGCGAACTGCCAGAAGCCCCAGTCCTTGGTCACGCCGTGGGCCATGTACATGCCGAAACCCGCCAGCATGAAGCCGATGAACATCGGCACGCGCGGGTCCATCTGGCGCACCAGGCGGCCGGCGATCGGTCCGGTGGCGAACATCGACAGGCCCGAGACCACCATGGTGGTGCCGACTTCCGAGGCGGAGTAGTGGCGCACCCGGCCCAGGAACTGCGGCAGCAGGAAGGTGCCGCCAAACAGGCTGGCGCCGGACACGGCCGTCATGGCCACGCCGATGCTGAAGTTGCGGTTGGCGAAGGCCCGCAGCTCGACGATCGGATTGCGATAGCTGAGCGAGCGCCAGACGAAGACCACGCCGGTGACGACGGCCGTCACGGTCAGGGCCAGGATGCCGCTGTCCTCGAACCAGCCGTCCTTGGAGCCCTCCTCCAACACGAACTGCATGCTCATCAGGAAGACGGCCATGACGCCCAGGCCGAACCAGTCGAAGCCCTTGGCCAGGCTGGGGTCGCCCTTGTCGAACTGGCCCCAGCGGGCCACCCCGAACAGCACGATCAGGCCGGTCGGCACGTTGATGAAGAACAGCCAGCGCCAGCTGAGCCATTCGGTCAGGTGGCCGCCCAAGGTGGGGCCGACGGTCGGGGCCAGGGTGACGATCAGGCCCATGATCACGCTGGCCGTCACGCGCCGCTCGGGCGGGAAGGCGGTGAAGGCCACGGCGAACACCGTCGGGATCATCGCCCCGCCGATGAAGCCCTGCAGGGCGCGGGTGATGATCATCATGTCGATCGACGAGGAGAGGCCCGTCAGCACGCTCATGAGGATGAAGCCGGCGCACGAGATCAGGTAGACGCGCTGGGTGCCCCACAGCCGCGACAGATATCCCGACAACGGGATCATCACGACCTCGGGGATCAGGTAGGCGGTCTGGATCCAGCTGACCTGGTCGGCGCTGGCGCCGACTCCGGCCTGAATCTGCGGCAGCGAGGCCGCCACGATCTGGATGTCGAGGATGGCCATGAACTGGCCGATGACCATGGCCCCGAAGCCCAGGAACAGCTTGCCCCAGTCGACTTCAGGCGCCGCCGCCGGCTTGGGCGGTGCGGCGGGTTGGGCTCCGGCGGGGAGGGCGGCGTCGGCCATGGCGGCGATCCGAACCGAGGCGCCTTAGCGCGCCTGGCCTCCCGTCTGGTCCTTCTGGGCGTACTGGCCCGCGTCCGGCAGGCCGACCTGGGCGAAAGTCGGGCCCGAACGGTCGCGCACGTCGACCTTGACGTCGACCGACAGGCCGGGGCGCAGGGCCGAGCCCAGCTGCGACTTCTCGACGACGATCTTCACCGGCAGGCGCTGGGTGATCTTGGTGAAGTTGCCCACGGCGTTCTCGACCGGGATCAGGGCGAACTCCTGGCCGGTGGCCGGGGCGAAGCTGTCCAGCTTGCCGTGGATCACCGTCTTGCCGAAGGCGTCGGCCTTGATCTCGACCGGCTGGCCCACGCGCAGGCGGGCCACCTGGGTCTCCTTGAAGTTGGCGACGACATAGCCCTGGCCGACCGGCACGATCGACATCAGGGCCACGCCCGGCTGCACCAGCTGGCCGGGACGGACGCTGCGGGCGCCGACCACGCCGGCGGCGGGGGCGCGGATCACGGTGCGGTCCAGGTCGATGCGGGCCTGCTCGACGGCGGCGCGGGCCGCGGCGGCCTGGGCCACGGTCTGGGCGCGGGCCGAGCCCAGCGACTCCGCCGCGCGGCGTTCGGCCTCGAGGGCGGCCTGGGCGCTCTGGACGGCGGCGGCCGACTGGGCGGCGCTGGCCTGGGTGGTCTGGACCTTCTGGGTCGAGACCCAGCCCTGCTTGGCCAGGGCGTCGTAGCGGATCAGGTCGGCCTTGGCGCGGCCCTGGTCGGCTTGAGCCGAAGCGACGCCGGCGGCGCGCTGGGCGATCATCGCCTGCTCCAGGGCGGCCTTGTCGTCGACGCCCTTGATGGCGGCTTCCAGGGCCTGGGCGTTGGCGATCGCCTGGTCCAGCTTGGCCTGCAGCGGGGCGGGATCGATGCGCGCGACCACCTGGCCGGCCTCGACCCGCTGGTTGTCGGCCACCAGGACCTCGGCCACGTAGCCGGAAACCTGCGGGCTGACCTGCACGGTGTCGGCCTGGACGAAGGCGTTGTCGGTGGTCTCGTAGCGCTGCTTGTCGACGAACCACAGGCCGCCGCCCACCACCAGGGCGGTCAGGGCGACGCCGCCCACGATCAGGGGAACAAGCTTCTTTTTCGACGCGGCGGCCATGGACGTGATGATCCTGAAAACAACCTGATGGCCGGGGCGATATATCGGCGCTTCGTCCCGGGCAAGGGATAAATGGACGCACCCGTCCAAAAATCAACCAGGCCCGGCGCGAAAGTTCGAAGCCGCGTCAACGTGTGGCGCCGCCGCCGCGATCGGCGTTGCCGGAGCGTGTCCCGGGCGGGGTTTCTCGCGGAGGGCGAATCACCTCTTAATCTTCGGGCGCCGGCGCAACCGGGGGAGCCGCGCGCGCGTATTTCCAGGGACGGAGCCGTTCGCTCCGCCCGTCATCGAGGAAGCGCCCCATGAACGCCCCGACGCACGATCGCGGCCCGTTGTCGATGTTCCGCCCCGTCCTGTGGCTGGCGGCCGCCGCCTTCGCGGCCGGCTTCGGCGGCTATCTGATGATGTCGCCGGCCCTGCACGCGGGCTGAGCGCACGGCGGCTGATCGCCGCCGCGCTTCCCAGACTCTAGCGTCCGCCGGTCGAGCCGAAG
Organism: Caulobacter sp. 05T431; assembly: GCF_056665975.1. Taxonomy (NCBI): domain Bacteria; kingdom Pseudomonadati; phylum Pseudomonadota; class Alphaproteobacteria; order Caulobacterales; family Caulobacteraceae; genus Caulobacter; species Caulobacter sp. 05T431. Next base: position 53,498 of record NZ_JBFTKU010000019.1, on the reverse strand, counting down.
CCGCCCGCCCCGCGCGCCGTTTCGTCCAGGCTGGTCGTCAGACCCCACGAGGCCTGGACCACGGGAGCGATCACCAGCTGGGCGATGCGGTCGCCCCGGCGGATGGTGAAGTCCTCCTCGCCCAGATTGATCAGGATCACCTTCACCTCGCCGCGATAGTCGCTGTCGATGGTGCCGGGGGTGTTCAGGCAGGTGACGCCGTTCTTGGCCGCCAGGCCAGAGCGCGGCCGCACCTGGGCCTCGAAGCCCAGGGGCACGGCGAAGGCCAGGCCCGTGGGCACCATGAAGCGCGCGCCCGGCTTCAGCACCAGGGGCGCGTCCTCATCCACGGCCGCCCGCAGGTCCATGCCGGCCGCGCCGTTGGTCTCGTAGGCGGGCAGGGGCAGGCCCTGCGCGTGGGCCAGCTGGACGACGGGGATATGCGGTGCGGTCATGAAAGGCTCGTTTCCAGACTTTGGGCTATGCGTTGGGCGAGGTCGTGGGCCACGGAATCCTTGGCGGCCCGTGTCCAGCGTTCGGTCTTGTCCTTGGAGATCAGCAGGACGGCGTTCTCGTCGCCGCCCATCACGCCGGGCTCGGTGACGTCGTTGGCGATGATCCAGTCGCAGCCCTTGCGCGCCAGCTTGGCGCGGGCGTAGGCCTCGACGTTTTCGGTCTCGGCCGCGAAGCCGATCACCAGTTTGGGCCGGTTGGGGCCCGAGGCGGCCAGGGTGGCCAGGATGTCGGGGTTCTCGACGAAGGTCAGGGCCGGCGGGCCGCCCTTGTCCTTCTTCAGCTTGGTCCCGAACACCTCGTCGATGCGCCAGTCGGCCACGGCGGCCACGAACACGCCGACGTCGGCGGGCAGGGCGGCCTGGCAGGCGGCCAGCATGTCGCGCGCGGTCTCGACGTCGACCCGGTCGACGCCCAGGGGCGTGGGCAGGAAAACCGGCCCGCTGACCAAGGTGACCCGCGCGCCCAGCTTGGCCAGGGCCCCGGCGATCGCATAGCCCTGCCGGCCGCTGGAGCGGTTGGTGACGCCGCGCACCGGGTCGATCGGTTCGAAGGTAGGCCCGGCGGTGACCAGGGCGTGTTTGCCGGCCAGCGGCCGGGCGGCGGGACCTTCAAGAGCGGCCATGATCGCTTCGAAGATGACGGGAGGCTCGGCCAGGCGGCCCGGGCCGAACTCGCCGCAGGCCATGGCGCCCTCGTCGGGTCCGACGAATAGCACGCCGTCCGCCTTCAGGGTCGCGATGTTGCGCTGGGTGGCGGGGTGCAGCCACATCCGCACGTTCATGGCCGGGGCCATCAGCACCGGCTTGTCGGTGGCCAGCAGGGTGGTCGAGGCCAGGTCGCCGGCCAGGCCGTTGGCGCATTTGGCGATCAGGTCGGCCGTGGCCGGCGCCACCACCACCAGGTCGGCCGAGCGCGACAGCTCGATATGACCCATCTCGGCCTCGTCGGTCAGCGAGAAGAGGTCGCTATAGACCTTGTCCTCGGCCAGGGCCGACAGGGAGAGGGCGGTGACGAACTCGGCGCCCGCCTTGGTCAGGATCGGCCGCACGCCGACGCCGGCCTTGCGCAGCAGGCGCGTCAGCTCCAGCGCCTTGTAGGCGGCGACGCCGCCGCCGACGATCAGAAGAACCCGCTTCTCTGCCATGTGGTCGGTCTCCGGCGCGGCTCGCCTCCCGGAGGTGCTCAGGGGAGGCGTCATCAGGCGCATAGAGCGACGCGGCGTCCAGCGTAAGCCCCCTCGCGCAAAAACCTTAACAGGGACTCGACATCCGTTCCGTCTTCGTTCTTAATCGTAAAAGTAGAGGAAAAGCTCGGAGATCGATCATGACGGTACGGTGCGCGTCCTGGTTTTCCGCCCTGGCGGCCGTGAGCCTGGTCGCCTGTCTTGGCGGGGGGCTCGCGGCCTGCGACGGCGGCGCCTCGGCGGTGAAGGCGCCCAAGGGTGGCGGGGTCGCCTCGGCGGCCGAGCCGGCCTCCGATCGGGACGCGCCATCCTATGAGAGCGCGCCCACGCGGCCCGATCCGCGCGACGCCCCGGTGCGCAAGGTGGCGGGCAAGCCGATGTGGGCGGCCAACCGCACGCGGACGGCGGAAGAGAACGCCCAGCGGGGCTTCGAGCGCTACGGGGCCGACTTCGCCGCCGCCGATGTCGACGACTATGTCCGCAAGACCCACGCCTTCGTCGGCCATCCGCCGGCCGGGGCCGAGACCCTGCAGCGGGCGAACGGCGACACCCTGATCTACGACCCCAAGGGCAATGTCTTCGCGGTGGTCACCAAGGCCGGGGCGCCGCGCACCATGTTCAAGCCCGACGACGGCGCGGCCTATTGGGCCACGCAGAAGGCCAACCAGACCCGACGGACCGCCGCCGCGCGCGACCGGACGTCCGGCCCCAGCGACAGCTAAACTATCCCACCAGCTATCGCTCAGGCGCGCCTTGGGGGAGGCGCAAGGGGAGGGCGGACGCCTCGCGCGCCGCCGCGCCCCGCCACCCGGTCGGCCTCGGCGGCGATCGGGACCCGGGGGCGGCGCGGGGCCGCTCCCGGGCGCTTGGCTGCGGAAGCTCTCTCCCGGAGGGGAGGGAGGGACCCGCGACGAAGTCGTGGGAGGGTGAGGGGTTGAGGTCGGCCGAGGTGCGGTAGGGCGTCGGCGAGCGTACAGGGCGAGCCGGGCGCTGGGCCCTAGCCCAGCCAGACGCCGGCCGCGAACGCCAGGCAGGCCACGGCCGCGCCGGCCAGGAACCACAGCAGCGGCCGGGCCGGGCGCGGCTCGACCACGGCGATCGTCGGGGCGGGCGGGGCCTCGGCCAGGCGGGCCAGGGCCTTGATCGCCCGGGCGGCCTCGTCGGCGAACTCGCGGACCTTGGCGGCGGGCGACAGTTCGCGGGCGATCCAGCGGCGCACCACCGGGTCGGCGGCGGCCCACAGGTCGTGGGTCGGGTCGATGCGGCGGGCCACGCCCTCGACGGTGACCATGGTCTTCTGCAGCAGCACCAGTTCGGGGCGCAGGGCCATGTCGAACAGGGCGGTGATCTCGAACAGCTGGGCCAGCAGCTTGCCCATCGAGACGTCGCTGGCGTCGCGGCCGAACACCGGCTCGCCCACCGCCCGCAGGGCCTGGGCGAAGGCGTCGCGGTCGTGGTGGGCCGGCACGTAGCCGGCGTCGAAATGGATGGCCGCCACGCGCGGATAGTCGCGATTGAGGAAGCCGTACAGGATCTCGGCCAGGTACTTGCGCTCGGCCGGGCCCAGGCGGCCCAGGATGCCGTAGTCGACCGCGACGATCGAAGCGGGTGCGCTGATGAACAGGTTGCCTTCGTGCAGGTCGGCGTGGAACAGGCCGTGGTCCAGGGCCTGGGCCAGGAAGCCGCGGGTGACGGCCTCGGCCAGGGCCTTGCGGTCCAGGCCCGGCTGTTCCAGGGCGGCGGCGTCAGACAGCGGCAGGCCCGCGGCCCAGGTCAGGGTCAGGAACCGCTTGCCGACGCCGTCCCAGACGACGTCCGGGGCCCGCATGTAGGGATCGGCCTTCATGGCCTCGCCCAGCTCGGCGCAGCCGGCGGCCTCGAAACGCAGGTCCAGCTCCAGGTCCAGGGCCCGGATCACCACCTCGACGAACTCGCGGGGCCGCAGGCGGCGAGCGGCGGGGACGAGGCGCTGGGCCAGGTCGGCGGCCAGGCGCAGGGCGGCGGTGTCCTGGGCGACCTGGCGCTCGACGCCCGGGCGCAGGACCTTCACGGCCACCTTCGTCCCGTCGGCCAGGGTCGCGGCATGGGCCTGGGCCAGGGAGGCGGCGGCGATCGAGGGCTCGAAGTCGGCGAACAGGGTGTCGACCGGCCGGCCAAGGCCCCGGGCGATCTCGGCCTTGGCCACGTCCAGCGGGAAGGCCGGCAGGCGGTCCTTCAGATGCGACAGGTCCTCGGCGAAGGCGCTTCCGAAGATGTCGGCCCGGGTCGACAGGAACTGGCCCATCTTGATCGCTGCCGGGCCCTGGCGCTCCAGCACCCGCGCCAGCCGCTCGCCCGGACGGCCCTTGCGCGCCGCCCCGCCGGCGAACAGCCGCAGCGCCCGCCCGGCCAGTCGGGCCGACGGGGGCAGGATCGGCTCCAGCTCGCGCGGGATCAGGGCGTCGGCCCGGACCAGGGCCCAGCCGGCGGCGATCAGGCGCAGGGACGCGGCGAAGCGGCTCATGCGGCGAAGGTCTCGATCGACGGGCGGTGGGGCGAAGGCGGGATCGGTCTCATGTCCCGGCCTGAAAGCCCGCTCCGCACGCTCCGGTCAAGGCCGCTTTCACCGACGACCGAGCGCGGGTCGTGAAAAGCGCATGGGAAAAGCTTCCTAGAGACGTCCGGTTTCGACCCAGGTCAGACCTGACCTGTCGCCGATGATCGTCTTTCCTCACGATCGCAACAGATCCCCGCGCCTGCCGGGCTCGACGAAGCCCAGCAGGACGGTAAGGGCCGTCGTTCGCGCCTTTTCGGGCAGCTGTGCGTCGGTGATCTCGTCGGCGATCCAGAAGGACAGGCAGCCGCGAAAGGCGATCGCCAGTTGTTCGGGCACGCGCTGGGCGGCGAGGTCGGCCAGGGCGGGATCGACGCCCGCGCCGTCGCCGAAGGCGGCGGCCCACAGGGCTCGTGATTGGGCGCTGACGTCGCTCGGCCTGGCGCCGGGAAAGCCGAGCGACCGGATGATCGCCCGGTTGATCTGGGGCTCCTCGAGCATGACGGCGACCGCGATCGATACGGCGGCGAGCACGCGGCTGATCGCGTCGCCGGGCGGCGCGGTCTCAGAAAAGCGCTCGCTCATCAGATCGATCCGGCGAGCCGACAGCGCCTGCGCGATCGCCGCCTTGCTTCCGAACTGATTGAAGGGCGTGGCGAAGCTCACGCCGGCTTCGGCCGCCAGCTCGCGCATCGAGAACGAAGCGGCGCCGTCGGCGCGGAGCAGGCGCTCGGCGGCGTCGAGCACCGTCTCACGCGCCAGTGTCCGCTTTTGCTCCCGAACCGACATCTCGACCATGCGGGCCAAGGTGGGCCGCCCCGCGTCTTGCGTCAACAAATTATATCATGATATAGAGTCTTGGCCACGTCCCACCCGATCGCTTCGAGACCGCCATGACCGCATCGACCAAGACGTTCCTGATCACCGGAGTCAGCTCCGGCCTGGGCCGCGCCTTCGCGCGCGCCGCCTTGGAGGCAGGCCACATGGTGATCGGCACGGTCCGCAATGCGCGGGCCGCGTCGGAGCATGAGGCGCTGGCGCCGGGGCGGGCCCACGCGCTGGTGCTCGACGTCACCGATTTCGACGCCGTGGCCGCTCAAGTCCCCGAGGCGGAGCGCCGGTTCGGTGCGATCGACGTCCTCGTCAACAACGCGGGCTACGGCCAGGAAGGTGTGGTGGAGGAGTCGTCGATCGACGATCTGCGCCGCCAGTTCGACGCCAATGTCTTCGGCGCGGTGGCGATGATCAAAGCCGTGCTGCCCGGCATGCGTGAGCGCGGCTCGGGCCGCATCATCAACGTCACCTCGATGGGCGGATTCATCACCATGCCCGGCATCGCCTATTATTGCGGAAGCAAGTTCGCGCTGGAGGGCGTTTCCGAAGCCTTGGGCAAGGAGGTCAAAGCGCTCGGCATCCATGTGACCGCCCTGGCGCCGGGTCAGTTCCGCACCGACTGGGCCGGACGTTCGATGGACCGTGCGCCGCGCAGCATCGCCGCCTATGACGCGATCATGGATCCGATCCGCGCGGCGCGTCAGGCCAAGAGCGGACGCCAACCGGGCGATCCGGCCAAGGCCGCCCAGGCCCTGTTGACGCTGGTGGAATCCGACGCGCCGCCGACACGGCTGTTCCTCGGCGAGGACGCGCTGGCCGTGGTCGAGCAGAAGCTGGACCTGATGCGGGCCGAGATGGCCGCCTGGGATGCGCTCTCCCGGTCGACGAACTTCGACTAGGCGGAAGGCGCGAGATACCTGGCCCGAGGGGCGATGCAACGCCCGCGATTCAACCATCTAGGCCATTTCGCCGAGAGGTGTAGGTTGGCTGTCGATCAAGCGACGGAACGGTCAGCCATGCGCAAGTGGGTCTATCTGGTCGTGGGGTTGGCGGCCTTGGCGATCGCGCTCGGCTCCGGCTACTTCGTGGGCGAGCACCTGCTGGTGGCGCACACCTTCGGATGGCCCATCCTCTCCGACGCGGCGTTCGCGGCGTTCAGCGCCGCTTGCGTTTGCGGCCTGTCGGGAGCCGTGTTCATGGCCCGGAAGCTGGTTGCGGCGCGCTCGGGCAAGGGCGGCTAGCGACCCCTCGACGCCGTGGGCCGGAGGCGGCCGCCCTCAGGGGTTTTTCGGCTCGGGCATCAGCGGGGGCGTGCTGTCCATGTACTGGAGCCAGCTCGACCAGATCAGCGCGGTGCGGGACCTGGTGACCGACTGCCAGCACGACTGGTACATCGCCCCTCGAATGGTGCCCTCGCTGTACCAGGTGTAGACGGCGGAGCATTCGGCCTTGCGGAACGCTTCCCAGGCGGTCTGGGCGGCGTCGAACTCGGCCAGGGCGGCCTTCGCCGACGGGCCGGAAAACTCGCCGCGCGCCTCTTCGTTCAGGCGCTTGCGGGCCGCCGCGACATAGCGGGCCAGGTCGCGGTCGGCGCGGCGGGAATATTCCGCCTGGCAGGCGTTCACCTCGGGCGTCGACCCCCCGTTCTTGCAGAGCGCCGGCGGGTCCGAGATCGCCGTCAGCGCGCCGATCTGCCGCTGGTACGCGGCGGACAGGCATGCGACGTCGAGGCACGCGTCCCGCTGCTTCAGCCACGCCAGTTGCCTGTCCTTCACCGCCTCGGGGCGCGCCGAGCGATCCAGCGCGCCGCGATAGGCGCCCTCCAGCTGGGCGTCGAACGAATTGAGGTCCGGATCGTCGCAGATCATGCGCTCGATCCGGCCGGCGGCCTTCGCGCAGTCGAAGCTGGCGGCGCGCGCGGCCCCACCCCAGAACAGGACCGCGCCGATACAGGCGGCGGCGAGGCCCAGGAGCGCGGGCGCGACCCGGAAAAACCGCCGCCACGCTGTGACGTCGGGCGGGCAGGGACTGAATACGTTCAACACAGGTCTCTCCGTCGCCCCGTTCATGCGGCCGAGGTTAGCCGCGCCATGGACCGGCTTCCAGCCGCCATGACGCTTGAAGCAGGCCGGCCATGAAGCCGTCCCTCAGGGCGCGGGGACGAACGGCGGCGCGCCGAGTTTCTCGACCCGTCGGGCGTGGCGACCGCCGGCGAACGGGGTCGCCAGGAAGGCGGCGACGCAGGCCTTGGCCGTGTCGAGCGCGATGAGCCGGGCGCCTAGGGCGATGACGTTGGCGTCGTTGTGCTCGCGGCTGAGCGCCGCCGAGACCGGTTCGTTGACCAGGGCGCAGCGACAGCCTGGGTGGCGATTGACCGCGATGGAGATGCCGACGCCCGACCCGCACAGGGCGACGCCGCGCTCGGACCGGCCGCCGGCGATCTCTTCGGCGAGCCTGTAGCCGTAGTCGGCATAGTCGGCCGGCGCGTCGTCGTGGGGACCTAGGTCGGCCACCTCATGGCCCTCGGCCGCCAGCCACGCGGCCAGGTCGGCCTTGAGCGCCATCGCGGCGTGATCCGACGCGATGGCGATGCGCATGGGCCCCGCTCCCCGACAGGTCCGGCGCTACAGCGCCCAGCCTTGGTGCATGGCCGCGACGCCGCCGGTGAAGTTGGTGATGGTCACCCGCTTGAAGCCGGCGTTCTCCATCATGCCCGCGAAGGTCTTCTGGTCGGGGAAGCGGCGGATGCTCTCGACCAGGTACTGGTAGGCGTCGCGGTCCTTGGCCAGCCACTCGCCGAACTGCGGGATCAGCTTGAAGGAATAGGCGTCGTAGGCCTTGGACAGGGCCTCGGTCACCGGCTTGGAGAATTCCAGGCAGATGAACCGGCCGCCCGGCTTCAGCACCCGGCGCGCCTCGCGCAGGGCCGCGTCGATGTCGGTGACGTTGCGGATGCCGAACGAGATCACATAGGCGTCGGCATAGGCGTCGGGCAGCGGAAGGCGCTGGGCGTCGCCCACGGTCCAGGTGATCTCGGGCGCGCCGCCCTTCTCGATGCCGGCGCCGATCATCTCGGCGTTGTAGTCGATGATGTTGATCAGGGCGTCCGGGCCGCCCCGGCGCTCCTGGGCCTGGCGCGCCATCTTGGCGAAGCGGCGGGCCATGTCGCCGGTGCCGCCGGCGCAGTCGATGATGATCTCGCCCGGCTGGGGGTTCAGGCGCGCGGCGACCGCGTCCTTCCACAGCCGGTGCACCCCGCCGCTCATCACGTCGTTCATCAGGTCGTAGTTCTTGGCGACCCGGTCGAACACCCCGCGCACCAGGCCGGCCTTGGCCGAGGCGTCGACGTCCTTGAATCCGAAGGTGGCGGAGGCCTTGGTCATGCAATCGCTCGATATCGTCCGGCTTGTGTCGTCCGGCTCTTATAACCGCCCGCGCCTGCCCGTCACCGGTTTTGCTTGGACCGGGCCTAGGAACCGGGCGCGCTATGCCCGATATCTGACGCCCCAAGCCTTCCGTCCGAGGTCGTCCTTGCCCGAACTTCCCGAAGTCGAGACCGTGCGCCGGGGCCTCGAGCCCGTGCTGAGCGGCGCACGCCTGGCCCGTGTGCGCGCCAACCGCCCCGACCTGCGCTTCCCTCTGCCCGAAGGTTTCGTCCAGCGGCTGACGGGGGCGAAGATCCTGCGCCTGGACCGCCGGGCCAAGTACCTGCTGGCCCCCCTCGACCGGGGCGACACCCTGGTGATGCACCTGGGCATGACCGGACGGTTCGAGATCGCCGCCCCGGAGGGCCCAAATCAAGAAAGAAGGGGCAGGCCGGGCGACTTCGCCCGCCAGGTCACGCCCGACGACAAGCACGCCCACGTGGTCTTCGAGACCGAAGCCGGCGCCACGGTCACCTACTACGACCCGCGCCGCTTCGGCTTCATGGACCTGGTCGCCACCGACCGGCTGGATCGCCACCCCTGGTTCGCGACCATGGGGCCCGAGCCGCTGTCCGAGGCCTTCGACGCCAAGACCCTGGTCGCGGCGTTCAACGGCCGCAAGCAGGGCCCCAAGACCCTGCTGCTGGACCAGAAGACCGTCGCGGGCCTGGGCAACATCTATGTGTGCGAGGCCCTGCACCGGGCCCACATCTCGCCGTTCAAGCCGGCCGGCATGATCGCCGGCAAGCGACTGGGGCCCCTGACCACGGCGATCAAGGACGTGCTGGCCGAGGCGGTCGAGGTCGGCGGTTCGTCCCTGAAGGACTTCGCGGCCGCCGACGGGGCCCTGGGCTATTTCCAGCACCGCTTCCGGGTCTACGATCGCGAAGGCCAGCCCTGCCCGACGCCGGGCTGCAAGGGGACGATCGCGCGGGAGGTCCAGGCGGGCCGGTCGACGTTCTTCTGCCCGGTGTGCCAGGTGTGAGGGGCTCCTCGTAGGTTTCGGTGGAGACCGCTTACTCCTGCCGACCGGAAAGCGGTCAGGTCAGGGCAGGTCGGTGGGAACCTTGGGGCAAAGGTCGGTGGGCGTGACGGTTTGTCCGGACGCCGCGAGAACCCGGGTTCCAGCGGCGGGCGATCCCGCTATGGTCTCCGCGTCACATCGAAAGGCTTGGCGCCATGAGAGTTGGGATCGTTCTGGCCGCGACTCTCCTGGCCGCGTGGGCCGCGACCGACGCACGGGCCCAGGCGCCCATGCACGACCACGCCGCGATGGAGCGCCTGGGCAGCGTCACGTTCGAAACCTCGTGCAGCGCCGCGGCCCAGCCCCGGTTCGACCGGGCGGTGGCGCTGATGCATTCCTTCCAGTTCGGGCCGGCGATCGAAGGCTATCGCTCCGCGCTCGAGGCCGATCCCGGCTGCGCCATCGCCTATTGGGGCATAGCGCTGAGCAACTGGGGCAATCCGTTCGCCGGCTTCAAATCCCCCGCCCAGCTGGAGCGCGGGCTGAAGGCGGTCGAGGCGGGGCGCGCGCTGGGGGCCAGGACCAAGCGGGAGCAGGCCTATATCGAAGCGGTCTCTCACCTGTATGTCGACGCCGGCCGCTTGGACCAGTCGGCCCGGGCCCTGGCCTACGAGCAGGCGATGGAACGGGTGGCCGCCGACTATCCCGAGGACACCGAAGCCAGCATCTTCTACGCCCTGGCGCTCGCCGCCGCCGCCGATCCCGCCGACAAGACCTACGCCAAACAGTTGAAGGCCGGCGCGATCCTGGAAGGCCTGTTCGCCAAGTATCCCGACCATCCCGGCTTGGCGCACTACATCATCCACGCCTATGACGAGCCGGCCCTGGCCTCGCGCGCCGCCGAGGCGGCCCGGCGTTATGGTGAGATCGCGCCCTCGACGCCGCACGCCCTGCACATGCCGTCCCACACCTTCACGCGGATCGGCGACTGGCAGGCCTCGATCGACACCAACCTGGCCTCGGCCGCCTCGGCGCGCGCCGCCGGCCAGCCGGCCGACGAGCTGCACGCCAGCGACTACATGATCTACGCCTATCTGCAGACCGGGCAGGACAAGGCCGCCGGGCAATTGGTCGAAGCCTCCGCCCAGGTCTTCTCGCGGTTCGATCCGACCGCCGCCAACGGCGCGGCGCCGGCCTCCGCCGCCTATTACGCCCACGCCGCGATCCCGGCGCGCTACGCCCTGGAGCGCCGGGACTGGGCGGGCGCGGCGGCGCTGGAGCCGACGCCGAGCCGCTTCCCCTACGCGGACTCGATCTCCTATTTCGCCCGGGGGCTGGGCGCGGCCCATCTGAAGGACGGCGCCGGGGCCCGCGCGGCGATCGGGTCCCTGGACCAGATCCATGACCGGCTGGCCCAGCAGGGCGAGGATTATTGGGCGGGCCAGACGGACATCCAGCGGCGGGCGGTCGCGGCGATCCTGGCCTTCGAGGAAGGCCATGTCGACGAGGCCCTGGCCGGCATGCGGACGGCCGCGGACCTGGAGGACAAGACCCAGCTGGCCTCGGTCACGCCCGGCCCGCTGGCGCCGGCTCGCGAGATGCTGGGCGAGATGCTGCTGGAGCGCGGCCGGGCGGCCGAGGCGCTGGTGGCGTTCGAGGCGTCTCTCGTCCAGGAGCCCAACCGCTTCTGGTCGCTCCAGGGAGCGGCCGAGGCCGCCAGGCGGGCCGGCGACGACGCCAAGGCCAAGGCCTATTTCCAGAAACTGCTGGCCGTGGCCGAGCGGGCGGACAAGCCCGAACGGCCGCAGCTGGTCGAGGCGCGGCGGCGAGTCCGGCCCTGAAGGCGGTGAGCCAGCCGCTCCCGGGGTCGGCAAAGCCGGGGCTCCCCAACGCCGCGCGCCCCTCTATAAAGGCGGCGCTCAAGAGGAGACCGCCGATGGCCGAGTATCAAACCCTGATCGTGGAAGCGCCGCAGAGCGCGCCCGGCGTGACCCTGATCCGCCTCAACCGGCCCGAGGCCCTGAACGCCCTGAACACCGCCCTGCTGACCGAGTTGGCCGCCGCCCTGGCCGCGGCCCAGGCCGACGACGCGGTGGGCTGCATCGTCGTGACGGGCTCGGCCAAGGCCTTCGCGGCCGGAGCCGACATCAAGGAGATGTCCGACAAGTCTTACGCCCAGATGTTCAAGGACGACTTCTTCGCGGCCGGGGCGCGGGCCATCGAGGGCACGCGCAAGCCGATCATCGCCGCAGTGGCCGGCTACGCCCTGGGCGGCGGCTGCGAGCTGGCCATGATGTGCGACTTCATCCTGGCCGCCGACACGGCCAAGTTCGGCCAGCCCGAGATCAACCTCGGCGTCGCGCCCGGCATCGGCGGCACCCAGCGCCTGACCCGCCTGGTCGGCAAGTCCAAGGCCATGGACATGATCCTGACCGGCCGGATGATGGGCGCCGAGGAAGCCGAGCGCGCGGGCCTGGTCTCGCGGATCTTCCCGGCCGACACCCTGGTGGACGAGGCCCTGGCCGTGGCCGCCAAGATCGCCGCCCAGTCGCCCCTGGCCACGGCCATGAACAAGGAGCTGGTCAACGCCGCCTACGAGACGACGCTCAGCACGGGCGTCCAGCTGGAGCGGCGCCTGTTCCACTCGCTGTTCGCCTTCGACGATCAGAAGGAAGGCATGGCGGCCTTCGTCGAGAAGCGGAAACCGGCGTTCAAGGGGTCGTGAACGGCCGTTTGACCGGCGCGCGAGATTCTGGCCCGTCTGTGGATTGACCCCGGGCGGTCGTTCCCGTATATCCGCGCGCTCTTGATTTCTCCTGCTTCGCGGCCGCCCGCGCGGCTGTCCGTTTGAAGGTCCGAACTAATGGCCAATAATCCCGGCGCCAAGAAAGCGATCCGCAAGATCGCTCGTCGCACCGAAGTGAACACCGCTCGCCGCTCGCGCGTGCGCACCTTCCTGCGCAAGTTCGAAGACGCGCTGGCCGCCGGCGACAAGGACGTCGCCAAGGCCGCGTTCATCGAAGCGCAATCGGAACTGATGCGCGCCGTCTCCAAGGGCGTCGTCCACCCCAACACCGGCTCGCGCAAGGTTTCGCGCCTGGCGGCTCGCCTGAAGAAGCTTGATCAGGCCGCTGCCTAAATCAAGATTCTCGCCGAACGCCGTTCGGCTAGCGAATTCAAAGACTTAGAGAAGCCGGTCGAGGAAACTCGGCCGGCTTTTTCTATTGCCTTTTTTCAAACTCAAGATTGTCCACGAGACATTCCGTTGGGTGAACGTCGGGCTCCGAAATTGCATTCCCTTGGCCCGCGAGGACGTCTGTCGAGTCAACAGAAATATCCGCCGACGGACTCAAGTTTTCCGTTTGACCGGCCCGGGCCGCTGGCTAATTTGAACGTCTCAACGCTCTTCCAGTCCATGGAGATCACTGGCGGCGGCGGAACCCTTGCGTTCGCCGATCAACCCCCTGTGCCTGCCGGACATTGAAGGCTTGAGACGCGGTCGTGCGCCATGGGGGGCGGCGATCGGGGATGACACGACATATCGAGGCGGTGACCGATGACGACCAAAGGCGGGGTAGTGACCCAAGAGTTTTCGGCTGCGTTCTCTTCTGTCGCCGGCGAGCCCGCGGGCGTCGTCTGGAGCAAGGTGTGCGTCGTGCTGAAACGCGAGCTGGGTGACGCCGCCTTCGGGTCGTGGATCGCGCCCGCCGCCCTGCGCGAAGGCCAGGCCGGCGACGTGGTGGTGGTGACTCCGACCGGGATCGCGCGCGACTGGATCCGCCGCAGCGCGTGGCGTCGCGTCAGCGAACTGTGGGCCGCCAACGACCCGACCTCGCGCCGCCTGGACCTGAAGTCGCGCCTGGAGTTCGAAGCCGCCGGCGGCGCCGTGAGCGCGCCCGCGTCCTATGAAGCCAAGGCCGAGCCGATCGAGATCGTGCTGCCGGTGTCCAGCGACGTGCCCGCCCTGGCCCCGACGGCCGGCGCCAAGGCTTCGCCGGTCCAAGGCCTGCAGGAACGCTTCACCTTCGACACCTTCGTGCCGGGCCCGGCCAACGAATTCGCCCACGCCGTGGCGCGCCGCGTGGCGAGCTGGGCCGACGGCCACTTCAATCCGGTGCTGTTCCACGGCCCCTACGGCTTCGGCAAGACCCACCTGCTGAACGCCCTGGCCTGGGAGGCCATGCGCCAGGCCCCGACCAAGCGCGTGGTCTACCTGACCGCCGAGCGCTTCCTGTCGACCTTCGTCCGCGCGGTGATGGATCGCCAGACCACGGCCTTCAAGGAAGAGCTGCGCGGCGCCGACCTCCTGATCATCGACGACGTGCACTTCATCGCCGGCAAGCAGTCCAGCCAGGAAGAGCTGTTCCACACCCTGACCGCCCTGGTCGAGGACGGCCGCCGGGTGGTGTTCTCCTCGGACCGCGCCCCGGCGGCGATGACCGAGATGGACGCCCGCCTGCGCTCGCACCTGCAGGCCGGCCTGGTCTGCGGCCTGGAGCCGGCCGACCGCGCCCTGCGCATCGGCATCCTGGAGCGCAAGCTGCAGTCGCTGTCGCGCCAGCACGGCTTCGACCCGACCCTGCGCACCGAAGTGATGAACTTCCTGGCCGACCGCTTCACCGACAGCGTCCGCGAGCTGGAAGGCGCGCTGAACACCCTGTCGGCCCGGGCCGGCGAAGGCGTCTCGCGCCTGACCCTGGACGAGGTGCAGGCGATCCTGCGTCCGCACCTGCGGGCCGGCGAGAAGCGCATCACCATCGACGACATCCAGAAGGCCACCGCCGAGCACTACGGCATGAAGCAGGCCGACCTGCTCAGCGAGCGCCGCAACCGCGCCATCGCCCGTCCGCGCCAGGCGGCCATGTGGCTGGCCAAGCAGCTGACCACCCGCTCGCTGCCCGACATCGGCCGTCGCTTCGGCGGCCGCGACCACACCACCGTCCTGCACGCCGTGCGCCGCATCGAGGCCCTGCGCGCCGAGGACCCGGCCCTGAGCCAGGACCTGGAGACCATCACCCGCAAGCTGCGGGGCTAGGCTTCGGGTTTTCGAGACGATGAAGGGCGGTCCGAAAGGGCCGCCCTTTTCTTTGGTGCGGTGAACACTTGCCCCCTACGGACCGCTTCGCGGTCGTCTTCCCCCAACAGGGGGAAGATGTGCGGTAGCGCGGCGGCGCGGACAGACGGCGAAGCCGTCAGGTGGGGGCAAGTCAGTGAGCCGCTGAGGCCCTGCGCAAGGTGATGTTCACCCGCCCTCCCCCGGCCACCAGCCCCGACGACCCCGCCAAAATCCGGTCCACGCCATGGAACGCCAGCCTCGCCGGCCCGGACAGCCGGCACACATCCCCCGACGACAGCCGCAGCGACTTGGTCGGGTCCTTGCGCGACGTCCCGCCGATCCGGAACACCGCCGTGTCGCCCAGCGAGATCGACAGCACCGGGAAGCGTGGATCGGCCTCGTCGCGGTCCTGGTGCAGGCCCATGCGGGCGTCGCCCCGATAGAGGTTGATCAGGGCCGAGTCCGGCGGCGTCTCCGGATCGCCCAGCTCCGCCCACAGATCGAGCAGCGCCTGGGGCATGGCCGGCCAGGGCCGTCCCGTGTCCGGATGGCGGTCGGCGTAGCGGTAGCCGGTCCTGTCGCTGGTCCAGCCCAGCGGGCCGAAGCTGGTCATCGCCACGCTCATGGCCTTGCCGTAGGCGGTCTCGTAATGGGCCGGCGGCGCGACGTCGCAGGCCGCCAGGGCCAGGCGCGTCAGATCGTTCTGGGCCTTAGGATCCAGCAATCCGGGCCAGAGGTCGAAACCCGGTAGAACGCTGATCGGCTTAATCATTACGGAGATTTAATGCGCCAGACGCCGTGGGACAGTGTTGGTTTGCGCCCGGGGGCATCCTGCCGAACAATTTTTGCAATCCAAGGCCGTTCATGCGTCGACTTCTCTCTTCCGCGGCTGCCGCCGTGCTCGTTTTTGCCGCCGGTTCGACCCTGGCCGCGACCCCCGCCGCCCGCGCTCCCGCCAAGTCGGCCGTCACCGCCGCCACCGTCACCACCCAGCTGCCGCGCGGCGTGGTCCCGACGCACTATGATCTGGCCTTCACGCCCGACGCCGACAAGCTGACCTTCACCGCCTCGGTGAAGATCGCCGTCGACGTGGTCAAGCCGACCAGCACCATCACCCTGCACGCCGCCGACCTGGAGTTCGCCAAGGTCGAGATGGCCGGGGTCGGGGCGGCCAAGGTCAGCGTCGACGCCGAGGCCCAGACGGCCACCTTCACCTTCGACAAGCCCGTGAGCGCCGGCGCCCACGTCCTGGCCATCGACTACAGCGGCAAGATCTACAAGCAGGCCGCCGGCCTGTTCTCGCTGGACTACGACACCGACCAGGGCAAGAAGCGGGCGCTCTACACCCAGTTCGAGAACAGCGACGCCCGCCGCTTCATCCCCTCGTGGGACGAGCCGTTCTTCAAGGCCACCTACGACGTCCAGGTGACCGTCCCGACCGGCCAGATGGCCATCGGCAACATGCCGATCGCCAAGACCGAGGATCTGGGCGGCGGCAAGTCCAAGGTGACCTTCGCCACCTCGCCCAAGATGTCGACCTACCTGCTGTTCTTCGGCCTGGGCGACTTCGACCGCGCCACCGCCAAGGTCGGCGACGTCGAGATGGGCGTGATCACCAAGAAGGGCGACCTGGCCAAGGCCGACTTCGCCCTGAAGTCCTCGGGCCCGATCCTGCAGTGGTACAACGACTATTTCGGCGCGCCCTATCCGCTGCCGAAGCTGGACCACATCGCCGCCCCCGGCCAGAGCCAGTTCTTCAGCGCCATGGAGAACTGGGGCGCGATCTTCTACTTCGAATACGCCCTGCTGGACGATCCGGCGATCTCCACCCAGGGCGACCGCCAGAACATCTACACCACCGTGGCCCACGAAATGGCCCACCAGTGGTTCGGCGACCTGGTCACCATGCAGTGGTGGGACGACCTGTGGCTGAACGAGGGCTTCGCCTCGTGGATGGAGAGCCGGGCCACCGAGCACTTCCACCCCGAGTGGAACAGCCAGCTGGGCTCGGTCGCCAATCGCGAATACGCCATGGGCCTGGACTCGCTGTCGACCACCCACCCGGTGGTGCAGCACGTCGAGACCGTCGACCAGGCCAGCCAGGCCTTCGACGCCATCACCTATGAGAAGGGCGAGGCCGTCATCCGCATGCTGGAGGGCTATGTCGGCCCCGAAGCCTGGCGTTCCGGCGTGCGCGCCTACATCAAGGCCCACGCCCACGGCAACACCCAGACCGACGACCTGTGGATCGAGGTCGAGAAGGCCGCGGGCAAGCCCATCACCGCCATCGCCCACGACTTCACCCTGCAGCCGGGCATCCCGCTGATCACGGTCGACGCCGGCGCCTGCGTCGCGGGCAAGACCCCGGTCACCCTGACCCAGGGCGAGTTCAGCCGCGACAAGCCGACCAAGACCCCCCTGGCCTGGCGCGTGCCGGTCTCGGCCCAGGTCGCCGGCTCCAGCAGCGTGGCCAAGACCCTGGTGGTCGGCGGCAAGGGTTCGCTGAGCGTCGCCGGCTGCGGCCCGGTGGTCGTCAACGCCGGCCAGTCCGGCTATTTCCGCACCCTCTACACGCCCAAGGCCTTCGCCGGCGTCTCGGCCAGCTTCGCCAAGCTGCCGGCCATCGACCAGCTGGGCGTGATCTCGGACGCCTGGGCCCTGGGCCTGAACGGCCAGCAGGCCGTCACCGACGCCCTGGACCTGGTCCTGGCCACCCCGGCCGACGCCGATCCGCAGGTGTGGGGCAAGGTCGCCGGCGTCCTGACCGACGTCGACGGCATGTACGAGAGCGCGCCGGCCGACCGGGCCGCGTTCCGCAAGCTGGCCATCGCGCGCCTGGCGCCGGTGTTCCAGAAGGTGGGCTGGACGGCCCAGCCGGGCGAAGCCGCCCCTGTCGCCACCCTGCGCACCACCCTGATCAACGCCCTCAGCATCCTGGGCGACCCGACGGTGATCGCCGAGGCCAAGCGTCGCTACGCCGCCGACAAGACCGATCCGACCGCCGTGCCCGGTCCGCTGCGCAAGGCGATCCTGGCCTCGATCGGCCGCAACGCCGACGCGGCCGCCTGGGACGCCCTGCGCGAACAGGCCAAGGCCGAGAAGACCCCGCTGATCCGCGACCAGCTCTACACCCAGCTGGCCTCGGTGCAGGACGAGGCCCTGGCGGCCAAGGCCCTGGACCTGGCCATCAGCGGCGAGCCCAGCGAGACCCTGGCGGCCAACATGATCTCGCGCGTCTCGGTGCTGCACCCGGACCTGGCCTTCGACTTCTCCGTCGCCCACAAGGACGCGGTGAACGGCAAGGTCGACGCGGCCTCGGCCACCAAGTTCATCCCGGGCCTGGCGCGCCGCTCGGCCGATCCGGCCATGATCGGCAAGGTCCGCGCCTATGCCGAGGCCAACCTGCCGGCCGGTTCGCGCGGCGAGGCGGAAAAGTCGGTGGCCTCGATCACCGACCGCATCAAGTCGCGCAAGGCCGCCCTGCCGGCGATCACCGCCTGGGTCGCCAAGAAGGGCTGAAAACCCTTGGAAACGCCGGGGGCGAACACGGTCCCTGAGCGGATTCAGCGAACGCGAGGTGAGGCTTTCGGGCCGCTCTCGTCGTCTATCTGGCGGAAGGGCCGCGCTTTTTCGAGCGCGGCCCATTTCGTCGCAGGTCAAGATTCCCCTTCATTCGCTGCGGGATTGGGCTTGCAGGCTGGCGCCTATCCCCCATATCGGCTTTCGAAGCGGGGTTGACGGGCTCGTCAACTTCGATTGAACGAACGCTTTCCCTTCGTACGTCGTTGTGTAGACGCCGTCTGGAGGGCGAGGATTTGGATCAACCGTTAGAACGCGACCAGACGGGGACGGCTCGAGAAAAACCGGGGCGCTTGCCTTAAGGCCCTTGTCACCGCCGTCCGCCAATCAGGAGCTGCAGGTCTCAACATGAGCAAGATTATCGGTATCGACCTTGGCACCACGAACTCGTGCGTGGCCATCATGGACGGTAAGACCCCGAAGGTGATCGAGAACGCCGAAGGCGCTCGCACCACCCCCTCGGTCGTCGCCTTCCTCGAAGACGGCGAGCGCCTTGTCGGCCAACCCGCCAAGCGCCAGGCCGTCACCAACCCCACCAACACGCTGTTCGCGATCAAGCGCCTGATCGGCCGCAACGCCAGCGACCCGGTGGTGGAAAAAGACAAGGGCATGGTGCCCTACGAAATCGTCAAGGGCCCGACCGGCGACGCCTGGGTCAAGGCCCACGGCAAGGACTACAGCCCGCAGGAAGTCTCGGCCTTCATCCTTCAGAAGATGAAGGAAGCCGCCGAGACCCACCTGGGCGAGCCGGTGACCAAGGCGGTCATCACCGTCCCGGCCTATTTCAACGACGCCCAGCGTCAGGCCACCAAGGACGCCGGCAAGATCGCCGGCCTTGAGGTCCTGCGCATCATCAACGAGCCGACCGCGGCGGCCCTGGCCTACGGCCTGGAAAAGAACGACGGCAAGAAGATCGCCGTCTACGACCTGGGCGGCGGCACCTTCGACGTCTCGATCCTGGAGATCGGCGACGGCGTCTTCGAAGTGAAGTCGACCAACGGCGACACCTTCCTGGGCGGCGAGGATTTCGACCTGCGCGTCGTCGACTACCTGGCCGACGAGTTCAAGAAGGAACAGGGCGTCGACCTGCGCAAGGACAAGCTGGCCCTCCAGCGCCTGCGCGAAGAGGCCGAAAAAGCCAAGAAGGAGCTGTCGTCGACCGCTCAGTACGAAGTGAACCTGCCCTTCATCTCGATGAACGCGTCGGGTCCGCTGCACCTGAACATCAAGCTGTCGCGCTCCAAGCTGGAAGCCCTGGTCGAAGACCTGATCACCCGGACCATCGGTCCGTGCGAACAGGCCCTCAAGGACGCCGGCCTGAAGAAGAGCGACATCGACGAAGTCATCCTGGTCGGCGGCATGAGCCGCATGCCCAAGGTGCAGCAAGCCGTGCAGGACTTCTTCGGCCGCGAACCCCACAAGGGCGTGAACCCCGATGAAGTCGTGGCCCTGGGCGCCGCCGTCCAGGCCGGCGTGCTGCAAGGCGACGTCAAGGACGTGCTGCTGCTGGACGTGACCCCGCTCACCCTGGGCATCGAGACCCTGGGCGGCGTGTTCACCCCGCTGATCGAGCGCAACACCACCATCCCGACCAAGCGCTCGCAGACCTTCTCGACCGCCGACGACAACCAGTCGGCCGTGACGATCCGCGCCTTCCAGGGCGAGCGTCCGATGGCCGTCGACAACAAGTTCCTGGGTCAGTTCGACCTGCAGGGCATCCCGCCGGCGCCGCGCGGCGTGCCGCAGATCGAGGTCACCTTCGACATCGACGCCAACGGCATCGTCAACGTCCACGCCAAGGACAAGGCGACCAACAAGGAGCACTCGATCCGCATCCAGGCCAACGGCGGCCTCTCGGACGCGGACATCGAGCGCATGGTCAAGGAAGCCGAGGCCAACAAGGCGTCGGACGAGAAGAAGAAGGCGCTGGTCGAGGCCAAGAACCAGGGCGAGGCCATCGTGCACTCGACCGAGAAGGCCCTGGCCGAGCACGGCGACAAGGTCGGCGCGGCCGAGAAGACCGCGATCGAGACCGGCCTGACCGACCTGAAGTCGGCGCTGGAAGGCGAAGACGTCGAGGCTATCCAGGCCAAGACCCAGGCCCTGATCCAGGCGTCGATGAAGCTCGGCGAGGCGATGTACAACGCCCAGCAGGGCGGCGCTGAAGGCGGTGACGAAGCCGCCGCCGATGACGGCGTCGTCGACGCCGAATTCGAAGAAGTCGACGACTCCAAGCCGTCGGCGTGACCATGGGTCGCGGGGCGGTGCGCGTGACTTCGGTTCCCTCCGCCCCCACCTTCGGGGACAAGGCTCCCGCCTGCCGCTTGCGGCCGGGCGGGAGCGCTCCCACCTCCTATTCCAACATGGCTAGTGATCGACCCTGACGATGCGCGACTATTACGAAGTCCTGGGCGTGGCCCGTGGCTGCGATGACGCCGCCCTCAAGGCCGCCTTCCGCAAGATGGCGATGGAGCACCATCCTGACCGCAACGGCGGTTGCGAGAACGCATCCTCGCGGTTCAAGGAAATCAACGAAGCCTATTCGGTGCTTTCGGACGCGCAGAAGCGCGCTGCCTATGACCGCTTCGGCCATGCCGGGGTGAACGGTCCGCAGGGCGGGCCCGGCGGCTTCGGCGGCGCCGACGCCAGCGATATCTTCAACGACGTTTTCGGCGACGTGTTCGGCGAGATGTTCGGCGGCGGCCGTCGCCAGTCGAACGGTCCCCAGCGCGGCCAGGACCTGCGCTACGACCTGGAGATCACCCTCGAGCAGGCCTATGCGGGCGCCGAGGTCGAGATCAAGGTTCCGGCCGCCATCACCTGCGAGGTCTGCGACGGCTCGGGCGCCAAGCCCGGCACCAGCCCGACGGTCTGCGGCTCGTGCGGCGGCGCCGGCCGCGTGCGGGCCACCCAGGGTTTCTTCGCGGTCGAGCGCGCCTGCCCCCGCTGCGGCGGTTCGGGCCGCCTGGTCCTGGACCCCTGCCAGAGCTGCCACGGCCACGGCCAGGTGCGCCGCGAGCGCGTGCTGTCGGTGCGCATCCCCGCCGGCGTCGATGACGGCGCCCGCATCCGCCTGGCCGGCGAAGGCGACGCGGGGGCCCGCGGCGGTCCGCGCGGCGACCTGTACCTGTTCCTGTCGGTGATCCCGCACGAGCTGTTCGAGCGCGACGGCCTGGACCTCCTCTGCACCGTGCCGGTGCCGATGACCGTGGCCGCCCTGGGCGGCGAGATCGAGGCCCCCTGCCTGCTGGGCGGCGAGAACTGCGACGGCAGCAGCCGCCAGACCGTCAAGGTCCCGGAAGGCTCGCAGACCGGCAAGACCGTCCGCCTCAAGGGCCGCGGCATGCCCTCGCTGCGCAGCCGCCAGCGCGGCGACCTGGTGGTCGAGCTGTTCGTCGAGACCCCGACCCACCTGTCCGCCCGTCAGAAGGAGCTCCTGCAGGAGCTGGCCGGCCTGTGCGGCGAGAAGCAGAACCCCAAGTCGGCCAACTTCGTCGGCAAGGCCAAGCGCTTCTGGGAAGAAGTGACGGGCAGCTAGCGCAACGGGCGCGATCGACTTTCGGAATACAAATTCGGGTTGCAAAACCTGAAGATGCATACTCCCATGGCGTGCGCATTCGGCGCATTGCCAAAGGGGTTGTTCAGTGAAGATTCGTCGGAAATTGGCGTTGTTCGGTGTCGCCGTCAGCCTGGCCGCGGGCATGTCCATGGTCAGCGCGCCGGTCGTCGCCGCGCCCACCTATTGCCAGCAGCAGGCCTGGTGGTTCTGCGATCCGTACTACACGCGCGGCACCACGGAATGGTGGGCCTGCGTCGACAACTACATCGCCAACTGCGTCTACAACGGCTGCATCAAGACCGGCGACGAGCAGTGCGTGGCGAACCGCATGCCCAAGGCCCTGCCGCTCCAGAAGATGAAGAAGCTGCAGAAAGCCGCCTAGGCTTTCGACGGCCGCCGCGCGCGCGGCGGCCGTCACCCCTCCGCGCCGCCCATGGGCCGAAAGCGCCTATTTCGTGGGTTTTCGCGGGATTAGTCCCCAGGGCTTGTGGATATCCCTTGCCGAAGTCTTAACGGGAGGCGCGACGCCCTATACCTTCCGGCCCGATGAACGCCCCCGCCTCCCCCACCGTCCAGACCTATGACGCCACCGGCGCGACGCCGGTGATGCAGCAGTTCTTCGAGATGAAGGCGCGGCAGCCCGACGCCCTGATCTTCTTCCGCATGGGCGATTTCTACGAGCTGTTCTTCGACGACGCCTACAAGGCCGCCGCCGCCCTGGGCATCAGCCAGACCTTCCGGGGCACCCATAACGGCCAGCCGATCCCGATGGCCGGCGTGCCGCAGCACGCGGCCGAGGCCTATCTCTCGAAACTGATCCGCATGGGCTTCAAGGTCGCCGTCTGCGAGCAGATGGAAGACCCGGCCGAGGCCAAGAAGCGCGGCTCGAAATCGGTGGTCCGCCGCGACATCGTCCGTGTGGTCACCCCCGGCACCCTGACCGAGGACGGCCTGCTGGACGCCCGGGGCGCCAACCGCCTGGCCGCCGTGGCCGTGCGGGCGGGCCAGGCGGCCGTGGCGGCCGTCGAGCTGTCCACCGGCGAGGTCGAGTGCTTCCTGGTCGCCAAGGACGCCGTGGCGGCGATCCTGGCCGCCCTGGCCCCGTCCGAGACCCTGGTCGCCGACCGCCTGCTGTCGGACGAGCACCTTTCCCAGACCCTGAAGATCTGCGGCGGGCTGATCCAACCCATGCCCTCGGCCCTGTCCGAGCCCCAGGCGTCGGAGACCCGGGTCAAGCGCCTCTACGGCGTCGACACCCTGGACGGGTTCGGCGGCCTATCGCCGGCCGAGGTCGGGGCCCTGGGCCTGATCGCCGCCCATCTGGAGATGACCCAGGCCGGCAAGCTGCCGGCCCTGCGCGCCCCGCGACGCGCGGCCGAGGCCGACGTCATGGCCATCGACCCGGCCACGCGCGGCAGCCTCGAGATCGACCGCACCCAGGGCGGCGACCGCAACGGCTCGCTGCTGGCCGCCATCGACCGCACGGTCACCGCCGGCGGCGCTCGCCTGCTGGCCTCGCGCCTGGCCCGGCCGCTGCTGGACCCGGCCGCCATCGACGCCCGCCTGGACGCGGTGGAATGGTTCGTCGACCACCGGGTGCTGCGCGAGCGCCTGCGCGAGGTGCTCAAGGGCGCCGGCGACATGGCCCGCGCGCTTTCCCGTCTGGCCCTGGGCCGGGGCGGTCCGCGCGACCTGGGCTGCCTCAAGGACGGTCTCAAGACCGGCGAGAAGCTGGCCGGCATGGTCGGCGGTTCGGGCGATCCGCTGTCGCCGCCGCCCGCCGAGCTGGAAGGGGCGCTGAAGGCCCTGACCCCGTCGCTGCAGGAGGGCCTGTCGCGCCTGCTGGCCCAGCTGGAGCAGGGCCTGGGTCCCGACCTGCCGGCCCTGGCCCGCGACGGCGGCTTCGTGGCCCCTGGCGTGCGTCCCGAGCTGGACCAGGCCCGGGCCCTGCGCGACGACAGCCGCCGGGTCGTGGCCGCGCTGGAAGCCCGCCTGATCCAGGAAAGCGGCGTGCCGCTGAAGATCCGCCACAACGGCGTCCTGGGCTATTTCGTCGAGGCCACGGCCGGCAAGGCCGACCCGCTGTTCCAGCCGCCGCTGAACGCGACCTTCATCCACCGTCAGACCCTGGCCAACCAGGTGCGGTTCACCACCGTCGAGCTGGCCGACCTGGACGCCCGCATCGCCCAGGCCGCCGAGCGGGCCCTGGCCATGGAGGTCGCGGCCTTCGAGGACTGGCGCGCCGACGCCGTGGCCCTGGCCGAACCGATCCAGCTGGCCGCCGAGGCCCTGGCCAGGCTGGACGTCGCCGCCGCCCTGGCCGAGTGGTCCGAAGACGCCGGCGCCGTGCGCCCCACCGTCGACCGGTCCCTGGCCTTCGACGCCAAGGCCGCCCGCCACCCGGTGGTCGAGGCGGCGGTCAAGCGGGCCGGCGATCCCTACACCCCCAACGACTGCCGCCTGGACGCGGCGGGCGACATCGGGGCGCGGCTGTCGATCGTCACCGGCCCGAACATGGCCGGTAAGTCGACCTTCCTGCGCCAGAACGCCCTGCTGGCCATCCTGGCCCAGTCGGGCTGCTACGTGCCGGCCAAGTCGCTTCGTCTTGGCGTGGTCGACCGCCTGTTCAGCCGTGTCGGGGCAGGCGACGACCTGGCCCGGGGCCGTTCGACCTTCATGATGGAGATGGTCGAGACCGCCGCCATCCTGACCCAGGCCAGCCCGCGCAGCCTGGTGATCCTGGACGAGATCGGCCGGGGCACGGCCACCTACGATGGTCTCGCCATCGCCTGGGCCTGCGCCGAGGCCCTGCACGACGTCAACCGCTGCCGCGCCCTGTTCGCCACCCACTATCACGAGCTGGCCACGCTGGAGACGCGGATGGCCCACGTCTCCAACCTCAGCCTGCGGGCCAAGGAGTGGAACGGGGACCTCGTCTTCCTGCACGAGGCCGCCGCCGGCCCGGCCGACCGTTCGTACGGCGTCCAGGTGGCCAAGCTGGCCGGGGTGCCGCCCCAGGTCGTGGCCCGCGCCAAGGAGGTGCTGGACCGCCTGGAGAGCAAGACCGAGTCGCCGGCCAAGCTGGACGAGCTGCCCCTGTTCGCCGCCTCGGCTCCGGTCGCGGCGCCTGTTCAAGCGGCGCCCAGCCGCACGGACGCGGCGCTGGAGGAGCTGGACGTCGACGGCATGAGCCCGCGCGAGGCCCTGGACGCGCTTTACCGTCTTAAGGCTCTGCTCAAGGCTTGAGATCATATAGGTAGGGCGCGGGTCGCCTCGCCGGGTTTTTGATCGGGTTCGGCGATCGCGTTCCGCAAGCCTATATTGGTCCCATGCCCCGTCGCCTTCGCCCCACCCCGCTGGAACATGTCGTCGACGGCCACGCCCTGCGCGCGCGCCTGTCGGCCGCCGCCCTGGACCTGATCGGCGACGAGGCCGGCCAGCGGGCTCGCGCCATCGAGATCCTGAAACAGGCGCTGTTCCGCGGCCGCATGATCGCCAAGGAGCGGCTGGAGAACGGGGCCGGCGGCCTGGAGACGGCCCGCCTGCTCAGCGGCGTCACCGACGAGGTGATCACCGCCCTCTACGACTTCACCACCGTCCACGTGTTCCGGGCCCGCAACCCCACCGAGGGCGAGCGCCTGTGCCTGCTGGCCGTGGGCGGCTACGGCCGCCGCACCCTGGCGCCGTTCTCGGACATCGACCTGCTGTTCCTGCGCCCCTACAAGCAGACGCCGCACGCCGAGAGCGTGATCGAGTACATGCTGTATGCGCTGTGGGACCTGGGCTTCAAGGTCGGCCACGCCTCGCGCACGGTCGAGGAGTGCGTCAAGCTCTCCAAGGAAGACTACACGATCCGCACCTCGATCCTGGAGGCCCGCCGCCTGACCGGCGACGAGCGCCTGGGCGAGGAGCTGAAGAAGCGCTTCCGCGACGACGTCATGAAGGGCACCGGCGCCGCCTTCGTCGCCGCCAAGCTCAAGGAGCGCGACGACCGCCAGGCCCGGGCCGGCGCCAGCCGCTACATGGTCGAGCCGAACGTCAAGGAGGGCAAGGGCGGCCTGCGCGACCTGCACACCCTGATGTGGATCGCCGAATACCTGCACCCGGTCGACCGTCCCGAGGACGTGTTCAAGTTGGAGGTGTTCGATCGCCGCGAGGCCAAGGGCTTCATCCGCGCCTTCGACTTCCTGCACGCCGTGCGCGCCCACCTGCACTTCGCCACCGGCCGTCCGGAAGAGCGCCTGACCTTCGACCTGCAGCCCGAGATCGCCCGCCGCATGGGCTACGGCGACCGCGGCGACGCACCCGCCGTCGAGCGCTTCATGCGCCGCTATTTCCTGGTGGCCAAGGAGGTCGGGGCCCTGACCCGCGCCTTCTCGGCCAAGCTGGAGGCCGAGCACTTCAAGCACGAGCCCCGGGGCATCTCCCGCTTCCTGCCCGGCGGCGGCAAGCCCAAGCGCAAGGCCCTGGACGTGGCCGGCTTCTACGAGGACGGCGGCCGTCTGAACATCGACGGCCCGCAGGTGTTCGAGGCCGACCCGGTCAACCTGATCCGCCTGTTCAAGACCGCCGACGACCGCGACCTGGACCTGCATCCGGACGCCTTCACGGCGGTGACCCGCAACCTGCACCTGATCACCTCGAAGGTCCGCCGCGATCCTCAGGCGACGCGGGCGTTCCTGGACCTGCTGGCCTACGGCAAGCGCAGCTACCGCACCCTGACCTTGATGAACGACGCCGGCGTGCTGGGTCGGTTCATCCCCGAGTTCGGCCGGGTCGTGGCCCAGATGCAGTTCAACATGTACCACTCGTACACGGTGGACGAGCACACCCTGCGGGCCGTGGGCCTGATCGGCGACATGGCGGCCGGCCGCCTGGTCGACGACC
This sequence comes from Caulobacter sp. 05T431, assembly GCF_056665975.1. Lineage (NCBI taxonomy): Bacteria > Pseudomonadati > Pseudomonadota > Alphaproteobacteria > Caulobacterales > Caulobacteraceae > Caulobacter > Caulobacter sp. 05T431. The sequence goes on along the minus strand of NZ_JBFTKU010000019.1, from coordinate 26,983 downwards.
ACCCGCTGGCCGTCTCCATCATGCCGTTGATCGAGGACCGCGAGGCCCTGTTCCTGGCCATGCTGCTGCACGACACCGGCAAGGGCGGGGTCGGCGGCCAGGAGAAGGCCGGGGCCCGCAGCGCCCGCAGCGCCTGCGAGCGCCTGGGCGTGGAGCGCACTAAGGTCGAGCTGGTGGCCTGGCTGGTCGAGAACCACCTGGTCATGAGCGACTTCGCCCAGAAGCGCGACGTCGCCGATCCCGGCACTGTCGCCGCCTTCGCCCGCATCGTCGAGAATCCCGAGCGCCTGCGCCTGCTGCTGGTCATCACCGTGGCCGACATCCGCGCGGTGGGCCCGGGCGTCTGGAACGGCTGGAAGGGCCAGCTGCTGCGCGAGCTCTACAACGCCACCGAGGCGGTGTTCCGGGGCGGGCGCGGCAGCGACGCCGCCGCCAGCGTCCAGCGCCACCAGGAGGCCGCCGCCGAACAGGCCCGCGACGTGCTGGTCCAGGCCGATCCCGCCGCCCAGGGCTGGGCCCAGGCGATGGAGGCGGCCTATTTCGGCGCGTTCTCGCTGGAGGACCTCAAGGCCCATGCCGAGCTGGCCCGCCGCGCGGCGATCCAGGGCGGGGCCGCCGCCGAGGGTCGGGTGCCGGCCGGCGCCAACGCCGCCGAGATCGTCATCGCCGCCAAGGACCGTCGCGGCCTGTTCGCCGACCTCGCCCTGGCCATCTCCTCGCTGGGCGGCAACGTCGTCGGCGCCCGGGTCTTCACCTCGCGCCAGGGCCAGGCCCTGGACGTCTTCCATGTGCAGGACGTGACCGGCGCGGCCCTGGGCTGCGAGAACCCCCGGGCCCTGCGCCGCCTGGCCGACGCCCTGGAGGCGGCCGGCCGCGGCGAGCCGATCGCGGTGGAGCCCCGGCGCGGCGCGGAGCTGTCGCGCACCGCCGCCTTCTCGATCGCCCCGACCGTGGTCGTCGACAACGAGGCCTCCAACGAGGCCACGGTGGTCGAGGCCTCGGGCCGCGACCGTCCGGGCCTGCTGCAGGCCCTGGCCCGCACCCTGGCCGACAACGGCCTGTCCATCCAGTCGGCCCATATCGACGGCTACGGCGAGCGGGCGGTCGACGCCTTCTATGTCCAGACCACCGAGGGCGGGAAGGTCGAGGACGCCAAGAAGGTCTCGGCCCTGAAGGCCGATCTGCTGGCGGCCCTGGAGCAGAACGAGGCCGGCGCGCCGAACACCCGTCCGGGCCTGAAACGGGCGCGGGCCAGCGTCGCCCGCTAGGCCTGGGGACCTATCCAAGGTTTCATTATGGCTTGACGAGAGGCTCCCGCCACGCGACCTCAGCCACTTCTGAAGAAGTGTGACAGGATTGCGTCTTGGCAAAGTCTCCCGCCCGTAGCTTCGCGATGTCGCCCGAAGACGTGGTCCGGGCGCTGTACAAGCACATGCTGCGGCGCGGGCCGAACGCGACGGAAATCGAGGGCTGGTCGGCCCTGATCCGCGAGCACGGCGATCCGTCGGTCGTCGTGAAGGGCCTGCTGGGATGCGACGAGTACGGCCTGATCCATCGCTCCGTGACCCTGAAGCCGCGCAAGCTGTTCTTCTTCCACAATCCCAAGGCCGCCGGCCTGTCGATCACCCACGCCCTCGAGGCGGCCGTCGGCGAGGTCGGGATGGCCCCCGAGATCGCCAACAACCTGAACCAGCACGAGGCGGTCGCCGGCCGGTACGAGCCGTTCAAGGGGCATGATTTCTACGCGGGCCACTACGGCCGCGACGTCTTCGAGGCCGTCCGTGACGGCCACGCCTACATCACCAACTTCCGCCATCCGGTGGGGCGGGTCCTGTCGCTGTACAACTACTTCAAGGACACGTTCAAGAAGCTCACCCCCGGCCACGGCAGCGTCGCCTACTACGCCGCCTGCGAGGCCGCCGCGACCCTGAGCCTGCACGACTTCGTCACCAGCAAGCACCCGGCCGTCCGCATCTTCGTCAGCGACTTCCACTTCCGCCAGCTGACCGGCACGCCGTGGGAGTTCCGCGAGCCCGCGCCGCTGCGGGCGGCCTACGACTTCATCGACGGCGCCCTGTGGTACTATGTCTGCGAGTTCGAGGACCTGTCCCGGCGCTGGCTGACCGAGGCCCTGGGGATCGAGTCCCTGCCCCACGACAACACCAGCCACGACAAGCCGACCAGCCTGCGGCCCTGCCAGATCCCCGACGAGACGGTCCAGGCGATCCTCGACCTCAACACCCGGGACCTGGCGATCTATCGCTACGCCGTCCAGGGCCTGCTGGGCCGCGACGCCGCGCCGACCGAAGGCTCCGACGCGGCCCTGGCCGCCCGGACCCCCGCCGCGGGGACCTTCGCCATGTCGCCCGAAGAGGTCGTCCAGGCGCTCTACAAGAACCTGCTCGGACGCGACGCCGATCCCGGCGGGCTGGAGGGCTGGTCCAATCTCATCCGCCAACACAACGATCCCAGCTTCGCGCTGAAGTGGATCCTGGACAGCGACGAGTACAAGGCGCGCCAGCCGGCGGCGGCGCCCTCGTTCGACGCGCTCGCCGCCCAGGCCCTGGCCCGCCTGGACCGCAGGCCGCGCATCGTGGACGTCGGCGCCCAGACCCTGGGCCCGGGCAGCCACGCCTACGACGCCCTGATGCGGTTCTGCCCGACGGACGTCATCGGCTTCGATCCGCTGGAGGAGCGGCTTGACGAGCGCGAGGCGGCGGAGGGCGGCGAGAACGTCACCCTGCTCCCCTACGCCCTGGGCGACGGCGGCACGCACACCCTGCACATCAACAACGCCGACGCGACCTCGTCGCTGTATCCGCTGGACCTGGACCACAACCGGCCGTTCCCGCTGCTCAGCCCGCTGGAGACGGTGCGCACCCTCGACCTGCCGACGCGGCGGCTGGACGAGGTCCTGCCGCCCGAGCCGGTTGATTTCCTCAAGCTCGACATCCAGGGCGGCGAGCTGCTGGTGCTGCGGCATGCGGAGGCCACGCTGGCGCGGACGGCGGTGGTCCATTGCGAGGTGGAGTTCGGCCCGATCTATGCGGGCCAGCCCCTGTTCGCCGAGGTCGAGACCTTCCTGCGCGCCCACGGCTTCTACCTGGTGGATTTCCCGACCCTGGGGAAATACGCCTATGAGAACACCGGGAATTTCGAGACCGACGACCAGCTGCTGTGGGCCGACGCCGTCTTCTTCCGCCGGACGGACGACCCGGCCGTGCGCGCCGCCCAGGCCCTGATCGCCTCGGTCGTCTATCGCAAGCCGTCCATGGCCGCGCACCTTCTCGAGGCCTGAAGCCGCGAGAAGGGCGACGTCCTGCACGAAAAATCCTCGGCCGGCTGGTTCCGCCGTCGCTTGACGGCCCATCGTCCAGCCCGCAGAAGCCATTCGTGACCGACAGCGCCCCCCCGAACGCCTCCGCCCCGCAGACCGACGCGCCCAAGAAGCCCGGCGGTCTGCTGAAGTCGTCGATGATCTATTCCGGCCTGACCCTGGTCAGCCGGTTCATGGGTTTCGCCCGCGACCTGGCGGTCTCGTACCGGATGGGGGCCAGCGCCACCCCGGCGGCCGACGCCTACAACGCGGCCCTGGCCTTCCCGAACCTGTTCCGCCGGTTCTTCGCCGAGGGGGCCTTCGCCGCCGCCTTCGTGCCGGCCTACGCCAAGTCGCTGCAGCGCGACGGCGAGGAGACTGCCGACATCCTGGCCGCCGACGCCATGGCCACCCTGGCGGCCTCGACCATCATCATCACCGTGATCTGCCAGCTGGCCATGCCCTGGCTGATGATGCTGATCAGCCCCGGCTTCGGCTGGGGCACCGAGAAGTACAAGCTGGCGGTGCTGCTGACCCAGATCACCATGCCCTACCTGCCGTGCATGGCCATCGTGGCGCACCTGTCGGGCGTGCTGAACGCCCGCGACCGCTTCATCCTGTCGGCCGGCGCGCCGATCCTGCTGAACATCTTCACCCTGGCCTTCATCCTGCCCCAGACCAGCGCCGTCGGCGCGGCGACCTGGGGTTCGGTCGGGGTGGTGGTGGCGGGCGTCGCCCAGGCGGCCCTGCTGACCTGGGGCGTCAACAAGTCCGGCGCCCAGGTGCACTGGCGGCTGCCGCGCCTGACGCCCGAGGTGCGCGAGCTGATCGGCAAGGCCATCCCCGGCGCCCTGGCGGCCAGCGCCACCCAGGTCAACATCTTCATCTCCGGCAACCTGGCCAGCCATGTGCCCGGCGGCCGCTCGTGGCTGGCCACCGCCGACCGCCTGTACCAGCTGCCGCTGGGCCTGGTGGGGGTGGCGATCGGCGTGGCCCTGCTGCCGCGCCTGTCGCGGGCCGTGAACAGCGGCGACGGCGAGGACGCCCAGAGCGCCATGGACCAGGCGATCACCCTGGCCATGGCCCTGACCATTCCGGCCGCCGCGGCTCTGGTCGCCATGCCCGGCTTCCTGTCGGACGCCCTCTATACCCGCGGCCAGTTCACCCCCTTCGACGCCAGCCAGACGGCGGCGGCGCTGCTGTTCTACGGCCTGGGCACCCCGGCCTTCGTGCTGCAGCAGCTCTATTCGCGGGCCTTCTTCGCGCGCGGCGACACCAAGAGCCCGATGCGCTTCGCCCTGATCTCGGTGGCGCTGAACATCGGCCTGGGCATCGCCCTGTTCAATGTGATGGGCGTGCGCGGCATCGCCGCCGCCACGGCCGTGGCCTCGTGGATCAATGTCGGCCAGATGGCCTGGGGTCTGGCGCGCAAGGACCACTACAGCCCTTCGCTCCAGACCTGGTCGCGGGTGAGCCGGATCCTGGCGGCCAGCGTCGCCATGGGCGGCGTGCTGGCGGCGGCGTCGCACTGGCGGCCGCTGATCGAGGCCCCGCTGCGCGAGCTGGGCCTGCGCGGCCACACCTTAGGAGCCAAGGAGGCCGCCCTGCTGCTGACCGTGTTGATCGGCGGCGCGCTCTATCCGCCCCTGGTCCTGCTGTTCGGTGGCGTGACGCCGGCGGAGGTCAAGGGCCTGCTCAAGCGGGGCAAGGCGTAAGGCTTGCTCTCTCAGCGCCGGCCCGGTAACCAGCGTGCATGGCTTCGATCGGATCTTCCGCGCCGCGATGGCGCAGCTTCATCTGACCTCGACCGCCGCGCTCCAGGCGCGGCGCGCGCCGCTGCGCACCCGCCATATCGCTCTAAAGTTCCAAGGCTGAAGCCATGACCGACCACACCCCTGTCCCCTACACGGGCCCCACTCGCGTGCTCTCGGGCGTCCAGCCGTCCGGCGCCCTGCACCTGGGCAACTATCTGGGCGCCCTGGTGAAGTTCGCCCGCCTGCAGCACGAGATGGACACCTTCATCTTCGTGGCCGACCTGCACGCCATCACCGTCTGGCAGGAGCCCGAGGCCCTGGCCCAGCAGACCCGCGAGATCGCCGCCGCCTACCTGGCCGCGGGCCTGGACCCGAAGAAGGCGACGATCTTCCCGCAGTCGGCGGTGCGCGAGCATTCCGAACTGGCCTGGATCTTCCAGTGCGTGGCCCGCCTGGGCTGGCTGGACCGCATGACCCAGTTCAAGGAGAAGAGCGGCAAGCACAAGGAGCGCAGCTCGGTGGGCCTCTACACCTATCCGGTGCTGCAGGCCGCCGACATCCTGGTCTACAAGGCCACCCACGTGCCGGTGGGCGAGGACCAGAAGCAGCACCTGGAGCTGACCCGCGACATCGCCGGCAAGTTCAACCACGACTTCGGCGTCCAGGGCTTCTTCCCGCAGCCCGAGCCGCTGATCCAGGGCCCCGGCGCCCGGGTGATGAGCCTGCGCGACGGCTCGGCCAAGATGAGCAAGTCCGATCCGTCGGACTACAGCCGCATCAACCTGACCGACACGGCCGACGACATCGCCGCCAAGGTCCGCAAGGCGCGCACCGATCCGGAGCCGCTGCCCGAGACGCTGGAAGAACTGGGCGCCCGCGCCGAGGCCGACAACCTGGTGGGCATCTTCGCGGCCCTGGCGGGCAAGACCAAGGCCGAGGTGCTGGCCGAGTACGCAGGCAAGGGCTTCGGGACCTTCAAGCCGGCCCTGGCCGAGCTGGCGGTCGAGAAGCTGGCCCCGGTCGGCGAGACCATGCGCCGCTACCTGGCTGACCCAACCGAGATCGACCGCATCCTGAAGGCCGGCGCCGAGCGGGCGTCCGAAGTCGCCGCGCCGACGGTGGCCGAGGTGAAGAAGCTGGTCGGGTTCTGGGGGGCGTAAGGTTTTCCCTCTCCCTATGGGAGAGGGTTTCTCGCCGGGATCCGCACCGGCAGGCTCTCATAGCCCTTCACGAAGCTAGAATAGACGCGCTTCGGCTCGCCCATCACCTCGATCTTCGGGAAGCGCTTGAGGATCTCCTCCCAGATGATCTTCAGCTGCAGCTCGGCCAGGCGGTTGCCCACGCAACGGTGGATGCCGAAGCCGAACGACAGGTGGCGGCGGGCCTGAGGGCGGTCGATCAGGAAGGCGTTCGGATTGTCGATGACGGTGTCGTCGCGGTTGCCCGAGACGTACCACATCACGACCTTGTCGCCCTTCCTGATGGTCTTGCCCGACAGCTCGAAGTCCTCGATGGCCGTGCGGCGCATATAGGCCAGCGGCGTCTGCCAGCGGATGATCTCCGAGACCATGTTGGGGATCAGCGACGGGTCGGCCCGCAGCTTGGCCTCTTCCGCCGGGTTCTGGCTCAGGGCCAGCAGGCCGCCGGTGATCGAGTTGCGGGTGGTGTCGTTGCCGCCGACGATCAACAGGATGATGTTCCCCAGATACTCGAACGGCGGCATGTTCCGCGTCGCCTCGCCGTGGGCCAGCATCGAGATCAGGTCGTTGCCCGGTTCGGTCGAATTGACCCGCTGGTTCCACAGCTCGGTGAAATAGGCCAGGCACTCCATCAGCTCGGCCCGGCGCTGCTCCTCGGTGTCGACGATCCCGGCGCCCGGCACGGCGGTGGAGACGTCGGACCAGCGGGTCAGCTTGCGGCGCTCCTCCCAGGGGAAGTCGAACAGGGTGGCCAGCATCTGGGTGGTCAGCTCGATCGACACCTTGTCGACCCAGTCGAAGGTCTCGCCGATCGGCAGGTTGTCGAGGATGCCGCCCACGCGCTCGCGGATCGTGCCCTCGAGCAGCGCCAGGTTCACCGGCGAGACGATCGGGCTGACGGTCTTGCGCTGGATGTCGTGCTTGGGCGGGTCCATGGCGATGAACATCGGCAGGACGAAGTCCTCGTCGAAATTCCGGATCGTGATCCCGCCGAAGCTGCTGTCCGACGAGAACACCTGGTGGGTGGTGTCGACGGTCATGATGTCGTTGTAGCGGGTGATCGACCAGTAGGGTCCGTGCTCGCTGACGGCGCAGTAGTGCACCGGGTCCTCGGCCCGCAGCCGCTCGAAGAACGGCCAGTGGGCGTCGGCCTGGAACAGGGCGGGATCGGCGACGTCGATCTCCTCCAGGGGCATCGAATAGGCCCGGGCGCGCGCAGCGTCCTTCTGGGCGTCGGCCGACAGATCGATGGCTCCGTCGCTCATGACGACCTCCCAAGAAAATGAACAAGCAAACAACTGTTTCGAGGATGGAGCCATAACGCGGTTCGTTTGTCACGATGACGCAAGCGGCACCCGGCCTCTTGCCCGGGGGGCGCCGAAGGTCCATTTCTCCGGCATGTTCATCCAGACCGAAACCACGCCCAATCCCGAGGTCCTGAAGTTCCTGCCCGGCCGCGAAGTGCTGGGCGAGGGCGCGCGCGAGTTCCGCACGGCCGAGGAAGGCGACGCCTCGCCCCTGGCCGAGGCCCTGTTCCGGCTGGGCGACGTCGACCGCGTGTTCTTCGGCCCGGACTTCCTGACCGTGACCAAGGCCGAGGGCGCGGAGTGGCCCCACCTGAAGGCGCCGATCCTGGCCGCCATCATGGACCACTTCACTAGCGGCCGGCCCCTGCTGCTGGACCAGGTCGAGAGCGGCCACGACGAGGACGGGGTCTACGACGAGGAGACCTCGCAGATCGTCGCCGAGATCAAGGACCTGCTGGACACCCGCATCCGCCCCGCCGTGGCCCAGGACGGCGGCGATATCGTGTTCTCCAAGTTCGAGCCGGCCACCGGCGTGGTCTGGCTGCACATGCGCGGCGCCTGCTCGGGCTGCCCCTCGTCCTCGGCCACGCTGAAGGCGGGCGTCGAGAACATGCTCAAGCATTACGTGCCCGAAGTGACCCGGGTGGAGCAGACGCTCTAGCACCCCGCGGCGTGCGCATGGGGGCAAGGGAATGCGTCCTGGGCGCCTTGCCAGCGCGGTTCCGCGTCCTTATCGTAACTGTATAAGTTGCAATTATATCGCCCATAAGGATCGCTGATGGCCAAGCTCGCCGACACGGCTCTCGACCAACTGTTCACGACGGCCCGCACCCGCAACGGCTGGAGCGACAAGCCCATCCCCGAGGCGGTGCTGCGCGAGCTGTACGACCTGGTGAAGTTCGGCCCGACCGCCGCCAACAGCACCCCGGCGCGCTTCGTGTTCGTGCAGAGCCCGGAAGCCAAGGCCCGTCTGGCGGCCGTGTCGTCGGGCTCGAACGGGGCCAAGATCCTCAAGGCGCCGGTGACGGTGATCGTCGGCTACGACCTGGACTTCCCCGAGACCCTGCCCAAGCTGTTCCCCAACGCTCCGGGCGCCAAGGACTGGTTCCCCGATCCGGTGGCCAAGGAGTGGGGCGCGCTGCGCAACAGCTCGCTGCAGGGCGGCTACTTCATCCTGGCCGTGCGGGCCCTGGGCCTGGACGCCGGTCCGATGTCGGGCTTCGACAACGCCGCCGTCGACAAGGAATTCTTCGCCGGGACGAACATCAAGTCGAACTTCATCGTCTCGATCGGCTACGGCACCGAAGAAAACCTCTTCCCGCGCAATCCGCGCCTGGACTTCGAGGAAGCGGCGAAGATCGTCTGATCGCGTCCTGAGCTCCAAAGGCTGTCATCCCGGATAGCGCTGCGCGCTTCCGGGATGACAACTTCTTTGTGCGCACGTGCACATCGCTGGGACCCAGTGCTAGAACGCGGGGATGACCCAGCGCCTCGCCCTGATCGCCGCCCCGCTGCTGCTGCTCGCCGCCTGCGGTCCCGCCAAGCAAGTCGACGAGGCCCCGCCCGCCGCTTCGAGCGCCGAAGTCCCCAAGTCCGGGCCGGTCGCCGTCGCGGTGACGCCCTATGTCGGCGGACCGCTGCACGTGCGCGCCGACGGCGTGGGCCCGATCACCGGCGAGACGGCCTTCGACCTGGCCACCATCAAGGCCCTGTTCCCCAAGGCGGTGGTCAAGAGCGCCTTCATCCACACCGGCGAGGGCCCGCCCGGGCCGATCCTCACCGTCGACCAGGACAACGTCCCGCTGCTGGAGATCGGCAAGGGCGCGGAAGGCGGCATCGGCGAGATCCGCCTGGCCGGCGGTCCGGTCGAGGGCCCCAAGGGCGAAACCCTGCTGGCCAAGTGGGGCGACCTCGGTTTCGACATCGCCCAGTGCCGGGCCGGCGAGGGCCGCACGGTCAACCAGACGGTCTGCGTGCGTCCCGAGGCCCCGACCGTGGCCTACGTCTTCGGCGTGCCGGGCTGGGCCAAGGGCGGCCTGCCGCCGGTCGAGGTGCTGAAGGCCAAGGGCCAGCTGAACGAGTTCGTCTGGCGTCCGGCCGAGCAGGCGGCCGTCGGGGCGGCCTGATCCGATGCGCGTTGGTTCCATTCTCCTGGCCGTGGCGCTGCTGGGGTTGACCGCCTGCGGGCCGGCCGACAAGGCCCAGGACTACGAGATCCGGGGCGGCAAGGGTCCCACCGCCATCCCGGCCCCTGGCGTCGTGACGCGTCATGCGGTGTCCGGCTCGATCGATCGCTTCACGCCCTATACGGGCGGCCCGCTGGCCCTGGACGAGTTCTCGGTCGGGCCGCTGATGGCCCAGACCGAGTTTTCGCTGGACGCCGTGACGCCGCGCTTCCCCAAGGCGACGGTGAAGTCCGCCTTCCTGCAACAGGGCGCGGGCGAGCCGACACCGATCATCACGGTCGAGCAGGGCGGCGGCGTCATCGAAATCCAGGGCAATCCCGGCACGGTCACGGTCGGCGACATCCGGGTGTCCGGTGGAACGCCGCAGGGGCCGCGCGGCGAGACGCTCGGCCTGAAATGGGCGAACGCCGACATGGACTATCCGCGCTGCTGGATGGGCAAGGACCGCGACCTCCACGCCGTGATCTGCACCCAGCCCGGCGAGCCGGTGCTGCGTTACGTCTTCGCCGTGCCCGGCTGGACCGCCGACACCATGCCGCCCGAGGCGGTGCTGCGCGACAAGGCGACCCTGCGCGAGTTCCTCTGGCGCGGCGGGGCGCCGGCCCAATGACCCCCCAATCTCTCATTTTAAGCGTCGACACCTGCCTGGCGGCCAGCTCGGTCGCGATCCTGGACGGCGACACGGTGCGCGCCGCCCGCAGCGAGCCCATGACCCGCGGCCATCAGGAGCGGGTCGCCGTCATCGCCCGCGAGGTCGCCGCCGAGGCCGGGGTGAAGTTCGCCGACCTGACCCGCATCGCCGTCACCGTCGGACCCGGCTCGTTCACCGGCCTCCGCGTCGGGCTGTCCTTCGCCAAGGGCCTGGCCACGGCCCTGTCGATCCCGTGCGTGGGGGTCAACACCCTGGAGGCTCTGGCCGCGTCGGCCAACGCGTCCGGCTTCGTGGCCGGCGTGCTCGACGCCAAGATGGGCCAGGTCTATCTGCAGGTCTTCGACGGCGGAGCGGCCCTGATGGCGCCCGACGCCCTGGAGATCGGGGTCGCCGCCGCGCGCCTGGCCGAGCTCTATTCCGGCGGACCGGCGACCCTGGTCGGTTCGGGCGCGCCGCTGGTCGCCGAGGTGCTGCCCGGGGCGACCGTGCTGACCCCGGCCTTCGCCGACCCCGCCGCCGTCGCTCGTCTGGCCGCCGCCCGGCCGGTCCCGACCCATTCGCCCCGGCCGCTGTATCTGCGCGCGCCCTATGCCGTGGCGCCGGCCGCATGATCCTGCGTCCCGTCGGGCTGGAAGCCTGCTTCACCCTGGCCGACCTGCACGACCGCGCCTTCGACCGGCCCTGGTCGGCGGAGGAGTTCGAGAGCCTGCTGAAAAGCCCCGGCGCCTTCGCCGTCCTGGGCGAGGCGGGCGACCCCGAAGAGGCCAAGGGCTTCATCCTGTGCCGCGCCGTGGCCGGCGAGGCCGAGATCCTGACCGTCGCCGTCGATCCGGCCGCTCGTCGCCGCGGCTGGGGCGCGGCCCTGGTCGAAATGGCCGCCGGGATCGCCCGCGAGGCCCGGGCCTTCGAGATGTTCCTGGAGGTCGCCGCCGACAATATCGCGGCGATCAAGCTCTACGAAGCCACCGGTTTTGAGCGTGTCGGCCTGCGAAAGGGTTATTATCCCCATCCGGATGGGGCCAAGGACGCGGTGGTGATGCGTCGGACGCTTAACAGCTAGCGCCCAAATGCCTATCTTGCCCGCGAATCCCGCAGGAGACGCCACAGTGGATCGCCTCGAAAAGCTCTGCATCGAAAAGGGCATGCGCATGACCGACCAGCGTCGGGTCATCGCCCGCGTGCTGTCGTCGGCCACCGATCACCCGGATGTCGAAGAGCTGCACCGCCGCGCCCACGCCGTGGACCCGCACATCTCGATCGCCACGGTCTACCGCACCGTCCGCCTGTTCGAGGAAAGCGGCATCATCGAGCGCCACGATTTCCGCGACGGCCGCTCGCGCTACGAAGAGACGCCCGACCACCACCACGACCACCTGATCGACATGAAGACCGGCAAGGTCGTCGAGTTCGTGGACGAGGAGATCGAGGCCCTGCAGAACGCCATCGCCAAGAAGCTGGGCTACAAGCTGGTGGACCACCGGCTGGAGCTGTACGGGGTTCCGATCGAGGAATAGCGCCGGAGGGGTGTGACTTCGCTGTCCTTGCGAAAGCCCGCCCTCGCGCCCATAACGCCCCGCATGAGCGAGACCCCGCAAAAGCGCCTCTATATCAAGACCTACGGCTGTCAGATGAACGTCTACGACAGCGAGCGCATGGCCGATGTCCTGCGCCCGCTGGGCTATGGCGTGGTCGACGAGCCCGAAGGCGCCGATCTGGTGGTGCTCAACACCTGCCACATCCGCGAGAAGGCCACCGAGAAGGTCTATTCGGAGCTGGGCTACATCAAGCAGATGAAGGGCCGAAAGGCCGAGGCCGGCGGCAAGATGACCATCGCCGTGGCCGGCTGCGTGGCCCAGGCGGAGGGGAAGGAGATCATGCATCGCCAGCCGGCGGTCGACCTGGTCGTCGGACCCCAGGCCTATCACCAGCTGCCCGAGCTGATCGCCCGCGCCCACCGGGCCACCGGCGAGCGCCTGTCGGCCGACTTCGCCGCCGACGAGAAGTTCGACGCCCTGCCGGCCGAGCGCCACGTGACCGGCGTGACCGCCTTCCTGACCGTGCAGGAGGGCTGCGACAAGTTCTGCACCTTCTGCGTGGTGCCCTACACCCGGGGCGGGGAGTGGTCGCGGCCGCCGCAGGACATCGTCGAGGAGGCCAAGCGCCTGGCCGACCAGGGCGTGCGCGAGGTCACCCTGCTGGGCCAGAACGTCAACGCCTATGACGGCGGCGGCGAGACCCTGGCCAAGCTGGTGCGACGCCTGGCCAGGATCGAGGGCCTGGACCGCATCCGCTACACCACCAGCCACCCGCGCGACATGGGCGACGACCTGATCGAGGCGCACGGCGAGCTGCCGCAGCTGATGCCCTATCTGCACCTGCCGGTGCAGGCGGGCAGCGACAAGATCCTCAAGGCCATGAACCGCGACCACACGGCCGAGAGCTATGTGCGGCTGATCGAGAAGATCCGCGCCGCGCGGCCCGACATCGCCATGAGCGGCGACTTCATCGTCGGCTTCCCCGGCGAGCGCGACGGCGATTTCGAGAAGACCCTGGACCTGGTCCGCGAGGTCGGCTTCGCCTCGGCGTTCTCCTTCAAGTACTCGCGCCGCCCCGGCACGCCGGCCTCGGCCATGCCCGGCCAGGTGGACGAGGCGGTCAAGGCCGAGCGCCTGGATCGGCTGAACGCCCTGCTCGACGAGCAGCAGAAGACCTTCAACGCCGCCCAGGTCGGCAAGGTCCTGCCGGTGCTGTTCGAGAAAAAAGGCCGCAACCCCGGTCAAATCGTCGGTCGCAGTCCCTATCTGCAAGCGGTCCACGCCGTCGGGTCCGATGACCTGATCGGCAAGATCGTTCCCGTCCGCATCGAGTCGTCGGCCAAGATGAGCCTGGGCGGCGTGCTCGAGAGCCAGTCCCTTCCGGAGCCCGCTTGAGCCGCACGCCTGAGTTCCTGCCCCTGTCCGACACCGCCGTCCGCGCCGTTTCCGGGCCGAACGGCCGTCACGCCGCCCTGATCGAGGACGCCTTCAAGGTGTTGATCGAGACCCCGGGCGGCGGGGTGACGATCACCGGCGACGTCAAGGCGCGGGCCGGCGCCAAGCGGGCGATCCAGGCCCTGGCCCACCGGGCCGACGCCGACGACGAGGTGGTCGAGGCCGACGTCCGCGTGGCCGTGGGCGAGGCCCACAGCGCGTCCGGCCAGGCCTCGCCCCGCGCCGTGCGCAAGGGCAGCGTCTCGCCCAAGACCAAGGGCCAGGCCCGCTACATGGAGGCCATGGCCAGCCACCCGCTGTGCTTCGGCCTGGGCCCCGCCGGCACCGGCAAGACCTTCCTGGCCGTGGCGCAAGGGGCGGGCATGCTGCTGCGCGGCGAGGTCGACCGTCTGATCGTCACCCGTCCCGCCGTCGAGGCCGGCGAGAAGCTGGGCTTCCTGCCGGGCGACCTGAACGAGAAGGTCGATCCCTACATGGCCCCCGTCTGGGAGGCCCTGACCGACATCATGGGCGCCGACCAGCTGCGTCGCCGTCGCGAGAAGCTGGAGATCGAGGTCGCCCCGATCGCCTTCATGCGCGGCCGCACCCTGGCCCATGCGTTCGTCATCGTCGACGAGGCCCAGAACTGCTCGCGCCTGCAGATGAAGATGGTGCTGACCCGCCTGGGCGAGGGCGCGCGGATGGTGGTGACGGGCGACCCGACCCAGGTCGACTTGCTGAACCCCCGCGACTCCGGCCTGGCCCACGCGGTGTCGATCCTGGAAGGCGTCGAGGGCGTGGCGGTGTCGCGCTTCACCTCGGCCGACGTGGTGCGCCACCCGCTGGTCGAGCGCATCGTCAAGGCCTACGACGCCGACGCCCTGCAGACGACGACGCGCTAGATGACCATCACCGTCGACATCGAGATCGAGGACGAGGCCTGGACCCAGGCCGAGCCGGAGGTCGAGGCCCTGGTCTGGCGCGCCGCCCAGGCCGTGCTGGACGCGCACGAGGACATCGAAGGGCAGGGGATCGTCATCCTGCTGGCCGACGACGACAGCGTCCAGGCGCTGAACCGCGACTTCCGCCAGAAGGACTACGCGACCAACGTCCTGTCCTTCCCGTCGCCGCCCAATCCCGAGGGCCAGATCGGCGACATCGCCCTGGCGTTCGGGGTCTGCCGGCGCGAAGCGGCCGAGCAGGGCAAGCCTCTTGCGCACCATTTGCAACATCTGGTGGCGCATGGGGTGCTTCATCTCTTAGGATACGACCATCAGGACGACGGCGAGGCCGAGGCCATGGAAGCGTTCGAGCGCGAGATTCTCGCGGGCTTGGACATTCCCGACCCCTATGCCGAACCCGCGTCCGCTTAGATCGGTTTGCTTCCGAAGGCAGCAAACCGATCTAAGTCACTTAGCTTGAGCGTTTTCTTCACGCGAACCGGTCTCCACTTCGCTTGAAAACGCTCTGAGGGATAACCAAGCAGGGCATGCCCAGCGACGACCAGAGTTCCCCGCCCGCCGGTTCGACTCGCTTGAGTCGGGGCGTGCGGGCGTTCTTCCGTAAGATGCGCAAGGACCTCGCCGGTCGGCGGGTTCCGGGCCTGGCCGAGGCGACGCGCCCGGCCGACCCCGCCCTGGCCCACGAGGTCGACCTGGTCGACCAGGCCGAGGCGTTCCAGAGCCTGCGGGTGGCCGACGTGATGACCCCGCGCGCCGATATCGTCGCCGTCGAGGTGAGCACGCCGTTCGAGGCGGTGGTGGCCCAGTTCACCGAGGCCGAGCACTCGCGGATGCCGATCTACCGCGAGACCCTGGACGACCCGGTCGGCGTGATCCACGTCAAGGACGTGTTCCGCCTGCTGGCCGCCGACGACCGGCGGCCGGGTCCGTCGGACCAGGTCCTGCAGCGGCTGCGGCGCGAGGCGCTGTACGTGCCGGCCTCGATGCGGGCCGCCGACCTCCTGCTGCGCATGCGCACCAGCCGCATCCACATGGCCCTGGTCATCGACGAGTTCGGCGGCACCGACGGCCTGGTGACCATGGAAGACCTGATCGAGGCGGTGGTCGGCGAGATCGACGACGAGCACGACGACGCCCAGGTCTCCAACATCATCGCGCGGCCCGGCGGCCTGTTCGAGGTCGACGCCCGCGCGCCGCTGGAGGACCTGGAGGCCGCCCTCGACACCGACCTGGCCCCGCCGGACATGGAAGAGGACATCGACACCGTCGCCGGCCTGGTCGTGGCCCTGGCGGGCCGCGTGCCGCAACGGGGCGAGGTGATCGCCCACCCGGCGGGCTTCGACCTGGAAGTGGTCGAGGCCGACCCGCGCCGGGTGCGCCGGGTGCGGGTGCGTCCGGCCGTGGCCCTCGAGCCTGGCGTGGAAGCGGCCGAGCCGCCCGGTCGCGTGGCCGCTTCGTGAACCTGCCGGCCCCGCCGAAACTGACGCCCTGGCGGGTGCGCGGCCTGGCGCTGCTGGCCGGCCTGGCCGCCGCCCTGGCCCATCCACCGTTCGGTTTCCTGCCCGGCCTGCTGGGCTACGCCGTGCTGCTGTGGCTGCTCGACGCGGTCGAGGGCCCCCGACCCCTGCGCTCGGCCTTCCTACGCGGCTGGCTGATGGGCCTGGCCTATTTCGGCCTCTCCACCTGGTGGATCGCCGAGGCCTTCATGGTCGACGCCGCCAACCAGGGCTGGATGGCTCCGTTCGCCGTGGCCGCCATGGCCGCGGGCATGGCGCTGTTCTGGGGGCTGGCGGCGGTGCTCTATCGCCTGGTCCGTCCCGCCGGCGTGCGGCGGGTGCTGCTGTTCGCCGGCGCCTTCGCCCTGCTGGAATGGACCCGCGGCCACATCCTGACCGGCTTCCCCTGGAACCTGCCGGGCGAGACCTGGCGGGCCGGCTCGGCCGTGTCGCAGACCGCCGGCGTGGTCGGCGCCTACGGCCTGACCTGGATCACCCTGGCGATCGCCGCCGCCCCGGCGGTGTGGCGGGACGGCAGGCGCGGCCGGATCGCGGTCGGCGCGGCCGCCGTCGTCCTGGTCGGGCTGTTCGCCGGCGGAGCCATCGCGCTCTCGCGGCCGCCGTCCGCGCCCGGGTCGGCCCTGACCGTCCGCATCGTCCAGGCCGACATCCCCCAGGAATCCAAGTGGGACGCCCAGCGCTTCGCCCAGATCGTCCGGGCCTATGTCTCCCTGACCGCCAAGCCCTACGCCGGCAAGCCCGCTGACATCGTCGTCTGGCCCGAAGGCGCCCTGCCGCTGGCCATCAACGACTACATGGTCCCCGGCAGCTGGGTGCGGCAGGACATCGTCGACGCCCTCCAGCCCGGCCAGCTGATGTTGCTGGGCGGCTACCGCTACGAGGGCCCGCCCGACAAGCCGGTCTATTACAACAGCCTGGTCGCCCTGCGCCGCACGGCGGACGACGTCGTGGTGGTCGGCATCTACGACAAGCACCGGCTGGTGCCGTTTGGGGAATATCTGCCCGCCGACGCCTTGATGACGAAGATCGGCTTCAAGAGCATGGCCCACCTGGGCGACGGCTTCGCCACCGGGCCCAAGCCCGCGCCGCTGCGCGTGGCGCCCGACCTGCTGGTCCAGCCGCTGATCTGCTACGAAAGCCTGTTCCCGCGCCTGGCCAAGCCGGTCCCTGGCGTGCGGGCGATCGTCAACGTCTCGAACGACGCCTGGTTCGGGGTCACCTCCGGGCCGTTGCAGCACCTGAACCTGGCCAGCTATCGCGCGATCGAGACCGGCCTGCCGCTGATCCGCGCCACGCCCACGGGCGTCTCCGCCCTGATCGACGCGCGGGGAAGAATTTTGCCCGGCGCCCGCTTGAAACTTGGCGAATCAGGGGTGATCGACGGTAAGGTTAGTGACGTCGGTTCGCCGACCCCGTTCTCCAAGCTTGGGCACTGGCCGTTCGGACTGCTGCTTTTGGTTTCATTCCTCGCCGCGATTCGCGTTCCAGGAGGTCGAGGCTTGGAAAAAGGTCTAAACTGAAACAGACAAGCTTTCAGATACCCGTGGCTTCCTCCCAGTGATTGAAACGGCATGAACACGATTCCTGAAGAACGCTCCCCCAATCCGGTCGACCTGCACGTCGGCGCCCGGATCCGCATGCGCCGCAAGATCCTCGGCGTCAGCCAGGAGCGTCTGGCGGACGACCTGGGCCTGACCTTCCAGCAGGTGCAGAAGTACGAGCGCGGCGCCAATCGCGTCAGCGCTTCCAAGCTGTACGAGATCGCCAAGAGCCTGCAGTCATCGGTGTCCTACTTCTTCGAGGGCCTGGCCGATCCGACCGACCTCGAGGGCTTCGAGGAGAACGGCTCGGAGCAGTTCGTGCACGACTTCCTGATGACCCCGGAGGGCCTGGAGCTGGCCGCGCTGTTCCCGCGCATCGGCAAGTCCCGGGTGCGTCGCCGCATCCTCGACCTCGTCCGCTCGATGGCCGAGGACATGATCGAAGAAGACTCCGAGGCCTGATTCAGGCCGATCTCCGGATCTGGGCCAGCGAAAGCCGGGTTAGAGCGTGGCAGCCGAAAGTGGCCGCCGGTTTCGGCGTCCGCCACGCTCTAAAGGCTTGATTCAGAGCCTTTTTGGACGCCTCACATGGTTCCATGTGAGGCTAAAAGGCTCTGGGGCGTCTTGCGGACATAAACTTATCTTTATATGTTCCGCCTAGTCCCTCGGGCAGACCGTCCGCGTGGGCGACGTCATGTCCGGAGCTGACCCTTGAGCCGTTCTTCCTACATCTTCACCAGTGAAAGCGTTTCCGAAGGCCATCCGGACAAGGTCGCGGATCGGATCAGCGACACCGTCGTCGACGCCTTCCTGACCGCCGACCCCGAAGCGCGCGTCGCCTGCGAGACCCTGGTCACCACCAACCGCATCGTCCTGGCGGGCGAAGTGCGCGCCGGCAAGCCGGGCGGCGACAAGGCCGCCAACAAGCAGCTGACCAAGGACATCATCAAGTCGCTGGAGCCCAAGGTCCGGGCCGCGATCAAGGACATCGGCTACGAGCAGAAGGGCTTCCACTGGGAGAAGGCCAAGTACGCCTGCTACCTGCACGGCCAGTCGGCCCACATCGCCCAGGGCGTGGACGCTTCGGACAAGAAGGACGAAGGCGCCGGCGACCAGGGCATCATGTTCGGCTACGCCAGCACCGAGACCCCGGAGCTGATGCCGGCCACCCTGCAGTACAGCCACAACATCCTCAGCCGCCTGGCCCAGCTGCGTCACAGCGGCGAGCTGCACGAGCTGGAGCCCGACGCCAAGAGCCAGGTGACCCTGGAATATGACGCCAACGGCAAGCCGGTCCGCGTCGTCTCGATCGTCGTGTCGCACCAGCACAAGAAGAAGATCGACGGCAAGTCCGCGACCTCCAAGCGCGTGCTGGACCTGATCAAGCCGCACATCCTGCCGATCTTCCCGGAAGGCCTGATCACCAAGAAGACCCAGTGGCTGGTCAACCCGACCGGCCGCTTCGAGATCGGCGGCCCGGACGGCGACGCCGGCGTCACCGGCCGCAAGATCATCGTCGACACCTACGGCGGCGCGGCCCCGCACGGCGGCGGCGCGTTCTCGGGCAAGGATCCGACCAAGGTCGACCGTTCGGCCGCCTACGCCTGCCGCTACCTGGCCAAGAACGTCGTGGCCGCGGGCCTGGCCGAGCGCTGCACCATCCAGATCGCCTACGCCATCGGCGTGGCCCAGCCGGTCTCGTTCCACGTCGACCTGCACGGCACCGGCAAGGTCGATCCGGCCCAGCTGGAGAAGCTGCTGCCGCAGCTGATCGGCGGCGCCACCCCGCGCGCCATCCGCGAGCACCTGCAGCTGAACAAGCCGATCTACGCCCGCACCGCCGCCTACGGCCACTTCGGCCGCACGCCGGACAACCAAGGCGGCTTCTCGTGGGAGAAGACCGACCTGGTGTCGGAGCTGAAGGGCCTGGCGTAAGCCTCACCCCTTCCAGACCTATCGGAGCGGGCCTCGATCATCCGATCGGGGCCCGTTTCATTTGAGCGCGCATTTCCGGTAAACACCCGCCCATGACCAACCCCCAGCAACCCCACGGGCCGCTGCGCTCGTTCGGCCGCCTGAAGTCGCGGCCGGTGAAGCCGCGCCAGCAGGCCTTGCTCGACAGCCTGCTGCCGACCATCGCCGTGCCCCAGGCCCCGTTCCAGCCGCGCGACCTGATGCCCGAGGCCCAGGAAGTCTGGCTGGAGATCGGCTTCGGCGGCGGCGAGCACATGGCGGCCCAGGCCGCCCGCCGCCCCGACGTGCTGGTGATCGGCGCCGAGCCCTTCGTCAACGGCGTGGCCAGCGCCGTCCGGCACGTCGAGGAACAGGCGCTTTCGAACGTCCGCATCCACGAGGGCGACGCCCGCGACGTGGCGGGCTGGCTGCCCGACGCCTGCGTGGACCGGCTCTTCATCATGTTCCCCGACCCCTGGCACAAGGCCCGCCACAACAAGCGCCGCCTGATCCAGCCCGCCTTCGTGGCCGAGCTGGCGCGGGTGCTGAAGCCCGGCGCGGCCTTCCGCTTTGCCACCGACTGGGCCGACTACGCCGAATGGACGGTCGAGCGGGTGCTGGCCGACCCGGCGTTCCGCTTCGCCGACGCGGACGCCGACCGCAACGCCGCCCCGGCCGACCACGTCACCACGCGCTACGAGGAAAAGAAGCTGGGCGACTGCGCCCCGGTGTTCCTGGACTTCGTCCGGGCCTGAAGCCCTACCAGCGTCCCCGACCGGAGCGGTCGGGGGTCTGGCGCATGGTCATCGTCAGATGCGGCACGATGAAGTCGATGAAGGCCCGGATGCGCGGGACCTGTTTCAGGTCCTGGCGGGTCAGCACCCAGAACGAGGCCTGGCCCTCGACCGTGACGGGCTGGCAGTAGACCAGGTCCGGCCGCCGGTCGCCCAGGCCGGAAGGCAGGGCCACCAGGCCCAGGCCCGCCTCCGCGCCGTTGAGCATGTTCTGGACGGTGCTGCACCGGAGGGCGGCCGTCGCGCCGCCGGTCGCCTCGCGCAGCCAGCGGATGGGCGGCAGGTTCTCGGCCGCCCCCTCGCCGTCGACCACGGTGTGGCCGGCCAGGGCTTCGACCGTGGTGGGCAGGCCGTGGGCCTCGGCATAGGCCCGGCTGCAATAGACGCCCCAGAAGTCGTCGGCGACCTTGCGGGCGACCAGGTTCGAGGTCTCCAGGCCGTACGAGGCGCGCAGGGCGATGTCGGCCTCGCCCTTCTCGATGTCGAGGAAGGCGTCGGTCAGCACCAGGTCGATCTGGATGTCGGGATAGAGCCGCCGGAACTCGGCCAGGCCCGGCACCACGCCGATCGTGGCCAGGGCCTCGCTGGTGGTCAGGCGCACGACCCCGGCCATGCCCCGGCGCTGGGCCGCTAGGCGGTGCTCGACGGCCAGGGCCGCCTGCTCCATCGCTTCGGCGTGCGCCAGAAGATCGGCGCCCGCCTCGGTCAGGCTGGCCCCGGCGCGATCGCGCTCGAACAGCTTCACGCCGCCGGCGGCCTCCAGCGCGTCCAGCCGGCGAGCGACCGTGGTCTGGTTCACCCCCAGGCGCTTGGCCGCCCCAAGGGTGCTGCCGGCCCGGGCGACGGCCAGGAAGTGGCGAAGATCGTTCCAGTCGAACATGGCTCCACTCTGCAAAATCGCAGAACGGTGATGCAAGAACAATGATCGCTGAAGGTCGGGCGGATCGTTAGTTAGACGGCCTCGTCTCACCCGAAGGCCGCCCCATGCTGTTCTACTGCGACCCGCTGTCCACCGTCTGCCGCCCGATCCTGCAGTTCGCGGCCGAGCACGACCTGACGCTGGAGCACCGCCACGTCGACCTGATGTCCGACGAACAGCGGGGCGAGGCCTATGGCCGGATCAATCCCAACCGCGTCGTGCCCTTCTTGGTCGACGGCGACCTGGCCATGGGCGAGGCCTCGGCGATCCTCAAATACCTGGCCGACGGGATCGGCTCGCCGGCCTATCCGACCGACCTGAAGGCGCGGGCCAAGGTCAACGAGGCCATGGACTGGTTCAACACCAACCTCTACCGCGACTTCGGCCACCTGCTGGTCTATCCGCAGATCCTGCCGCCCGACCACATGCCGCCGGTCGAGACGTTCCCGGGCCTGATGGCCTTCGGCGCCCACGCCTGCGAGAAGTGGCTGGCGGTCCTGGACCGGCACATGCTGGGCGACCGGCCGTTCGTCTGCGGCGACGAGATCAGCCTGGCCGACTATTTCGGCGCGGCGATCGTCAGCCTGGGCTGGGCCGTGGACTTCGACTTCTCGCCCTATCCGGCGATCGCCGCCTGGCTGGCGCGGATGTCCGAGCGACCGTCCTGGCCGATCGCCAACGCCGCCTTCAACGGCTGGCTCAGCGCCATCGAGGCCCAGCGTCGCCAAGCGGTCTGAGGTCTTTTCCTTTCCCCCGTCATCCATCGGCCCGTCCGCGCCGAAAGGAGCCTTCATGTCCTATCTTCCGGCCCACGCCGCCGCCCACGATCTCTATGGCGCGATCCACAAGGGCCTGCGCTACGCCCAGGTCCGCCTGCTGACCCGCCTGGGCGCCGTCGCGCCGGACAACGGGGCGGCCGTGACCGAGCTGCTGGCCGACCTGCGGGCTCATCTGGGCGCCCGCGCCTGCCAGATCGACTTCGAGCGGCGCGAGATCCTCGTCCCCCTGGAGGCCCGGGCCCCGGGCGCGGTCACCGAGCTGGCGGAGGGGCACGCCCGCCGCCTGGCGCGCCTGCCGGTCCTGGAGACGCTGGCCGCCGAGGTCGAGCTGGCCCGGCTCCGCCAGCGCGACGCCGCCCTGCACCGCCTCTACCTGGCCTTCTCGCGCTTCGTGGCCGAGGACCTCGTCCAGATGGCCGAGGAGGAGGAAGAGTTCTCGCCGGTCCTGCAGGCCCTGTTCACGGACGCCGAACTGGTCGCCATGGACGCCCGCATGCGCGGCGCCCTGAACGACGAGCACCTGATCGACCTGGCGCGGATCATGGCGCCGGCGGCGCGGCCGGACGAACGGCTGGCCCTGCTGCGGGCGGTGCGCGAGGACATGATCCGCCAGGCCGCGCCGCCGGAGGGCTTCGCCGCGCTGCTGGCCCTGGGCGTGCGGCCCGCCCTGACCCCCGCCGACTGGGCGATGCTGGAAGCCGGTCTCGCCGCCTGAGGCGCGGGGAACGAAAAAGGCCGGCCCCTGAGGGCCGGCCTTTGGTGTCTCAGTAGCTTTCGTCGTGGCGCTTGATCGCCGCGCGGATGATCTCGGCGGTCTCTTCCGGATCGGCCCAGCCGGTGATCTTGGTCGACTTGCCCTTTTCCAGGTCCTTGTAGTGCTGGAAGAAGTGGGCGATCTGCTCGGTCAGGATCACCGGCAGGTCGCGCCAGCTGGTCACGCCCGTATAGAACGGGTGCAGCTTGTCGACCGGCACGGCCAGGATCTTCTCGTCCGACCCGGCCTCGTCGACCATCATCAGGGCGCCGATCGGGCGGCAGCGGATGATCGCGCCGGGCACCACCGGGGTCGGGCCCACGACCATGATGTCGGCCGGGTCGCCGTCGTCGGCCAGGGTGTGCGGGATGAAGCCGTAGTTGGCCGGATAGAACATCGCCGTGTGCAGGAAGCGGTCGACCATCAGCGCGCCGCTGGCCTTGTCGATCTCGTACTTCACCGGCTCGCCGCCTTGCGGGATCTCGATGACGGCGTTCAGGTCGTACGGCGGGTTCACGCCGACGGCGATCTTGGAGAGGTCCATTGTGACTCTTCGTTTGGGAAAGGTCCCGCGGGGAGGCGGGCCTGCGCGGGGCGCTTATAGGCCACAAGTGCTGCACCGCGAAAGGGGGCGGCGACGTGTCCGGGCGCGGGGGGCTTCCAACCGCCCGAACATCGCGCTATATAACTCTCACATCGTCCGTCAGCGCTGATAGCGCTTTCGAGCGGCGGCCCGAAAGGCTGCCGCTTTTTCTTTGGCCGCTCGCCCGCTAGAGCTTGCGGCCCAGTGAGTTGAGAGAACCGTGCGCGGCAAGACGCAGGAAGATATCGGTCTGGTCGAACTGCTCGATCCCGTCGCCGAGTCCGTCGGCTACGAGATCGTCCGCCTGCGCCTGATGGGCGGGGCCGAGCAGCGTCGTCTGCAGATCATGGCCGAACGACCGGACGGCGACATGAACGTCGAGGATTGCGCCAAGCTGTCGCGCGCCATCTCCGAGATCATGGACGCCGCCGATCCGATCGCCGGCGAATACACCCTGGAAGTCTCCAGCCCGGGCGTCGACCGCCCCCTGACCCGGCTGAAGGACTTCGACACCTATGCCGGTCTCGAGATCCGCATCGAGCTGGACCGCGTCGCCGAGGGCCGCAAGCGCTTCAAGGGCGAGCTGGCCGGCGTCGAGGACGGCCAGGTGGGCCTGAACATCGAGGGCGAGGACGACACCACCGTCTATTTCCCGTTCGACTGGATCGTCGAGGCCAAGCTGGTGCTCACCGATCAACTGATGAAGCGGGGCGCCGAACAGCGCGCCGCCCGCGTCGGCGCTGACGCCGACAACGACATTGACCTGTCCGAAAGTGAAGAGGACTGACCATGGCCATCGGCATTTCCGCCAACCGCCTCGAGCTGCTGCAGATCGCCGACGCCGTCGCGCGCGAAAAGGGCATCGAGAAGGAGGTCGTCATCGAGGCGATCGAGGACGCCCTGCAGAAGGCCGCCCGGGCCCGCTACGGCGCCGAGCACGACATCCGCGTCAAGATCGACCCGCGCACCGGCGAGACCACCCAGAAGCGGGTGATCGAGGTCGTGCCGGACGACTTCGAGCTGGAAGGCGAGATCGGCAAGGTCCAGCTGTCGTCGGCCAAGCGCACCTGGCGCGACGCCGAGGTGGGCAAGATCTACGAGGAGGCGCTGCCGCCGTTCGAGATCGGCCGCGTCCAGACCCAGATGGCCCGCCAGGTCGTCATGCATAAGGTCCGCGAAGCCGAGCGCGAGCGCCAGTACGACGAGTACAAGGATCGCGCCGGCGAGATCGTCAACGGCAGCGTCAAGCGCGTCGAATACGGCAATGTCATCGTCGACCTGGGCCGCGGCGAAGGCATCATGCGCCGCGACCAGTCGATCCCGCGCGAGAACTTCAACGTCGGCGACCGCATCCGCGCCTACATCTACGACGTCCGTCGCGAGACCAAGGGCCCGCAGATCATGCTGTCGCGCGCCCACGGCGGCTTCATGGCCAAGCTGTTCGCGCAGGAAGTGCCGGAAGTCTACGACGGCGTCATCGAGATCCGCGCCGTGGCCCGCGACCCGGGCTCGCGCGCCAAGATGGCCGTGATCTCCAACGACAGCAGCATCGACCCGGTCGGCGCGTGCGTGGGCATGCGCGGCTCGCGCGTCCAGGCCGTGGTGGCCGAGCTGCAGGGCGAGAAGATCGACATCATCCAGTGGTCCGAGGACGAGGCGACCTTCATCGTCAACGGCCTGGCCCCCGCCGAAGTCTCCAAGGTCGTCATGGACGAGGAGGACGAGCGCGTCGAAGTGGTGGTGCCGGACGAGCAGCTGTCGCTGGCTATCGGCCGCCGCGGCCAGAACGTCCGCCTGGCCTCGCAGCTGACCGGCTGGCAGATCGACATCATGACCGAGAGCCAGGAAAGCGAGCGCCGCCAGCGCGAGTTCTCCGAGCGCACCGCCCTGTTCCAGGAAGCCCTGGACGTCGACGAGGTCATCGCCCAGCTGCTGGTCACCGAGGGCTTCGCGGCCGTCGAGGACGTGGCCTATGTCGAGCCGCACGAGATCGCGGCCATCGAGGGCTTCGACGACGAGACCGCCGAGGAACTGCAGACCCGCGCCCGCGAATTCCTGGAAAAGGAAGCCGCCGCCCTGGACGCCAAGCGTCTGGAGCTGGGCGTCCAGGACGAGCTGCTGACCATCGAGGGCGTGACCCTGCCGGTGGCCGTGGCCCTGGGCGAAGGCGACGTGAAGTCGATCGAGGACCTGGCCGGCCTGATCCCGGACGACCTGCGCGGCTGGTTCGAGACCAAGGACGGCGAGCGCGTGCGCGAGGCCGGCATCCTGGACAGCTTCAACCTGTCGCCGGAAGACGCCGAGGCCCTGATCATGCGCGCCCGCATCGTGATGGGCTGGGTCGAGGCCCCGCCGGAACCGGAATACGTCGAGGAAGAGGAAGGCGAGTTCGAGGAAGAGGCGGGCGACGAGCCGGCCGAGGCCTCGGAGGAAGAAGCCCCCGAAGCCGAAGACGAAGCCAAGGAAGACTGACCCTAAGCCCCGGGCCTCCCACGAAAGTCGGAGGCCCGGTGTCTTTACAAGCCCATGACCGACGCGAACGCCCCCAAGACCCACGCCGAAGCCAGCCGCCAGCGCAAGGACATCGTCCTGGGCGAGGCGACCGACGAGGCGCGCCTGGTGCGGTTCGTGGCGGGCCCCGACGGGATGGTGGTCCCGGACGTGGCGCGCAAGCTGCCCGGCCGCGGCATGTGGGTGGACGCCACCCGCGAGGCCGTGGCGACCGCCGCCAAGAAGGGCCTGTTCTCGCGCTCGGCCAAGACCAAGCTGACCGCCCCGGCCGACCTGGCCGACCAGGTGGAACGGCTGCTGGCCCGACGTGTTCTGGACGGGCTGGGACTTGCACGGCGCGGCGGAACGATTATCTCAGGCTTCGAAAAGGTCTCCTCGGCCCTGGCCTCGGGACAGACCGCCTGGCTGATCGAGGCGTCCGACGGCGCCGCTGACGGTCGCCGAAAGATCCTCGCCGCGGTCCACAGGGCCCCGAACAGCCCCAAAATCTGCGGGATGTTCACGTCCGACGAATTGGGTTTGGCCTTGGGTGGGGAGAATGTGATACACACGGCGCTCCTTGCCGGGCGCGGCACTGATCGCTGGACTTTGGACGTCGAGCGGTTATCAGGCTTCCGCCCACTCCTTCCCTCGAGTTGGTCGGCGAGTTGGCGCGAGGAGCCCTAGGCCCCTGGCTTCGACGAATGGCTTCCATTCGTCGGCGACAGAGGTCTGGAACTTGAAATGAGGAGCGTGATCCGCTCCTGAGCGAAGGGTCGGGAAACGCGCTTTCTTCGGAAAGTACGTCCAGGCCCCTTTCTCGTATGGATCGAACGTTTTTTGGCCGGCCCCCCGGCGGAAGTACAAGCGAGCGCATGAGCGACGAGAACGATAACGGTCGGCCTGGTTCCAACCCCGGCGGGCGAGCGCCCATCACGCTGAAGCCCCGTCAGGGCTCGGTCAGCGCCGGCGTCGTGAAGCAGAGCTTCAGCCACGGCCGCACCAAGACGGTGGTGGTTGAAACCAAGCGCGTGCGCCCGCACGCGCCGCCGACCGGCAACCTGGCCGCGCCGTCCTCGGCCGAACGCCGTCAAGACGCCCCGCGTCAGCCCTCGTCGCAAGGCGGCGGTTCGGGCGGTGGCTCGGCCGGCGGCCTCTCGCAAAGCGAGATGGTGGCCCGCCAGCGCGCCATCGAGGCCGCCCGCGAACAGCAGGAGCGCCAGGCCGCCGACCGCCGCGCCGCCGAGGCCCGCGCCGCCGCTGACGCGGCCGCGGCTCGCGAAGCCGCCGCCAAGGCCGCCGCAGCCG